>NZ_CP107845.1:7945498-8318248 GCF_041431415.1 Streptomyces sp. NBC_00513
GTCGGCCAAGACGTCGGGCTGATCGTGAAACCGGATTAGATGGGAGGCGACTTCGTCGGGCAGCGGCAGCGGCAGCGGCAGCAGGCGTCCGGCGGCGAGCCGGCGCAGGTGGCCCTGTGTTTCCCGCAGGCTGCGGATGCGTACGGCCACGGTCGTCGGGCGGCACTGCGAGGCGGGCGACATCCTCGCCTCCGACGTCCAACTGCCGGGCGACATCCGCCCCGGCGACCTGCTCGCCGTACCGGTGGCCGGCGCCTACCAGCTGTGGTGACCCTCAGTCGAACTGTGTGGAGGCTGCTCCATGGGACAACCGTCCCGGGGTTCCGTTTCTCCCCGCATGTGGTGCTAGGCAGCGTATTGAGTCGTGATCAATCTGCGGGATTCGTCTGCGCGGCGGGTCGGGGCCCGGTAGGTGTTCCTGCGTGACGCGAGTGCAACTGGCTTATGCGGAGTGGCAGTTCATCGGTCCGTACTTGCCGATCGGTGAGTACGGTCAGCATCGACTCCACCACCGCCCGTGCCCACCACGATGCTGCCGGGATACACCTGGGCCCCGACGTCGTCGTGCTGGGGCGCATCCGGGTCCGCGGGCTGATCAACAGGCGGAAAGCCTCGCGAGGTATCGGCACCCGGTACGGCAAAACCCCAGACAGCCACCTCGCCGGACTCCACCTGCGCGCCTCGATGATCTGGCTCAAGGACCTCACCCGAACCACGTGATGACGCAACTCAATACGCTGCCTAATCCCGTCCGCTCCCTGCGCCGACGCGAGTCGTTCCGTCCCGGCGGAACCGATTCGAGCAGGCGAGCTCCCGGCAACGCTCAGGACACCTGGAGGCCCTGGATCTCGTCAAGGTGGTTCTCGACCCAGTCCCGCAGCTGCCCCAAGGGTTCCGCCACGCTGTGGCCGAGCGCCGTGAGTGCATACTCGACGTGCAGCGGCACCGCCGGGTACACGGTCCGATCGACGAACCCCTTCTCCTCCAAGCGGCGCAGCGTGTTCGTCAGAACCTTCGGGCTGACGCCCTCGAGGCGGCGCAGCAGAGCACCAAAGCGCTGCGGCCCGTCACTCATGGCTCCGATGGCCAGCGCGGACCACTTGTTGGCCAGGAGGTCGAGCACCTCGCGGCACGGGCATTGCGCCGCGTAGACGTCGTGCTGGTCGTGCCGCTCCGACGTGCAGCCCATGACCATGGCTTCCACTCCTCTCTGATACGCCTTCCACCTGGCTACTTCCCATTGGGAAGTAGCCTCCCTTGCAGGTTACTACGCCCCCAGGGGTAGCGTCCTGAACGGGTGACCGGCTTCCTCGTCGGCGCCCCGCCCGGACCCCGGTCAGGAGCCCGGAACGTCGGAAGAAGGACACGATGAGCACCACGAACACCCCGCGCCGGCACCGTGCCCTGCTGGTGATAACCAGCCATGCGCGGCTGGGTGACTCGGGCAGAGCCACCGGCTACACCGTCTCCGAGGCCGCCGACGCATGGAGCGTCTTCGCCGCCGCGGGATGGCAGACGGACGTCACCACCGTGCGCGGCGGTCGTCCCCCGGAAGACGAGTTCGGTGACCCCTCCCGGCCCGGACACGCCGCGTGGGCGGCCGACCCGGTCGTCCAGGCGAAGCTGGACTCGGCGCCGGCCGTCCATGACACCGACCCTGCCGGCTATGACGTCGTCTACTTCGTCGGTGGACACGGCACGATGTGGGACTTCCCCGGCAACGCCCAGTTGTCCAGGCTGGCCGCCCACGTGTATGAGCGGGGCGGCGTGGTGGCCTCGGTCTGCCACGGGGCGTCCGCGCTCACCTCGCTGCGGCTGTCCGACGGTTCGCTGCTCGTAGCGAACCGTCGGATCGCGGCGTTCACGGACAGCGAGGAGCGCGCCATAGGCCTCGACGGCGTCGTTCCCTTCCTGCTGCAGTCCCGGCTGGAGGACCTCGGGGCCGATGTCGTCGCCGCAGGCCTCTGGGAGTACCAGGTCGTCACCGACGGCCGGCTGGTCACCGGGCAGAACCCGGCCAGCGCCGCCGGCGTCGCCGAGCAGGCCGTCGCCGCCGTCGCCGGATGGCAGTGACTCGACGCCGGGCGGCCGCCCCGGGGGACAAGACCACCGTGAGAGGAAGCGGGATGAACGAGATGCCGAACGAGATGATGCGGGCGGTGGCTTACCGCGCCAGCCTGCCGGTCGAGGACGACGAGAGCCTGGTGGACGTCGAGCTGCCCGTGCCGCGGCCCGGCCCGCACGACCTCCTCGTCCGGGTCGAGGCCGTCGCGGTCAACCCGGTCGATTACAAAGTGCGCCGCAACAGCGACCCGGGCGGCCGGCCCAAGGTGCTGGGCTGGGACGCGGCCGGCACCGTCGTCGCGGTCGGCGAACGGGTCGAGCTGTTCACGGTCGGCGACGAGGTCTACTACGCCGGCGCGATCGACCGCCCCGGCACCAACGCCCAGTACCACGTCGTCGACGAGAGCATCGTCGGGCCCAAGCCGGCCACCCTTTCCTTCACCGACGCCGCAGCCCTGCCGTTGACCTCCCTCACCGCCTGGGAGGGCCTTTTCGAACGCCTCGGCCTGGGTGAGGGAGATGCCGGACGCGAGACCGGCACGATGCTGGTGACAGCGGCCGCCGGCGGCGTCGGGGCCATGGTGGCACAACTGGCACGCGCTCTCACCGACCTGACGGTGATCGGTACCGCCTCGCGACCGGAGAGCGCCGAGTTCGCACGCCGCATGGGCGTCACGCACACCGTCGACCACAACCGTCCGTTGCCGCAGCAGGTGGCCGAGGTCGCACCCGGCGGCCTGGATCACATCTTCAGCACGGTCGGAACGGACCGCAGCCTCGCCGCCTACGCGGACATGCTGCGGCCCTTCGGCGGCATCGTAGCCATCGACGACTTCGGCCCCGTGGAGATCGGGCTGCTGAAGTCCAAGAGCATCTCCTTCCACTGGGAGCTGATGTTCACCCGGTCGCTGTACCGGACCGCGGACAGGGTGCGACAGCACCACATCCTCACCCGCGTCGCCGAGCTCGTTGACCGCGGCGCCCTCGCGACGACCGCCACCACGGACCTCGGCACGGTCAACGCAGCCCACCTGCGAGAGGCCCACCGGATCCTGGAATCCGGCACCGCCATCGGCAAGATCACCCTCACCGGATTCTGAACCGACCGACCAGACCCCACCCATCGCGCCGCCCGGCGCCGCCCGACCCCAGGAGAAGGCCATGTCCCCCCAGTCCCACCCGCTCGTCGCCCTCGCTCGTGTACGCGCGAAGCCGGAGCGGCGCGAAGCACTGCGGGAAGTCCTGTCCGCGCTGGTCGAACCGTCCCGCGCCGAGACGGGCTGCTTCGACTACACGCTGTTTGAACTACTTGAGGAGCTCGGCACCTTCTACGTACGCGAGACCTGGGCCGACCAGGAAGCCCTCGACTACCACATGGCCACGCCCCACTTCCAGGCCTTCGCGGCCCGCTTCGCAGACCTCCTCGCGGAACCGATCAGACTGATCCCGCTGCGCGAGGTGACTGTCACCGCAGCAGCCGGCCCGGCCTGAGGGCCGCCCTCGTACGACGCGGGCCGCCGGTCCGCGTCGTACCGTAGGCGGCGGGCGATCACGGACCGTTACCGGACGTAACTCACCGGATCCCAGGCCACCCCCATCCCGCTTCACCCAATCCCCGCAAGCCGAGGAGCTCTCATGCCTCGCATAGTCCCCACCACCTCAGCCGCCCTCCGCTCCTGCGGGATCACCGCGTGCGCCCACCACTACGAGCTCGCCGCCGACATCAAGGCCCCGCGCCTGCTGCGCACCTGGATCACGGCCCGGCTCGCCGGATGGCACCTGCACGGGCTCAGCGACGACCTCACCCTGATCGCGACCGAACTGGCCACCAACGCCGTGCGCCACGGCGGCACCCCAGCCCGGATCACCCTGGCCCTGCGCGATCCCAGCACCGGCCCACGACGAGTGGTACGGCTGGAAGTCGAGGACTCCGGCCCGGGCTTTTCCTACCGCTCCCACACCCGGCCGGTCCCCGTCGAGAACTGCACGGGCCGCGGCCTCTTGCTGGTGGACACGCTGAGCAGCGCCTGGGGCACCGGGCCGACAGCCACCGGACAACTAGTCTGGGCGGAGCTGTGGGCCTGACTCGGCTACTCGCCATCGTGGAGGCCCAGGCCGTGCGCCTCCGCCTCGGCCGCGATCACCCGCAGCTGTTCCTGAAGGCGATTGGCAACCCGCGCCGCGATGCTGCCGACGCCCGACAGTGAGAGGAGGCCAAGGTCCTCAGGCACAGGTGCGGCGCGCGGCGCGGGAGCAGGGGGCGACGAGGGCAGCCGAGCGTGAGGCGTGCCGTCCCGTCTGCGCGAGCTGTTGACTCCTCGAGCACGGCGAACGACGCGTCGCTCAGCTTTGGACGGGACGCCGGGCCACGGGAACGAACTTGGCCCTGACCGGCCGCCAGGCTTGCCGCCACCGCCGGGCCGCCCGGACGCCGATCCGTAACTCCTTCGCGATCTCCGTACTGCCCGTCGGCGAACATCGCGACCGCTTCCATCCGGATCCGCTCACGGAAACGCTTGCCTCTCCGCAGTCAGACCCCCGCCCTGCGGATACCTCATACACGTGGCATGCCGCGACGATCACCGATCGTCAGCCCCTACGACAAGACAACTTGAAAGTCAGTAACGGATGACGTGGCTCTCGATGTGGTCGATCACCGCTGACACGGCGTGTCGGTAGGCGGTGCTCGACCGGCGGACCTGGGACAGCAGCATGCCGCCCTGGATGGCGGCCATCAAGGCGGTGGCGAGCGCGGCCACGTCCGCGTTCTCGCTCAGCTCTCCGCGCGCCTGCATGCGCGCGAGTCCCGACCTGATCGGGCCTTCCCACCGATCGAACGCCGCGACGAGGACCATCCGCGCCGCCTGATCGCCGTCGGCGAGTTCGCTGGCGAGCGAGCCGATCTCACAGCCGCCCTCGCATCCCAGGGCGTCCTGCCGATCCCCTGCCGTGTCGCACCACGCGCGAAGGGCCTCGATGCTGTCCAGGCTGTCCAGCAGTGGTCGCTGCCGGACGAGCTTCGAGTCCGTCTGGTGGTCGATGACCGCCAACACCAAGCCCTGCTTGTCGCCGAAGTAGTGATAGATCTGCGACGCGCTTACCCCGGCGGCCGCCTGGATGTCCGGGATGCTCGTGCCCCCCGCACCGCGGTGGAACATCAGCTCCGCGGCGGTCTCGACGATGCGTTCGCGTGTCCTGCGGCCGGCCTTGGTGAGTCGGCGCTTCTCCGGCTCTTTGGCCTCAAGTGGTGTGCTCACCCAGCCACGTTACCAAAGTTGGAATTGACATTCCAATAATGCGCTACGGATATTGGAGAAGTCATTCCAGCTCGGGATGGTCGTCCCTTCAGGCAGGTGTGCCTCATGCCCATTGACCCTCAGATCGAGATCCTGCTCAGGCAATTGGCCGCGGAAGGCGGGCCCGCCCCCGAAAGTCGGACGGTGGCGGAGAACCGCGCCGCCGGGCGCGCTTTCGCCACCCTGGCCGGCGCTGCCGAACCGGTCGCCGACGTCCTGGACACCACCGCCCCCGCCGGCGACCTTGAGATACCGGTCCGTATCTATCGGCCCGTCACCGAGCCGGATGCCGGGCCGCTGCCCGTGACGCTCTACTTTCACGGCGGCGGGTGGGTCTTCGGCGACCTGGACACCCAGGACCACATCGCCCGCACCGTGGCCGGCCGCTCCGGCACGATCGTGGTCTCCGTCGACTACAGATTGGCGCCCGAGCATCGCTTCCCGGCCGCCATCGACGACGCGTACGCCGTCCTGACCTGGGTCGCGGACAACGCCGCACGCCTCGGGGGAGACGGAGAACGCATCGCCGTGTTCGGCGAAAGCGCCGGCGGCAACCTTGCCGCGACTCTCGCACAGGAATCCCTGCGCCGCGGGGGACCCCGCATCACGGTCCAGGTGCTCGCCTACCCGGCAGTCGACCGGTTCGACGACAGCCCCTCGATGTACGAGTACACGACCGGGCCGATCCTCTCCCGCTCGTACCTCGAATGGTTCTGGGGCACCTATCTCAGCAGTCCTGACCAGGGTGCCGATCCGCGCGTCTCTCCGGCGCGATCCAGGGAACTGGCCGGGCTCCCTCCCGCCGTCATCGCCACTGCCGAGCACGACCCCCTGCGCGACCAAGGGGACCTCTACGCACGCAAGTTGGCCGAAGCGGGCGTCGCGGTCCAGCACTTCCCGGGTTGACGGAGCCGTTCACGGTTTTCTTTCGTTCACCGGCTCGGTGCAACTCTCACGGACCGTACTGAATCAGCTCTCGGACGCCGTGGCCGCAGCCTTCAACTGACCCGGCCCGCGCCGCATCGAGGACTTCCCCAAAGCGGATCACGCCGCAGCGGAGAACGGACCTTCCCATCAGGAGGTGCCCTCGCCGCGACGCCCGGGCGCCGCGACGGTTGTCTGGGGCGAGATGTTTCATTCTGCCGGTTTCCTGCCGTTACCGCCGCAGAGCTTCGGTACCTGCGGTGGCTGTGGCGACCACCCGCGTTGCGGCACGTCGCTCGGGTGCACCGCGGTGCCCGGGCCTCTGGGTTGCGGGCGTTCGGCCGCAGCGCGATGGCTGGTCCGGGAGCCTTGCGAGGGGACGGCGTGGGTGGATTGTCGGACTGAGTCGTTGCAGGGCCCGTGACCATCGCTTTCGATCTTCGTTTCAAAAGTGCGGGTGATCACCGCCTTTGACGTGTGGGAAGGATTGGTTTGGCCAGGAAGTCGGCGGCCGCGACCGCCTTGGCCCTTCGCGGTCGCCGGCTGTGTGGTGCCCGGTCCTGTTGCCTCATTCTGCGACCGTGCGGTTCGCACCGGGATGCTCGCCCGGGATCACCGGTGCCGCGTGTGGGCGGTGGGCAGATCTCGCCGTCGACACGATGGTCGGCCTGCCGGGTTCCACTGCCGGTAGGGGCCTGCATCCAGCACCCCCGCCGAAGCCCACCGGCTGTCGCGGCGTTCGAAGGCTCCCCTCCCACCGGCGTGACATCCATTGTCGATGCGATGCCGCGGCGCCCCTTCGCCGGTCGCGGCCACCGCGACTTGTGGCCCGAGCCGCCAGGCGACGCGTCGAATCGGTTCAGTGGCGCTGCCTCCCGCACGCGACCGGCGTACGTCCTACCCGAGCGGATGGCTTTGGGACGGCGAGCGGGCCGCCCTGTTGTCTGCCGGGAGGCAGCCGGCAGGGACACCGACCGGGTTGTGTCCGGCCGCAGCCGTCTGTCTGAGCTGGGTGGGGGCGGAGGGCGCCGGGTTTCGGTGTCGTGGGATGGCTTGGCGAGGCGGTCGCGTGAGTGTGATCTGGCGGACCAGCTGTTGGAAGCAGGCCAGCGCCGCGACGGCGGGGAGGGCGGAGGCCGCCGCCGCGGCGATCGTTCTGGGTGCCTGGGCAACGCACAGGAGTGTCGCCAGGGTGGAGAACAACAGCACGATGGACCAGGAATGAAGCGCGCGGCGCTGGTGCAGGGCGGATCTGAGGATGGACAGGGAGGCGACCATCCAGGGGCCGTAGATCAACAGGGGCCACCAGATGACGACTTCACGGGCGGTGTGGGGTGCGGCGCTGTGACGCAGGGCGTCGCAGATGGCCAGCCCGCTGAGAATGCTGACCACGGCGGCGATCACGGCAACCAGTACGGCGGTGAACAGGCTCCCCGTCTGCAGCAGGGTCATCACCGGCCTCTTCGACTGGTTCCGGCGGTGTCCGCCTGTGGCCTGTGTCGAGGGACGCTCGCCGGGGTTGTGCTCCAGTCCCGCGACGAAGCCGAGGGTGGCGGCCGTGTCACCGATACCGTCGAAAGGCTTCGGGGTGAAGGGCTCCGGCTGCCCGAGTGCAGCGCCCTCCTGGAGAAGGATCGCGAGTTCCTCCGCCGGATCCCAGGGCTGGTGCGCCTGGTTGGGTGCGCCGAGCTGCCCGGGGGAGGCGTGCTGAACCTGTTGTGGTACGCCCCAGAACGCGGAGGGCTCCGGCTGGCCGTGGATGTCGGAGTACCCGTACGGCTCATACACGGGAGCGGCCACCCGAGCAGTCGACAACAGCCGTCGCGTACGTTGCCGCGGCAGCGAACCGCCTGCTGAACTCGGTCTGGATCACGTTCATCGTGTAAAGGAAGTCCTCAAGGATCGAGGACGAGTACCTGAGATCGATTTCCAGACTTTCGTGTCCCAGCGTCGCGTGACGGGTCTCGCCACGGTTGGTTGAGCGTGGCGTGAAAGTCCACTTTCCGACCCGAGTGGACCGAGTGGCCCCGGAGTCGAAGCGACCTTCCCGTTCCTCTCCTTCCGCGGTCTGGCCGAGGAGGAAGAGGAGATTTGGTGTTGTCATGTGCCGTAAACGCTCCCGATGCTGGTCAGGGTGTGTGCCATCCGGGTGAGGCCGGCCGACAATGAGCGTTGGCCCTGTCTTGCCTTCCAAATAGTCAGACCGGGAGCACGGCACGGCCCCGCCCCGCAGCTCAAGGAGACGATGCGCCGCAGCCCGATGGGGGCCGAGCACGACCGGCTCACCGCCCCTACAGCATGCGCCGGGCGGGGTCGACGACAGCCAGGTCGCTCCGGGCCTCTTGGCCGGCGGATCACTGCCCGGCTCCGGGCGGACGGTTGGACCGTGTTGCCGCTGGAGAGGCTACGGCAGGCACGACTCGGTTGGCCAGGGAAGAGAGACGCTGCTGTGCGGGGACCGTATGCGATGGTTTCGACGGCTGGGTCTTGCCACGATCCGTACGGTGGATGTCGTCGGCTCGTAGCCCCCCACTGTCCAGGGTGATGTTGAAGAGGACTTCCTCGCCTTGGTGGAGGTGGCGATCCTTTCCGTGGATCGCGGAGGCTTCCACGGAGACGTCAGGTCCGGCGCCTTGCCGGCTGATGAGACCGATGCCCCGGTCAGGGTCGAACCACTTCACGACACCGCAGGGCGACACGTTTCCCGCTCTCCGCTCGCATCGGATCCGGAACTCGACACTGTCCGCCCGATCTCAACCGGTGGGCAGGGCTTGAGCAGGGGCGTGGAACAGCGGACCCCGGCGTGAGCGCAACCGGCGGGCGCCTGCGGGGAACGACGCACCCGCGCGACGCGACCGCGGGGGGCCGGTACCGACAGCGCAGGGCAAGCAGGTGGGAGCCAGCCCGCACCCGGCGGTGACGGGATTGGGCCGGCGGGGGAGCTGTCGGAGTTCGAGCGGATCGTGCGGGTGGGTTCAGGTGGCTGGTGGGGGGGCGAGGGTGAAGAGGGTGAGGGCTCCGGTGCGGTGCAGGAGTTTGAGGAGTTGGGGGTGGTCATGCTCGGTCACGGTTTCCCCGTCGTCGATGTTCCTGCTGCGACCGAAGCCCCCTGTGCCGTACCGAACCCCACGGAGAGCCGGCTCGGCGGACTCTGACCTGTGGCTCGGTCGCCGCCGCGTCCCCTCAGACCGTCCCCTGCGGCGCCCCGTCGGGTCGCGGCGAGCGCCTGTGTTCCATCGCGATCGATTACCTCTGTGCCTACCGCGCGAAAATCTGTGTCGGCTGGAGTAGACATCGGCCAGTGCTGTGGTTATGGTTTCTCTCGTAGCCCAGAGAGGCCGCAAGCCTGGCAGAGACGAACTGCCGGGCAGCAGCACCGCAGTACAGGTAGGTGCAGTACAGCAGGACGGTGCGGTGATGGAGTGTCGAAGCCAGAGTGGTTGAAGGACGGCGACGGGGCTGATCACCGGACCGGTTGGCCCGCGGTCATCAGGGGCCACCACAGGTAGTACCAGCAGTTGACGCAGTGGTGCAGTACCCGTAGTTCGTAGTACCAGCAGTGAAGTGAATGAGTAGCACCTCGGTGAAGGCGTCGGCTGCGGGCGCGCGCATCGGGAGGTTCGGCAGTGGGGTTCCAAGCCAGAGCGGACGCAGGATGGGCGACGGGGCTGGCTGCCGAAAGTGTGGCGCTGGGTCAGGCCGCGAGCAGTACAAGCAGTTCGCATCACCAGCAGTACCAGCAGTACCAGTAGTTCCGAGTGGAGCAGTACCAGCAGTTCGCAGCACCAGTGGTTCCCGCAGGTATGCAGTTGATCATCCGAGGGATGAACGGAGGGATTGGGCATCATCGGGATCGCCCGGACGCCACGCGGGTCCGGGTACCGCAGGACATCGTGAGTGAGGTGGTCTCCGGTCGAACAACCGCGATCCCCGCACCACCCGTCGCTTCCAGGCGGGTGTGCGGAATGAGGCCGGCGCAGTATCAGGGCCGGTAGATGGTGTAGCAGTTCCTTCGGGGCCCTGGCGCGACACGTGCCAGGGCCCCTCCGCGTTCCACAGAGAGGTGAAATGACTGCAGACAATCCGACCGGCCCGAGTGTCGGTCATCTGGACGACGATGAATACCCCGCCTTCACGATGGGCGGGGCCGCCGACATGCTCGGCACCACCCAGGGCTTCCTCCGCGCGATCGGCGAGGCCCGCCTGATTACTCCGTTCCGCTCGCCCGGCGGGCACCGGCGTTACTCCCGACACCAGCTGAGGCTCGCGGCCCGCGCCCGCGAACTCGTCGACCAGGGACTGCCCGTGGAGGCGGCCTGCCGCATCGTCGCCTTGGAGGACCAGCTCCAAGAAGCCCGGCGTATCAACGCCGACAACCTCAGCGCCTCCCGATCGGCCACCCCACCGACCGCGGCCTGAGGAGGCGGCAACAGATGCACCTCGAGACAGCAGACTCACGAAAGCCGGACCTGATTCCATCGCCTCGGCGACACGCCCGCACGGTGGTCCTCGCCGGCCGATACGGCCTCATCCCCCTCGCCGGTGAACTCGACCTGAAGACCGCCCCGGCCGTCCGCGGTGCGGTCCGTGCATGCCTCGACAGCAATCCCGCGCTGCTGCGCGTCGACATCAGCGGGGTGTCCTTCTGTGACTGCTCAGGGCTGGGTGCCCTGCTGTGGGCGAGGGCGGAAGCGGCCCGCGCGGGAGTCGGTTTCCATCTCAGTGGCCCGTTCCAACCCATCGTGGCCCGCGTTCTGCAAGCCACCGGCACCGCCGCCCACCTCGGCCTGGCGCCCCAACCGGCACAGCGGGCAGGCGAGCAGCGGGAGGGACGCGGGCAGAGGCGGACTCCGGCAGCGCCCGTCAGGGCCAGGTTCGGGTAACCGGCCGGGCGGTTGCGCGTTGAACGGAGAATGACCACGACGATGCGGCTCACCACGGTCATCACAGGGCAGCCGGAACGCGGAGAAACGCTTCCTCGCCCCGGCCTGCCACTGATCCGCGCCGCTCTCGTCGGGGAGTAACGGGTCGCCGGACGGCCCGTCCCGGGCGGGCGTGAGGAGAAAGGGATCCTCCTGGCCCGCCGGCCCCTTGGCTTCCCTCGCGTGGTGTCCGTCCCGAGCCGGACACCACACCCCGGGGGGGTGCGCCCGCGTATCGGAGCGCACCCCCCGACTGCCGGAGCGGCGCACCGTGGTTGGGCCCGCCGCTCCGGCAGTCACCCCAAGCCAGGCCGACCGGACTTGTCAGATGGTGTGGGGTGGGCGGGCTGCCGGTTCGCCTTCGCGTCGGTTGGGACAGGTCCTCTCGTGCACGATGACTCCGCCTTCGGGGCCACCTATCGCCAGGGCCCGGGCTCCACACCGCCGGCAGGTGGGCGGCCGGTCCTCGTCGTCGCCGGTGGGATGTTCGGCGCGCGCGTTCATGAGGCGGGCCTTGTCCTGGGGCAGGCTCACACCTCGATGTCGGTGTTGTGGACTCCTTGCCGGCTGGAGATCGTTCCGCGAGGGACGGCACCGGCGGTGAGTTTCTTGCCGCAGGCGACGCAGGCCCGGCCCACGCCGACCGCCCAGGGCAGGCCCCGTGACCGTGGGGGGTCGCGGGGCCGTGGATGGGTTGGCTTGTGGTCGGGAGTCAGCTGGCGGCCTTCTGTGCCGCGGCCTGTTGGCTGCCGCGGGCCCGGGTGACGGCCAGTCGGTAGGAGTCGGTGTCGGTCTCGATGATGTTGCCTCCGAACGTCAGCCGCTCGACGATGGCCGCCCAGAGCCTCGGGTCGGTGAACGTCTTGGTCCATCCTCCGAAGGATTCGTTGGAGGCGATGGCCACGCTGTTCTTCTCCGGGGTGGGGGACAGTCGAGCAGCCATTGGCGGTAGCGCGCCGGTTCGCTGCCGCACCCAAGCCGGGGGAACTGGAGCCGTTCCGGGCCGGTTGTTGGGGCTGGCCCGGTACGGCCCGGACACAGCAAAGCCCCGCCGGTCAAAGCCGGCGGGGCTCCGTGGGCACTGATCAGCGAGGCGAAAGTGCTGGTTGGGCTTGTCCTTGTCGGTCCACTGGACGAGCCTCGCGCCGTCGGCGGTGTCCTCGCTGATCACGGACATGACGGCGGCCAGTCCAGATTCCCCAGGTACGGCCAGTTGAGACGTCACGCTCCGTGACACAACTTTGGTCTTAAGAGGTTGCTCACCCGTTTGGGGGAGGGGGATCGTTCCGGTGGCCGACGCCACTCCGCCGCGGTCGATGCGACGTTCGGAACATGACCAGTGTTGAACGGACGATGAAGGCGCTCTGGAGCGCCTGGTGGCAGCGATGGCCGCGCTGGGTGGCCTGGGCAACGATGCTGTGGGCGGTGCTGTATGCCGGCTTCGGCCTGGCGTGCGCGCTGAGTGGGACCTCCTTGCTCCACCTCGGCGGTGACTCAGGAACGTCCGGGCTGGGTTGGGCGGTCATGGCGGTGGGTGCGCTGGCGATGCTGGTCAGCGGAGCGGTGGTGTTGTACGGGCTTCGGCCGGCGATACGGGTGCTGCTCTGGGTGGTCTGCGGGCTGGCCGGGATCACCGCGTTCAGCCTGCTGATGGATGCGATCACGCTGATGCTCGGTCAGGGAGTGGACAGCCAGGCCTCCGCTGCGAACAAGGCCTTGGCGGCGGTCGGGGCGGTCCTGCTCGCGGCCACGGCCCGGTCCGACCACCGGCCCGCCGGTACTGCTGTACGAGCGCCGTCCGCCGCTCCGCAGCTCGTCCAACTCGCCGCCTGGGCAGGGACACTGGCCTTTGTTCCATACGCGGCGATGAAGCTGGTCTGGGCGTCGGGCGGCACGTTCGCGGGGATCACTGGTGAGGAGATGCTCGCGGTCTCGGAGCGCAACGGCGCCTCGGGGATCTTTCTCACCCTGGAGTCCTGGGGCCTGGATCCCACCGCGCTGCTGTCCGTGCTCGGCGTTTTCCTGCTCTGGGGCCTGGTCCGCCCGTGGGGGCAGGTCTTCCCGCGCTGGACACTGTTCCTGCGCGGCCGACGGGTGCCGCGCTGGCTCCCGCTCGCCCCGGCTCTGCTCGGCGCTGCCACGCTAGCCCCGTACGGCGTTGTGGGGGCCGGATACTTGACCCTGGCCACGGCCGGCGTAGTGACGATGCGGCGCGGCGACTTCCACTCCTCGGGCGACGCCCTGCTGGTCGGCTGGATCGGGATGGTCGCCTTCGCCGCTTACGGCATCGCCCTGACCATCGCGGCCGTCTCGTACTGGCTTCGGACCCGTCCCGCCTCCCGGATGAGTATCACCAAAGAGTGACCGTCTGCGGTCAGTTAGATCCCCGTCAACTGGCCACCCATGGGGAATTTCAACTGGCCACCAACACGTTCGCCCCCGGCTTGCGGACGGCACGCGTCGGGACGTTCAGCTCCGCCTTGAGGCTCGGCCACGCAGGCGTCACCGCAGTACCGACGCCGGGCCCCCACCCCCGGCCGCACCCCGGCACCGAGCAGACGCACAGCCGACGTCGGGCCATACCCCCAGGATCCCCCCGGCCGGGTGTCACTATGCGCAGTCGATGCCGGGGTTGGCCACGCGTTCGCGCTGCTCGACGCTCGGCCGTTCCCAGCCCAGGCGTTGGGTGGCCGGCCACTGCCCGAACGGTCTCGCTGCGCATGGTCCCCCGGGTGTGACGTCGCCCTGCGCCGTCCCGGTCGCGGGACAGCGTCTGTCGATTGCGGAGGTCGCTCACTGATCGAGCCGCCCACCCCGCGTGTATCGGGCCGGCTCACCGCCGAGTCGGCGGGGTGGTCACCGGGACGGGCGGACAGATTCATTCGGCGGCACGGTTTCCGTATGTGTGTGCGAAGGAACGTGCATAACCGTAGTTACGGAATGCTGTGCTCCGGTTGGGTGATGGGGCGGTCGAGTGCGCCGGGTGGTGCGCCGGTGTGCGTTGATCGATTGTGTCGTGCGCGCTTTGGGTGGGTGCAGCGGTCAGTGAATGTCAGGGTCACGATCACGTGAACCGCGGAACGGCGAGTGGGTCGAGATCCGCAACACGACCCGCCAGGCCGTGAACCTTCGTACTTGGGCGCTGCGTGACTCCGACGGCAACCGTTACCGCTTCAACAACGTCCGCATCGGCGGCCGCGCCACCATCCGGATCCACACCGGATCCGGCCGCGACACCCGCACTGACCTCTTCCAGGGCAAGCGCGACCACGTCTGGGACAACCGCGCCGGCACTGCCACCCTGCGCGACGACCGCGGCCGCACCGTTGACACCGAGGCCTGGGGCCGCCGGCGCTAACCCGGGCCGCCCGTGAACGTGGGGTAGCCGAACCCGCAGTGATCGTGTGCCGGGCAGTCCGCCAGCCGCCCGGCACAGGCCAATGTCCGGCCTCGGTCAAGCGCCCCGGTGTTCTACGCGCCCGGCGCGACAGATGTCGAGGGCCCGGCTCCGTGGCAACCCGGGCGAGTCTGGTGTCGAGCCGGCGGCGGACTATAGACGCGCGAACGCGAGTCGTTTGCTGACGACTTCGGGGGTGGCTTCGGGTGTCGCCTCCGTGATCAATGTCGTTGGGTTCGGGAGTCACTCATGGCGGTCGGACGCGTCGCGCGGTTTGTGTCAGGGCTGTCGCGCCGCCGAAGCGGAGCGAGGGTTGGCGGCGATCCGGGCACTTGCCGCACCTTGTGATCGTTGGGAGGGTTGTGATCGAACTCAAGCGCGTCATCGTGACCCTCGCAGTTGCCCTTGTCGGCGCCGCGACGCTCACCTCGCCCAGTGCGGCCGCCGGTATCGCCCCGTATGAGCCCACCCACGCAGGGCCGCACCTGGTGAGCGGCCTGGCGGCACCCGCCCGCGCGACGGTCACGGAGGGGCAGGTCAAAGAGGTCGCGCCTGGGGGTGTGATGACCTATCCGAGCGTCACCAGCTGCCTCACTGTGACGGTGCGGGTCAGGGGCGGCGGCCTCGTCGGTGCTCACGCCAGCCTGTTTCAGGTACCGGGTGAACGGCGATCCGATGAGATTCTGGGCGCGCTCAAGCAACTCGTCGGCGGGCGCCCTGTGGCCGCGATCGAGGTCAGGGGGGCCGTTGGCGCCTGGCATCCGAGCTACTTCGTGAAGGCGCTGGAGAGCTACGGCGAGGGGGAGCAGGTCCCGATCCCGCAAGGCCCGGACTTCGACGGGATTGCCCAGGCGGTGTCGCGGGGACTCGGGCTGCCCCGCGGCCTCGTCACGGTCCAGGACCTGCCTGACGGGGACCAGATCATCAGATGACGAAGCCGATCATCACGCCAAGGGGCGGTGCGCCCCGCTGCTGCCCGAGTACCGGAGCTGCTTCACGCGAGGGTTACGGCCGCTGAGCAGAGCCCGGGTGACCGCCTCCCGTTCTCGGGTTCTGGCTCACTTTTCGTGAATCACTACGCGGAGTGACGCTTGTCGGGCGGGCGGGACCTCGGGAAGCTGCCTGAAAACGATTCGTCCCCAGTGCGGTGTGGCTGACAGTTCGGCCCGTGGAAGAAGTAGTGCTCTGATTGGAGGAGTTACTGTTCCCGTCGATCGCGGACATGGCTGTGCTGTCGGTCGACGTGAACGACGAGGCGGTACGTATCGAGGCCCAGAGCACGGTGGCCGGGTCCGATTGCTCTGGCTGTGGAGGCTGGTCGCGGCGGATTCACAGCTTTCTACCTGCGGTTTCCCGCTGATGTGCCCAGCGGTGGCAGACGGGTCGTCCTCTGCCTGCGTGTCCGCAGGGTCCTCTGCCCGGTCATCTCGTGCGGGCGCCGGACCTTCGCCGAGCAGATGCCGGAGCTGACTCGTCGATACGGCCGGCGGACCGAGCGCCTGCGGTCGACGTCGGCCTCGCGCTCGCCGGTCGGGCCGGCCCGCATGGCGAGAGCCTTTGGCGTGTCCGTCAGCCGCAGCACGGTGCTGCGGCTGGTCGAATCCTTGCCCAACCCGGAAGTTCCCGCCCCGCGCGTCGTCGGCGTCGATGAGTACGCGACCCGCAAAGGCCGCCACTACGGGACCGTCCTGGTCGACGTCGAAAGCCGACGCCCGGTGGACCTGCTGCCCGACCGGGAAGCCTCCACCCTGGCCGCTTGGCTCGCGAAGCGTCCCGGGGTAGAGGTGGTCTGCCGCGATCGAGCACCGTTCTTCGCAGAAGGGGCCACCGCCGGGGCCCCCAGGCGGTGCAGGTGGCGGACAGGTGGCATCTCTGGCACAACCTGAGCGAAGCCGCCGAGCGTTGTGTCGCAGACCACCGCGGATGCCTGCGGGTGCCGGCCCCAGATCCAGCCCAGCCTGCCGCCGAGGTGGAGAAGTTCGAAGACCCCTCCGGCTCGCCCTGGCCAAGGGGCCACCGCTTCGCCGACCGCACCCGCGCCAACCACGCGACCGTCCACGAACTGCTGACCGCCGGGCTCAGTCGGAGGGCGATCGGCCGCCAACTCCGCATGACCTCGCGCACCGTCAAACTCTTCGCCGACGCAGCCACCCCGGAGGACCTCTTCCGAGGCCAGTGGCAGGGCCGGCCGTCCAAGCTTGACGCGTTCAAGCCCTACCCGGATGACCGCCGGAACCAGGGCTGCACCAACGCCTGGACGGTGGGGGAGGAGATCGTGCCACTCGGCTACCAGGGCAGCTACCAGCGCGTTCGCGCCTACTTCCGGGCGAAGAGGACCTCTCCCAACCCGATCACAGCTCGGCCACCGTCACCCCGCGTCGTCGCTGGCTGGATCCTCCGCCGCCCCGGGACTCTCCCAGAGATCGACCACCTTCGGCTCAAGGCCGTCCTGGTCCACTGCCCCGAACTCAACGCCCTCACCACTCACGTTCGCTCCTTCGCCCAGATACTCGCCGAGCGCCAGGGCGAACGGCTGCCGCAGCGGCTCGACGCCGTCCGGCGAGACGCCCCCCAGCCTCCGCACCCTCGCCGCAGGCATCGAACGTTACCGCGATTGCCGTCATCGCCGGGCTCACCCTGCCCTGGAACTCCGGCCTCGTCGAAGGACACGTCAACCGGATCAAGATGCTCAAACGCCAGATGTTCGGCCGTGCCGGCTTCGCTCTCCTGCGGAAGAGGGTTCTCCTGGCCAGCTGACCACCGCCACCCATAGGGTGACGGGGACGAGAGAAGATGCACCATGGATCCCCGCATACCCCGCCTGCGCCGCAAGCTGGCCGCGATCCCGTTCCAACCACTGCGCAGCCACTCCTTCGGGGAAGAACAGCACAAGTTCTCCCTCGGTCCGAAGCTGGCAGAAGCACGCGTCGCTGCGTTCGAGGCCGAGCACGACATCGTCCTGCCCGACGCCTACTTGCAGTTCCTCACGCACATCGGCGGCTCAGGCGCGGCACCGTTCTACGGCCTCATGCCGCTGGAACGGTGTTCCCTGATGGTCATGAATCCGCGCGGAGAACCAGGGACACCTCGAGGCTTCGACGGCACAGGAGCCGGGAACCACGGACACGACCTCTTCCTCCACATCATCGAGATGGGTTGCACCGACGTATGCGTCATCGCAGTGACCGGTCCCCTCACCGGCCGCGTGCTCATCGGTAACAGCGACGGGTTCTGGGGCCCCAACGTCTCCTCAGCCACCGACTTCCTCGACTGGTACGAACGCTGGCTCAACCACATGAGCGCCGGACGCGACAACCGGGCCCTGGAACTCACATCACCTCGACTCCGCGCCCATCCAGACCGTCATCGCATGGCCCCGAAGATCTGACGCTCCGTAACCACTCCACGGAAAATGGGCCAGAACCGTTCTCGTGAACACCGCCAGTTCGCGCGAGCGTACGACGCCCAATATCGCGTCAGAACGACGTCTTTAGGCTCCCCATCCCAGACTCGCTCCAGCGCGGCAACGACCGCCAGTATGCCCGAGGCCAACATCGACTTACGGGACAGCCTTCAGGAGGCGTCCGCCCCGGCCAGGTCTTCCGCCCGGGCCTGCCCGCGGAAGGCCGCGGGCGGCAGGCCGTAGGCCTCGCGGAACGCCCGGCTGAACGCGGACGCGTGCCGGAAGCCCCGCCGGGCGCCGATGACGTGCACGGGCACCCCTTGGTGCAGAGGGTCCACCAGGTCCTGGCGTGCCCGCGCGAGCCGCTGGCCCTGAAGGAAGGCCGCGACCGTTGCCCCGTCCCCCTCCTGCTGGAAAACCCGGTGGAGATAGCTGACGGAGATGTGGTGGGCGGCGGCGATCGCGGGGACGTCCAGCAGCGGATCGTCGGCGTTGTCCCGGATGAAGGCCATCACGCGGAGTGCCAGGGCCCGCCGGTGCGTCTCCGGGGTCAAGGACCGGTCCGCTTCGAGGACGCCGGCGAAGAGCGAGGCGACGAGATCGGCCAGTACGCCGCTCAGGCGCGGGCCATCGGCCGGCCGGTAGGACCGGCTGTCCTTGGTCACCTGGTCGAGGAAGGTGGCCAGCAGGGCCCCCATTCCCTCCCGGGCCGAGATGCGCTTGCCGATGACCCGGCCGGCGGTGTGAGGGGGCAGCGGCAGCAGCGCCTTGGGTACCTCGACCCCGATGATCTCGACGGAATGCGGGCCGGAACTGATCTCGAACGGCCGTGACGTGTCACTGGTGTGGATGTCGAACACGCCGTGCACCACGGTGTCCTTGCCCAGGGTGACCGCTCCCGCCCCGCGCTTGATCAGCGAGAGGTGGAACGCCTCGGGGTCCGACCTCGCTATCAGCTTCGGTGTGCGCTGGAAGGTCAGGGGACGGCATTCCATCGGATAGACCGTGATCCCGCCGAGCGAGATGACGCGCTGGTTCACCCAGAAGTCGGCGGCGTGCTCACTGCGCATCTCCATGGGCGCATGCGTCTCCGACATCAGGGCTCGCCAGCTCTCGAAACGGTCGGCGGGCGCTAGTTCCGCGCTGCGGAACGTTCTCTCGGGCAGCATGATCACGGGTTTACACCGGCCGTGGCGGCCCGCGCAACAAGAGCCGGGGCCCGGGACGCGGGCGGCGGGGCGACTCTCCGTCAAGACACTGTGCACGCCAGGCCAATGCCCGGTGCTCCGGGGCTTGGCAGAGTGGTCGCCGGAGGGTCGGTGAGGGGAAGGGAAACCGGAGCCCCCGCCGACGACCGGGGTCCTCTCGCGGTCCCGGCACTGAGCTGACGCCGCCCGAGGACGGGGGTTTCGGGCGACGTCAGCTCAGTGCCGGAACCAGCGGCCTGCCGGTGGAGCGCGGTGCGGCACGCGGAGGACCACATCCACATCGCGGCGACCCTGGCATGTCCCCGCTGGACCGGAGCGCGCGCTGGCGGCCGGTCACCGGCGAGGCCGAGAACGGCCGCCCGCCGGGCGGCCTCGCCGAGACCGCCCGGAGTCCCTGCAGCGCACCGTCCGTCAGGCCGCGGCCGTGGCCCACGGCGACACCGACTTCCTCGACCGGCTCTGCGACGCGGGCTTGCGCGTGCGCGAACGCCGCGGCGACCCCGACGCCCACTCCGTGTACGCGGTCGCGCTGCCGGGGGACTGCCTGCCGGCGGCACCCGCCCCGTCTGGTTCGCCGGATCCCCGGCCCTGGTCCGCGACCGCGTCCAGGCGGCGGCCGACGCCTTCGAGCAAGGTGCCCGCGCCTCCGGCGCCCGTAGCCTCGAAGGTCGGGCCCGTGCCGGCCGGCGCGCCTCGGACCGGGTACTGGAGCGGGCCCCCGCACAGCCCGAGGCGGCGGCGCGGTCGGCCTCACGCTGCTGCTGGCCCTCGTGGAGGCGGTGGAGGCCGCCGCCGCCCGCCACCGGGCACAGGAGTACCGGGCGCAGGCGAAAGCCGCCTCCGAGGCCGCCGTTCTGCTGCGGGCGGCTCACAGGTCCCGACCACGAGAACTCGACACGTCGCAGCCGGCCGCCGAGCACGAGTCCGCCCGCCTCGATGACGGCCGCCTCCACCGCGAATGGATCCCGGCCGACGAGGCCCTCGACCTCCGCGAGTTCCACCCCGCCGGCCGCCGACGAGGCACTCGTACGGCGCTCCACCCCGGCCGGATCCGCGCAGCCGATCAACCGGGCGCCGTCGCCCTCTCCGAAGAGCGCGGCGTCGAACAGCTCCACCACCTCGCCCGTGCGCAGCGTCAGGCGCCCTGCGGGGGCCATGGGCCCGGGGATGGTGATCTTGTCGTGGGCGAGCAGCCACGCGCCCACCGTGCCCCGCTCGAAGGCCGGTGTGGTGGAGGTACCGCCGGCGGGTGCGGGGAAGTCATCGTGTCGCCGGCGCCAGGCCGCGACCGCGGCCCACCCCACTCCCGCGATCCGCGCCACGTCCGCCAACGTCACGACGCCGCCCACCCCGGTCGGCGCCGGGGCCAGGCGGGCGAGTGGGGACCGGGCACCCGGACTGAGGAACCGGAGCCGCGCCCAGCCGATTTCGGGGTGCATGGTCGGGAGCAGGGCGACGTCCAGGCCCCGGTACAGGGACACCTCCACCTCCCCGCCGCGGGCCCGCCCGTAGTCCACGGACCGGTTCGGGCCGGGCGCAGCATCGCGAGCCGCACGAGGTGGTCGAAGTCGGTTCGGCGCAGCCCGAGGAGTACGGCGCTCTGGTCCGGGCCGAGGAAGGTGTGTCGGTCGAGCAGGGCGGCGAGGTCGCGTCGGCGGGTGAGCGCGGCGACCTGGTCCGCGTGGACCACCGGGGTCTCGCGGGGGCCTTCCAGGGCGGAGCAGGATGCCGGCCGCCGTCAGGTCCCCGATCATCCGGCCCGTCACCGCGGGCCGCAGCGGCGGCAACGGGACGCCGAGCGCGGCCGTCAGACGCTCCGCCGCCTCGAACGCGGACACTGACACCAGTCCCGCCGGCACCCCCTCGACGTCGGCGCGCTCGACCACGGCCCGCGACCACAACCCCTCGCCCGCGTCCGCCGCCAGGACCACACCGGTGGCCACCGCCCACCGCCACGCCCCCACCGACCCCGAGACGGCCCGCCGCGGCGAACTCCGACAACGCCTCGACCGATTCACGCACCACCATGCGCACTCCAATCGCACATCGAAATGCCCCGACTACCGAGCCGCGCCCGAAACATGCCGGTATGGCACGATGTGTGTCAAGTGCGCGTCTCATGACGGCAGTTGGGGGAGTGCCGTTGGATCCGCGTCCGCGTACGCGAGGAACGGCTTCACCCGGGCGGGTGAACCACCGCCCCGCTCCCGCCGGTGCGTGGTGTGGAGTCGCCGCCGCGCCGGCGGTGCCCCCGTTAAGTTTTTCGCGGTCCTGCAATGGGGCCGCTGGCCTCCGGGCCCGGTATGACTGTGTCCCTACGACGCCGTGCTCTGTGACATCGACGGCATGCTTCGGCACTGGCCCGTCCCCGGACACGCCGATCTCGACCGCCTCCACGGACTCCCCGCAGGCACGCTCGCGGCTGCCGCCTTCACACCATCTCGACTGCACCCCGCAATCACGGGCAAGATCACCGATGAGCAATGGCGTTCTACGGTGACCGCAGACATCGCCGAAGCGTGTGGATCAATGGACCGCGCCCGCGCCGTGGTCACCGCCTGGTCCGACCTCATGCCACGCGTTGATCAAGAGGTCGTCGCCCTGCTCAAGCGCGCCCGCAAGGCCGTCACCGTCGCCCTGGTCTCCAACGCGACCACGCAGCTGGATTCGGATCTCGCTCGGCAGGGGCTGGACGTCCTCGCCGACGCCGTGGTGAACACCGCCCACATCGGTGTCGCGAAGCCAGACCCGCGTGTCTACCTCATCGCCGCCGAACGAGTCGGGGCGCCAGTCCACCGCTGCCTGTTCATCGACGACACCGCCGCCGACGTCACCGCCGCCCGCGAAGTGGGGATGACTGCCCTCCACTACCGAGAGCCCGAAGAATCTCCGAGACGCCTTCTCTCCGCTCCTCGATCCCCAGGCTCCCCAGAGCGTTCAATCCCCAACCAGCTGAGGGGAAGAGCGACCCTGGGGATCCTCGCGAATCCTCATCAGCACCCCGTTGCCGTGTTCGCCCGCCGCTCTCGACGCCGAGCTGCACGCCGCCCTGGCCGCTTTCGACGCTGCGGCCGCTCCGTGGCGTGAGGCCCTCGAGGACCTGGACGAAGACGTCCTCGCCGAGGCCGCCGCCGAAGCGCGGGCCTTCGGCGCCGGCCCGGCGGCCGCCGTCGGCGAGCTGGGCCGCGCGCTCACCACGGCAACTGAAGGCCGCCCGCTACCCGGCTGGTCCACCGACGCCGGCCGCACCGAGGACATCGGGTGGCGCCAGGCCCGCCCCACGCTGCTCGAGGCCGTCGCACGCCACCCCCACGCTCACCTGCTCGTCGCCATCGTCGAGCTCGGCGGTGAGCTGGAGCTCCCAGCTACCCGTAACGGGCGCTTCAGGGGCGCGGTCATCCCAGAAGGCTGCGCGGTCAGCGCCGGCCGCCGCCGATGCGGCGGTCGTCGGCCAGTGCGGTAAGCGGGCCGAACTCGCGGGCAAGCTGGTTCCACGTCAGAACCTCGCCACAGCGGGCCGGGAACTCCTTCGGGTTGAACTCGGGCATGGTCCAGGTGCCAGTGCCCCGGTCCCGCAGCCACAGGTCCCCGTCACCGTCGACTACAGTCGGCGGGGCCGGTACGGGCTCGGCCTGATCGGTGGGCTCCCAGGTGACCCGGCCCGGGTGGGAAACGCGGCGCAGGTCGGTGGTGGCCAGCCGCGCGGCCAAGTCACGGGTGGACTCTTCGGCGCCCTTGACCGACTCGAGTCGGAATGCGTCGTCAAGTACGGGCAGAGCTGGATTCTTGCTGCGCTTTGAACTCATACGCTTGCTACCTCCGGTGGGGGGCGTCACATCCGTTATGGCACCCCGTAGAGGAACACGGTATCCGAGGCGGGAGCCGGGCCGGCCACGACCACTGTCCAGGTGGAGGCGCCGGCACACCGGGCGGTGGGGCTAGGTGGTGAGCTGGTCCTGGACGTGACGCAATTCGTGGTGGTAGCGCTCAGATATGGCGGTCCGGGTCTGAGAAGGTGAGGCCGCCGGGGGCGAGTGGACGTCGGGCCGGGGCGGGCTCGGGCTCGCCGGGCGGCTGGCGGAAGTAGGCGCCCTGCTCGACCGGCATCAGCCGGCGCCCACCCGCCTGGGCGGGTACGGGAGCGTCGGAAGCGGGCTCGGAGAAGGCGGGCAGCGAGAGCGGTCGACGGTCGGTCATGATCCCTAGTCTCCCAGGTCCGGCCCTGCGGGTAGGGCCAGGCCGCTTTTTATGCCGCTGTTTCATCCCGGAATCAGGTGTTGTGTGGCCTTCTTTGGGTCGCGCCAGGAGATGGTGTTCTCGTTGGTGAGGCGGCGGGCCATGAGGTCGGTCATGGCGATGTGGATGACGGCTTCGGAGCGGATGGGCAGGGTTTCGTAGTCGCGGGCCAAGCGGCGGTGGAGCATGAGCCGGCCGTAGGTGCGCTCGACCGCCCACCGTTTGGGTATGGGGATGAATCCCCTGGTCCCGGGCTTGCGGGTGGTGATCTCCATGTCGATGCCGAGTGTGGCGGCATGCTCAACAAGGTGCTGACGGTAGCCGCCGTCGACCCACACCTTGCGGATGCGGGGGTGCTCGGCGGCGACCTGGTCGAGCAGCGCGGTGCCGGCCACGGAGTCCTGCACGCTGGCCGCGGTGACCAACACTGCGAGGAGAAGGCCGAGTGTGTCGGTGACGATGCTCCGCTTCCGTCCGACGATCTTCTTCCCGGCGTCGATGCCCTGGCCCGCCGCGGGGACGCTGGTGGAGGTCTTGACGCTCTGGGCGTCGATCACGCAGGCCGACGACTCCGCGTCCCGGCCTTCCGTCCGACCCTGCGTCCGCGCGCGACATGCCGAGGACCGGCCGACCCTCAGGATGCGGTCGGTGTGTCAGGGCGGGCCGGCTTGCTCGTCGCCGAGTTGGCGTGCGGCTTGGATGCGGTGTCGTGCGCTGCGGATGCCGATCTGGTCGCGGGCCGCGAGGTCGGCCGCGCTGGGCTGGTGGTTGTCGGGTCCGGTGAGTTCGGCGACCAGGTATCGAACGGCGGTTTCGCCGGGGGTGCTTCGCTGGTCACCGGCCGTGTGGCGGGTGTCGATGTCGCGGCGGTCCACCAGCGGCGCCTGTGGAGTTCCGGGCCGAGGGGAAGGTGCTCGCGCGATTCAGCCGTTTCCAGTTCCGGCGTCGGTGGCTGCTGCTGCCCAAACGTTCTCGCTGCGCATGGTCACCCGGGTGCGACGTCGCCCTGCGCCGTCCCGGTCGTGGCACAGGGCCTGTCGGCCTCGAATGCCGCTCACTGATCGAGCCGCGCATCCCGCGTGAATCGGGCCTGCTGGGTGCCGTCGGCAAGGTGTCACCAGGTCGGGCGGGCAAATTCGTGTGGAGCTGCGATTTCCGTGTGTCTGTGCGAAGAAGTGCGCATAGCCGTAGTTACGGAATGCTGTGCTCCGGTTGGGTGATGGGGTGATCGAGTGCGCCTGTGAGCGTTCACGTTTTTCGGCTCTGTCGGGGATCTTGTGATGTCGCAGGGCCGAGCTGGGCAGTCTCCGGGTGTTGACGCCTGCGGGGTTGGAGGCGGCCGCGGTGGTCCTGGACCGGGCGTTCCTGCAGACCCTGCCCGAACCGACCGCGCCCGTGGTCCGCAAGGGCGCCGTGCCGGCGCCGACTCCGACGCCGGTGGAGCGCCCGCCGGGCCTGGGCCCGATCGGAGCCTGGTCGACGGAAGTGCCCTCGCCGGTGACCGGGAGCTTCGCGGCGCCGGGTCGAGGCAGTGTCCGCGCCGACATGGTGTTCACCGCAGCCCCACACTGCGCTGCCGTTGTTGTTCGTGGAGGTCGACAACGGCACGGAGTCCCCGCCGATCTTGGCGGAGAAGATCGCCCGTTGCGGCCGCTTCCTCGGCCGCAGCATCCCGCAAACCGGACGTGCCACGGTGGGGGGTGACGTCGCGTTGTGGCGCACGATGTGGGCGGCGCCCGCACCGCAAACACGGGAGGAGCATCCGCCGTTGGCGTTGTTCGAAGCGATCGACCGGATCCCGGTCGCGGACGAGCGGCCCTGCTGCGGGCGCGGGAACTGGTGAGGCGACCACTGCGCAACTGGCTGGCGGGCGGGTTGACTCGCAGGGAAGTGTGGACGTACGGCAGGGGGAGGAGCAAGGTCATGGCGGGACCCGATCGGATGGATGAGCTCTGCGGGCCTTGCGGCTGGTGGAGGCCCAGCGGATGGCTCAGGCCGTCCTGGTCGAGGTCGCGGCGGGCGGTCTGGTCTTGGCTGGCCGCACCGTGTGCGAGGTGGACGACGGGATATGGGGCGTGGCTCGGGATGTCTTCGGCCGGGCGCACAACCAAGGTGACCCGGACGTCGACGATGCCTGAAGCCGCTCGAGGGCCTTCGCCCCGGCCGCCGGGGTGCAGCGCGGCCGCCGCGCGGCCGTCGCTGCCGAACGCTGCCTGTGGGTGTGTCCAGCGCCCGGGGGCACCGGGCCGTCGGCCCACAGAATCCGGCGTCAGCACCATCAGCAGCAGACCGACCGACCTGATCCGCGGTCGTGCCCGGCCCGCACGTCCGGCGAGCAGTCCGGCCGGATCGGCGTCTTTGTCTCGTGTGGCATGCGTGGTGAGCCCTGGAGTGCCTCGCTGATCGGGGCGCGGGTCAGTGCGTTCATGCCGCCCCGTACGTCTGCAGGGCGGCGTCGCGGACCGCGCACGGTGGCCTGGGTGTGGGCGTCGTCGGTTTCCCGGGGCTTGCCTGGAAGGGGCCGTGTCCGATTCCGTGGGGTGTGGGGGGCGGCGGTGTCATCTCGAACCACACGGCTTTTCCTGTCGGGGTGGGTGTGGTGCCCCAGTCGGTGGCGATGGCGGCGATCAGCATGAGGCCCCGGCCGCTCTCGGCGTGGTGTGTGCATCCTCGCGGAGAGGGAAACTCGGGTGCGGTGTCTGTGACCTCGACGCGTAGACGTGTGCCGGTCCACCGGACGGTGACGGTGGATGGTCCGGTGGTGTGTCGTACGGCGTTGGCGATGATCTCGCTGCACAGCAGGGCGAGTTCGTCGAGTGTTTCGCCGGTGAGTCGCAGGTTCCATCCGCGGACGACGGCGAGTACGAGTCGGCGGGTTTTCGGTACTGCTTGTATGTCCGCGGCTATCGGGAAGCTGCGGGAGTGTGACGGTCCGGTGGCGCACATCGTGATCACCCTTGGGGGAGGGCGGCGGTCCGGCACGAGGGCCGGGGAGCGCGGGCGCCCTGGGCAGTGGATCGGGAGGTGGGGGGGAGTGGCTGAACGGTGGTTGGTGGTCGGGTGGCCGCCGGTCGGGGCCGGGGGCGGGGGCGTGGGGGAGGGCTCTCAGGGCGTTTGGGTGAGGGTCTTGAGCGCGTTTGCGGCGCCGGGGTTGAGGGGGACGGGGGCGGTGTTGCCGGCTTGGGCGGGGTCGATTTCGGTGGCGGCGGCGTTGACTTTCTCAAGGGCGTTCTTCTTGGCGTAGACGAGGTCGGCGATCTTTCCCGCGAGTTGGGGGTCGAAGCCCTTTTTGACGAGCAGGACGTTGGGGACCACGATCGTGGGCACGTCGGCCGGCTGGTGGTATACGGCCGCGGGGATGATTCCCTTTTGGTAGACGCCGCCGTGGGTGTTGCTCAGCGCGGGGAGTTGCGTGGTGACGTCGAGGAAGCGGACTTTGTCCTTGAGGCTGGTGACGAGGTCGGTGACGCCGCCGGTGGGCAGGCCGCCGGACCAGATGAGCGCGTCGATGGTGTTGTCCTTCATGGCGTCCACCGATTCGGGCAGGGCCAGTCGTTGTGCCGCGACGTCCTTGGCGGGGTCCAGGCCGGCGGCGTTCAGCAGGCGCCTGGCGATGACCTCGGTGCCGGAGTTGGGTGCCCCAGTGGAGACTCGTTTGCCTTTCATGTCCTGAAGGGAGGTGATCCCGGAGTCTGTTCGGACCAGGATCTGGGTGTAGTTGGGGTACAGGCGGGTGAGGGCTTCGACGGCTTGTGGTTTGTCGAAGCTGCCTTTGCCTTCGACGGCGTCCTGTGCGGTGTCGAGGAGGGAGAAGGCGATGTCGTAGCTTCCGGCCTGGAGGCCTTGGATGTTTTGCACGGAGGCGCCGGTGGTGGCGGCGGTGGCCCGGTAGCCGTTGATGTTGTCGGAGATCAGTTCGGCCAGTCCGCCGCCGATTTGGTAGTAGACGCCGGTGGTGGGTCCGGTGGCGATGGTGAGCCGGCCTCCCTTTCCGCTGTTCGCGGCCCCCTTGTCGTCCTGTTTGCCTCCCGCGCAGGCGGTCGCGGCGAGCGCGAGGGCCAGTGCCAGGGCGGGGACGGCCAGGCGTGTGGTTCGAGTGGTGCGCGTGGGGTGCTTCATGAGGGGAGGTGTCCTTCCGTGACGGCTTCGGCCTGAAGGCCGGGACCTGTGGGGAGTGTGGGACTGGTGCGGGGGGTGGGGGAGCGCTGCCCGCGGCGTACCAGGCGGATACCGACGGCGAGGGTCAGGGCGATGAGGCCGGCGGTGATCGCGGCGGGTTCGAGGTAGAGCAGGCACAGGGCGGCGATCACGCACAGCCCACGCTCCAAGGGGCCTGCCGGGCCGAGCAGGCGGCCGCCGGTGGCGGCCGCGAGCGCGGCGACCGCGAGGGCGGAGACAGCGGTCGTCCACAGGACGCCTGTCAGGCCTCCGGTGCCCAGGAGTCGGGAGCCGTTGTCGGTGAGGACGAACGCGAACGGCACGAGGAACGCGGGCAGTGAGTATTTCCAGGTCGCCACCATGGTGCGCATCGGGTTGCCGCCGGTGATGGCGGCCGCGGCGGCCGCGGCCAGCGCCGTGGGCGGGCTGACCTCGGACAGTACGGCGTAGTAGAAGATGAACATGTACGCCTCGGGCATGCTCACACCCAAGGTGAGCAGTGCGGGAGCGATGATGACCGCGGAGATGATGAACGAGGCGGTGACCGGGACCGCGAGCCCGAGGATCGATACGGCGAGGGCGGCGAAGATGACGGTCACGACCAGTTCCACCGTCGGGTTGTCACCGAACATGCCGGCGGCGTCGACGATGACGGAGGCCAGGTTCAGGCCGAGGCCGGTCTGGGTGACGACGGCGACGATGATGCCGGCCGCGGCGCAGGTGGCGACCACCGGGAGTACAGACCTGCTGCCCTCGGCGAGCGCCGCGTACAGCCGGCGCGGGGTCATTCGGTGTCGGGCGTCGAGGAAGGACAGCAGGAACTGCAGGGCGGTGGCGTAGACCACGGCCCGAAAGGGGGGCAGTCCCATCGCCATGAAACCGATGATCATGAACAGGGACAGGAAGTGGTAGCCGAACCGGCCCAGCAGCCTCCACGCCGAGACGGCCTCCTCGTCGATCACGGGCCGCGCCTGGTGTTTACGGGCGTCGATCTCCACGGCCAGGAGGATGCCCAGGTAGTACAGCAGCGTGGGCACCAGGGCGTACAGCAGGACGGTGAGGTAGCTGGTCTTGAGGTACTCGGCGATGATGAACGCCGCGGCGCCCAGCGTGGGCGGGGAAAGGATCGCGCCGATGCCCGCGGCGGCCAGGACTCCGCCGCCCGCCTCCTTGCTGTAGCCGGCCCTGCGCAGTACGGGCCAGGCGACCGATCCCAGGCTGACGGCGGTGGCGGTGCCGGAGCCCGAGACGGTGCCGAGGAGAAAACCGGCAGCGGTCACGGTGCGGCCGGGCGCGCTGCGGGAGCCGCGGAACGCCGCGAACGACAGGTCGATGAAGAACCTGCCCGCTCCGGACATGTCGAGCACGGCGCCGAAGATGGTGAACAGCACGATGTAGGTGGCGGCCACGTTCAGCGGGACGCCGTACACACCGTCGGTGCTCATGAAGAAGTGGGCGGAGATCGCGTCGACGTCGAAGCCGCCGTGCGCCAGCGACCACTGGTAGGGGAGCAGCCCGCCGTAGTACGCGTACAGCAGGAACGCCGTACAGAACGCGGGGAGCACCCAGCCGGTGGTCCGCCGGCACGCCTCCAGCACGAGGAAGATCATGGCGATGCCCATGGCCACGTCGAGCGAGGTGGGCAGCTGACGCCGTTCGATGAAGGCGTCGAACTCCAGCAGCGGGTAGAGGCACACCGCCAGGGCGCAGGCGGCCAGCATCCAGTCGAACCAGCCCGGGTCGTCGCGCCGTCCGGTCCCGCCTGCCCCCTTCGCCGCCGCGTCGGTGTCCTTCGTGCCGTCACCCCGGCGCCACGGCAGCGCCCAAGGCGGCACCCGAACCGTTCCGCGGTGGGTCAGGAAGATCAGCGGCAGCGTCGCGGCGAGGAACAGCGTGAGGTAGTACTGGCCGCCCTTGGCGACGGGGAAGAAGATCGCGTACAGCACGAATACGGACAACACGGCACACACCACGGACACGGCCCCCGACACCGCGGGGGACAGCTTGCGGGCCGGCCGCTCCTGGTCGAACTCGGCCACCAGCTCATCCGCTGACCGCTGTCCCGGTTCGGACGGCGCTTCCACCATGCCCATGACGGCCTCCTCGGACTGAACGCTGCGATACCTCAGACCGTGGCAGCCGTGCAGAGACGGCGACAGAGAACGCCCGCCCTCTTAACGTAGGTTTAGGATTCAGTGACCTGGATCACTCCTACGCTGGTATCAAAGGCCGCACCCTGCCCCGCACACATTTCCCCCGGGCGCAGGACCAGCCAGGAAAGCACCGGGAGGACGCGTTGCGCATACTCGTCGTCGAAGACGACAACCGAGTCGCCGAAGCCCTCGCCGGCGCCCTGCGCCGCAACGGCTACGACGTCCAGCGCGCCGCGAACGCCGCCCAGGCTCTCTCCGCACCCCCCGTCGACCTCGTCCTGCTCGACCTGGGCCTGCCCGACCGCGACGGAATCGAGGTCTGCCGGGAACTACGAGCCCGCGGCGGCGTCCCCGTCATCGCCGTCACCGCCCGGGGGAGCGAACCCGACCGCGTCCGAGGACTACGCAGCGGCGCCGACGACTACGTGGTGAAACCCTTCGGCACCGCCGAACTCCTCGCCCGCATCGAAGCCGTCCTACGGCGCAGCATGAACCACCAACCCCGCCAAGAACCCCCCCTCACCCTCGACGGCGGACTCGCCATCGACCTCGCACAACGCACAGTCACCCTCGACGGACAGCCCGTACCCCTGACCCGCAAGGAATACGACATCCTCGCCGTCCTGGTCCGCGCCGGCGGCGCCGCCGTATCCCGCGACCGGATCCTCGTCGAGGTGTGGCAGACCGCCTACGACGGAATGTCACGCACCCTCGACGTCCACGTCGCGACCCTGCGCGGCAAACTCGGACGCACCGGAAGCCTCGTGCGCACCGTCCGCGGCTTCGGCTACCGCCTCACCACCGACCCCGCCACCCCACCCCCCATCCCGCCGCCCGCGGCGGCAGGCTGCTGAGCCCCCCGTGCACCGCCGGCTCCTCGTCATCGTCTGCGCCCTCGTCGCCGGCCTCATCGTCGCCCTCAGCGTGCCCCTCGTGCGCGCCACCGCCGACCGCACCATCCAAACCTCCTTCACGGGACGAGTCCAGGACAGCACCTGGTTCGCCGACATGGCCGCCACCGCCCTGGAAACGGGACGAACAGCCCGCCTTCAAGCCGCCGCCGACCGCTACACCACCCTCTACGACTCACAAGTCGCCATCGTCGACGCCGACCGCAAAACAGCCGTCGTCGCCCCCCACCCCGTCAACCTCGAAGAACCCGCCGTGCGCTCCGCACTCCTCCAAGCCCTCGCCGACCGACCCCCCGAACGCCCCAGCGTCGTGTGGCCATGGGACCACCGTCCCTTCATCCACGCCGACGCCATCAAACGAGACGGCCACATCCTCGGCGCCGTACTGATCGTCTCCCCCACCGACCAGGCCCGCTCCGACGTCGCGGACTACCTCACCCTCGTCATACTCGCCAGCCTCACGGCCCTTGCCATCGTCCTCATCGCCGTCGCCACCCCCGTCGTCCGCTGGGTCCTGCGCCCCGTCCACGAACTCGACCGCGCCACCCACGAAGTCGCCCTCGGGCGCCTGAAGACCCACGTCTCCGACCGCGCCGGCGCTCCGGAACTACGCCGCCTCGCGAACAGCTTCAACGCCATGGCCGACAGCATGCACGCCTCCCAGGAGCAACAGCGTGCCTTCGTCGCGCAAGCCTCCCACCAGCTACGCAACCCCCTCACCGCCCTCCGGCTTCGCGTGGAGAACCTGGAAGACTTCGTGAACGACCCCGAAGGCCTCCACGAACTCCACAGCGCGGTGGAAGAAGCAGACCGGTTCGGCCAGATGCTCGACGGACTGCTGCGCATGGCCCGAGCGGAGGCATCCGAGGCAGAACGGACACCCGTCGACGTATCCACTGTGGTCGCCCACCGCGCCGACGCCTGGCGGGCCGCCTTCGCCGCCGAAGGCGTCCCCCTCACCACACGCATTCCCCCCGGCATCAGCGCACTGTCCCTGCCCGAGTGCCTCGACCAGGCCCTGGACACCCTCCTGGACAACGCCCTCAAATTCGCCGACGGCTCACCCGTGGACATCCGCGTCACACGCGCCCCCCACGACCCGGGTCGCGACACCACCGGCCTGCCGCACAGCCAACCGGCGGACAACGAACACGGCATCGTGGAGGTGAGCGTCGAAGACCAGGGCTCCGGACTCACGACGGAAGAACTCGCCCAGGCGGGCAGCAGATTCTGGCGCAGCACACGCCACCAGAACGTCCCCGGTACCGGCCTCGGACTCGCCCTCACCCGCATCCTCGTGGAAGCCGGAGGCGGCGAACTCCGCCTCGCAGCGGCACACCCCCACGGACTCACCGTCACCATACGACTACCCGCAGCCCCCCAGGCGTCCCCCACCACAGATCCCCAGCCCCCCGCAGGCACCCCCTGACCCTCTCAGGGATGCGACTGCCGATACCAACGGGCAGCACCCGGATGCAGCTCCAACGGATGCGTGGCGATCGCCGACCGCCGGTCAAGACGCCGCGCCTCCGGATGCGCCCCGATCAACTGCGTCTGGCCGTCGAACAGCAACCGCGTCAGCCAGTACGCCTCCGAATCCGCCATGTCGCGCCGCACCACCAGGAAATTCGGCACACTCACCGTCGTCACCGCACTCTGCGCCCCATAGACGACAGCAGGCACCGTGGTCTCGGTATACAGCTCGCCATAGGCCCGCGTCAGCTCACCCACCACGTCACCCAGGTCCACCAGCCGGATCTCCGTACCCCGGCGCAGCTCGGTGATCGCCCCCGTCGGCAAGCCACCACTCCAGAAGAACGCATCGATCCGCCCAGCCGCCAAAGCGGCCGCCGACTCGCGCACATTCAGCCGCAACGACTTCACATCCGACTCCGACGAAAGCCCCGCGACCTTCAGAATGCGTTCAGCGATCAACGCCGTCCCTGAACCGTCCGAACCCACCGACACGCGCAACCCCCGTAGCGCCTTCGCACTGCGCACCGGGCTGTCCGCACGGACCACCAGCTGCACATAGTTGTCGTACAACGCGGCCAGCGCCACCACCGACAGTGGCCGGGAGAACGGCGGACTCCCGGCGACGGCGTCAGCGCCCGCGTCGGCAAGAGCGAAACCCACCTGCGCCCGACCGTCCTCCACCATGCGCAGATTCTCCACGCTCCCACCGGTGTGCAAGACCCGCGCCGAGGTCTCAGGCAACCGCTGCCCGATGACGGAGGCATAGCCGGCCCCGTACTCCGCGTACACACCGCCCGGATTACCGGTGGCCACCGCAATCCGGCCGGACGGGCGATCCGGTACATCACTCCCCGCGCACGAAGTGGGCAGCACCACCAAAACGAGCGCGGCCACCAGCAGACGCGCCATCCGCATGAGACCACCTCTTTCGAACAGCGCCCCGACCAGACAGGCCCACGGGCACCGAAACAAGCGCGTAGTCAGCCTATCCCCGCCACGCCAGGCAACAACCTCACGTTTCCCACAGGCGGCGATGCCCCTCCGCGGGCCCTTCATGCGCGGACACCCGCCAATCCGCACAGTCGAAGCACCCGCACCCGCACCCGCACCCGCGTCCCCTCGGTGCTGTCGGCGAGCAAGAGACTCCCACGTTCCACGAGCGGCTACGTCATTGAGCCACCTGTCGCGCACAACTGCCCTGCCAGGGCGACGCTTTGGGAACGAGGGAGCAGCAGCATGGTGCAAACACACAGAACCCTCGCGAGACTTATCCAAGGGTGACAAGTTCCCGCTCGCCTCTCGGCACATCGACCAATCCGGAAGATCCTCCTACAACGAGGCAACGCCGCGCCCCCACCACCCCACACAACGGCGACGCACACGAAACAGCCACACGGCAGCGGCCCCGGCACCGAGCCCTCCAAGATCCACACCAGGGGACCTCTCTCGCACCAATCAACCCCGCCGTAGCGGCACCGCAACAAGCACCTCACCCATCAGTTCACAGCCCTGCGCTACTTCACCCTCGACGGCACGGACCACGCCGACCACAAGGAAACAGGGCAGCATGATCCGCCGGTACATCATCTGGCGAAACCGCCAGGTCGACGACCAGCGCCTACGCGCCATCTTCGACAGGGCAAACGTTGCTTGATCCGGCGCTATTTGTGCGGGTCGCCGAGCCAGTGGGTCGCGGCTTGCTGGAATGCTGCGGGGTCGGCGTGGTGGTCGGCCCACGCCACGATGCCGTCCGGACGGACGAACACTGCGGTGAGTCCGAGGTCGTTGTGCACCGATCCAGCCGCGTAGTGGACCCGGTCCTGCCAGCCCTTGGCCGCAGTCTGAAGCACGCGGTCGAGGGTGAAGTCCAGGAGCACGCCCTGGCCTCGGCGCAGCAGATCGCCGAGGCGTGTGCCGTTGGTGAAGCGGAAGTCGGGGGCGCTGCGGCCGACGAGTGGCTGTTCGCTGCCCAGGTCGTAACGGTTGAACAGCCCCGAGGTCTGCCGGTACACGTGGGTGACGCCGTCAGGGGTGTTCATCAGGTCGAGGATGAGTTTGCGCAGGGCGGGGGCGTGGGAGCCCGGCTTCATGGTGGCGACCTGGGCGCGGGACCAGTCGAGGACGGCGGCGCCGACGGGGTGGCGCTCGTCGGTGTAGGTGTCGAGGAGGCCCTCGGGTGCGGTGCCGTGGACGGTGGCGGCGAGCTTCCAGCCGAGGTTGACGGCGTCGCCGATGCCGAGGTTGAGGCCCGGGCCGCCGAGGGGCGAGTGGATGTGCGCGGCGTCACCGGCGAGCAGCACGCGGCCCATCTTGTAGCTGCTGACCTGCATCGCGCGGTCGGTGAAGCTGGAGGCGAGCTCGACGCCGGTCAGCGTCACGTCGGTGTCGGAGATGCGGCGCAGGACCGCCTGAAGGTGCTCGCGGGTCAGCGGCTGGGAGCGGTCGAAGGTACCGCCGTCGAAGTCGTTCATGCCCAGGTACCCCCAGGGCGTACGCAGGTACATGCCGTTCGGTGTCACGTTGAAGCCGAACGGCAACTGCTCGGGGTCGGCGAAGGTGACCTTGGCGACGTAGCCGGTGAACAGCGGGTCGGTGCCGACGAAGTCGAAGCCGACGAGTTCACGCACGGCGCTGCGTCCGCCGTCGCAGCCCACCAGCCAGCGTCCCTGGTACTTCTGCCCGCCGGCGGTGGCGGTGACGCCGTCGTCGTCCTGTGTCACGGCGGTGACCGGAACGCCCCGAATGACTTTCACTCCGAGCGTGTCGGCCCGCTCGGCCAGCACCGTGGAGACGGCTTCCAGGCTCGTCATGAACCCTTCCATCGCCGGGCTGGGCAGCCTGAGCGGCAGAGCGGGCGCGTGGATGCCGGCCGCGTCCAGGCTCATGCCCGCGAAATGGGACACGTCGCGGGGCGCGGGTGCCTCGACTGCGTGGGGATCTGCGCCGACCTCCTTGGCGTCGACGCCGGAGGCGTCCAGCATCGCGTCCAACAGGCCGCGGCGGTGGAACGTCTCGGCCGAGCCGGCGTTCAGGCCCCGCATCCCGAGCGGGAGCGCCTTCAGCGGCGAGGAGATTCCCTGGTCTCGTTCAAGGACCAGGACCGAGCAGCCGGCCAGGGCCAGTTCGCCGGCCAGGAACAGGCCGACCGGTCCGCCGCCCGCGACTATGACGTCATGCATGAGAGGTTTCCCTTCAAGGAATGATCAATTGGCGGACCCGGTTGGGTGCGGCGGGTCAACGCAGGTGGGTGAGGCCGTCGAGGACGACGGAGATCCCGGTGAGGAACTGCTCGCGGTCGTCGTGCTCCCTGACCTGGCCGACGATGGCGTGCAGGAACGGGTAGGCCTCGGCATCGAGGTCCTGCCAGGTCTGCGAGGTCGCCTCGAAGAATTCCTCGCGGTCCGCCTTGGGGCCGACGCCCAAGGTGTCGCCCTCGACGCGGGCGTTCTGGCTGACCGCGCCGAGGATGTAGTGGACGAGCGTCGAGGCCGCAGAGAACCAGCGAGCCTGCGGGACGCCCAGGGCGCTCACCTGCTGGCCGAGCCTTTCGAAGATCCCCACCGTCACCGGGCCAACGGGGTTGCGGATGATCTGGAGGGTCAGCCGCGTGGCGAGCCAGTGGTGTTCGGCGATGGCGTCGAACAAGGCCAGGGAGACCGCGCGGATCTCATCCTCGGGTGTCGACGCGGGCCGGGCGGCCAGGGCGGCGATGATGACGGTTTCCGCCGCCGCGTCCAGCAGCTCGTCCCGGTTGCCGACGTGGTAGTAGATCGCCCCTGACCCGGTGGCGAGGCGATCAGTCATCGCCCGGACGGTCAGAGCCCCCTCGCCACCGGTGTCGAGAAGGTCGATCGCGGTGGCGATGATCTGCTCGCGGGAGAGCACCTGGTTACGCCGCTGAGTGGGGCGTGCTCGTGTTGGCATGCTCAAATATGACAGATTTGGAGCGCCGAGCCAAATTGGAACATCGCACCATCTTGGCCTGTCGTTCCACTTTGGAACTGTGCACCGAATGGGTCGGTGGACCACGCCGCCCCCGCTCGCGAAGGAGGAACGATGCACCCCGTGAGGGGCTGTTCGTTGAGCGGCTCCGTCCCGTAATCGGTGGTAGCGAAGCGTGACTGTCGTCGTTGGCATGGCATGTGGTTGAGGTCAACGAGCTTGTGGGTGTGGTGTTTCGGGACTGTCGGCCCTCGTCGTCGAGGGCGTGACGGGCGAGGGCGGGGCCATCCGGGTGTCCGCGCGGACCCGAGGGGATCCAGTGCCGTGCCCGGCGTGCGGGCAGGCGACGGGGCGGGTGCACGGCTTCCACGGGTGGGTGATCGCGGACGTGCCGGTGGAAGGGCGGCGGGTCGTGGCGTCGGTGCGGGTCCGGCGCCTGGTCTGCCCGGTGCTCGGCTGCCCGCGGCAGACGTTCCGTGAACAGGTCCTCGGCGTCGTGGAGCGCTACCAGCGCCGCACCAACCGCCTGCCAACCAACTTGACTCAGTGGTCAAGGAGTTACAGCAGTGGTGTCCTGCGGGGTGGCGGCGTACATGGTGTGGACGGTCTCCATGGCCTGGGAGGCTCGGGGGTACCCGATGTAGCCGGCCAGCAGGGTCATGAGGGTGGTGAGCGCCTGGTTGTCGAGTCCGTGGCGTCGCGCCAGCGCGAGGTGGGTGAGAAGGCGGTCCCCGCTGACCCCTTGGGCGGCCAGGGCGGTGATGATGGCGATGCTGCGGTCGCGTCCAGTGAGAGCGGGATGCGACCAGGCGGCTCCGCCGGCGGCGTGCAGCGCCTCCTCGGCGAACGGGGTGCCGACGCGGGTGGCGAAGGAGTGGGCGACGTCCTGTTCGGGGACGTCGAAGATCCTGGCGTAGGCCGTGATGCCGTGCTCCCGGCGATTGCCTGGGGCACGCTCCTCGGCCAGTGGCCGGCCGGGGTCAAGTGGAGTGGACACGAAATCTGGTGCCTTTCCTCGTGGGGTGGCCTGAAGCCCGGATGGGTTGTTTCCGCGTCGGTGCGCGCGGACGCACGGGCGTGTCGCTGGAGCGGGGGCTTCGCTCGTCGGCGTCACCGGCAGCAGGTGCCGGCCGGAATTCCTGGGGCGGGGGCAGAACGTACGCGGTCGCCACGGGATCTCTCCGTGCGATTTCCGGGCGCCCGCTCCGGAGCCAGGTGGGTCGTGATGGTGGTGCCGGGTTCCTCGGCGCTGAGGCTCAGGGCCTGAGTGGTGATGACGGCGGGTGGCGGGGTTCAGGCCGGTGCGTTGGTGTCGTAGAAGGCGCGGGCGGCGAGGCCGATCCACTCGGGGCGTTCCCAGGAAGGCCAGCGGGTACGGGCGTTCTCGGCGATGGTGGCGGCCGTCTTGTCGGCGGTGGCGCCGCGCTCGCGCAGCCGCAGGGCCTCGTCGCGGACGTAGGTGAGGTAGTCGCGGACGTCGTGGATGAGCGAGGCGTCGGTGACCTCGCCGTGGCCGGGAACGATGGTCTGCGGGGCGAGTGCGGCGAGCTGGTCGAGCACGCCGATCCAGCCCTCGCCGTCCACGTCGGTGTCGTGGGGCGGGAAGTACGGCGCGATCGGGAAGATACGGGTCTCCAGCAGATCGCCGGCGAACAGCACCCGGCCGTCCACAAGGACGATCTGGTCGGACCCGGTGTGCGCGGGACCGACCTCACGCAGCAGCACGGTACGGCCTCCGAGGTCGATCTCGGCCTCGCCCTCGTAGACCAGATCGGGGTCGACCAGTTCGACTCCTTCGAGTTCGGCAGCGACTGCGGGGCTCAGGCCCTTGAACATGCCGAGGTAGCCGGCTCCCTTGCGCCGCAGTTCGGCGCGCTGGCCGCTGTTGTAGACGATCGTGGCGGCACCCTTGAACGCCTGCGCGCCGAAGCCGTGCTCAGGATGGAAGTGGGTCAGGGTCAGGTACAGGCGGCGGTCGCCGGCCAGGCGCCGGGCCTGCTCCAGCACCAGTGCACCGTTGCGGGGGCCGATGCCGGTGTCGATGACCAGCGCGGCCTTCTCCCCGAGGACGATGCCGATGTTGGGGACCAACTCGACGCGGCGGTCCGGGATGACGAAAACGCCCTCGGACACTTCGACGGGAGATCCCGATATGACGGGCGGGGGGCTGTGCAGGACATCCGGCGCGCCGTCGGAGGCGAGAGGCGTGGGGTCGGTGGGACACATGGCACAACTCCAGATCAATCTGAACAGCGTTGAGATTTCGATCCGAGCGTAACACTCAATCAGAGCACCGCTAAGATGAAGACATGGCAAAGGAGCGATATCACCACGGGGACCTGCGCGGCGCGCTGCTCGACGCGGCGGAGACCCTCGTACGAGAGCGGGGTGCCGACGGCTGGTCACTGCGTGAGGCATCGGCACGGGTCGGTGTCAGCCCCAGCGCCGCCTACCACCACTTCGGCTCGCGTGACGCACTCGCATCCGCCCTGTCCGAGGTCGTGCTGGCCCGGCTGGGGAATCGCCTGCGCGACACCATGGACGCGGCGCCGGAGCAGGGCCCCGAACGTCTCGCCGCATGCGGGCGCGCTTATGTCACCTGGGCCGTCGAGGACCCGGCCGTCGCCCGGCTCGTCTTCCGCGGCGGCGCCACAACGGCGCAGTCCGCCATCTCACCCCACCCGCACGAAGTGCTCACCACCGAACTCGACCGTCTGACCGACACGGGCCACCTGCCCGCGGGAGCCCGCCCGGGCGCCGAATTCGTGGTCTGGGCCGCCATCCACGGCCTGGCTGTCCTGCTCATCGACGGTCTCGTACACATCGACGACCGGCAAGGCGTCGAATGCCAGACCGAACGTCTGGTCTTCGCCACCTTCAACGGCCTGGCGCAGGAAACCGCCCCTGAGCCGGACCGGCCCATGCCCACCACCACGCACACACAGCGCCTCACCCAGAGCCCGGCCCCCGGCCCGGCACCACACGCGCCCTCACCCTGAAGTCCCACGGAACGACGCAGGCCAGAAGGGGCCGCCCCGGAGGCAACGGCAGTCCCCTGGGGCGGCTCACCGTTGAACTCCGATCCGTGACGCGGTCCGACTCGGCCCGGCTGACGATGCCCATCGCGGTGACCGCTGCCCAGCCCCGTGACTCGTCGAACGATTCATCCGGGCAGGTCAGTGTCGCCTGGCGAGCCGGACATCGTGATCGCGACCGATGCCGGGTGCGACGTGACCGGGCTGGCCTGGGTGCTTCGGGACCTGCCCGTCGAGCTGGTGGGGCGCGTCCGCGGTGACCGAGTGATGCGACTGCCGAAGCCTGCAAGGGTTCACGATCCCAGGGGCGGCCGGCCGCCGAAGCGCGGGCCGGAGTTCCGCTTCGCCAAGCCCGAGACCTGGCCCGAGCTGCCGTCATCACCCGCACCGCCACGACGAACCACGGCAAGGCGGTCACGCAGGCGTGGCACCGGGTCCACCCGCGGCTGACCCACCGGGCCGCCTGGTTCGACCATGCAGGCGAACTCCCGCTGTTCGAGGGCACGTTGATCCGGCTGGAGGCCGAGCGCCTGTCGAAGGACCGGGCAGCCCCGGTCGTGTGGTTGTGACTGGCCCGGCTCCGCGCGAGCGGGCCCGCATAGACCCATCTTGGCCTTGTCAGCCCGCTGAGCGTACTGAGTCAGAGCCTCGGCCAAGTGGGGCAGCCCCAGCTTGCCGGCCGTGTTGCGGATGCGGGTGGAGACCAGCTCACTCAAGACGTTCCCCTCGTGATCGGCTTGGTGGTGAAGGGTCGGGTGCCGGTCAGTTCGTCATGGACCGACAAAGGCGGCGGCCGACCTCGACCTGGGTGACCGCGGTCCGGTTCAGCAGGGCCGCCAGCGGCCCGGATTCGGTGCCTGCGTTCTGCCGGCGGGACAGAGGAAGGCTTCCGTCGCCGGTTGTGACGCGACGTACGGACCCCGTGGGCAGGCCGTCCCAGTGCCTCTGATCCACGACCCGGGCGCCCCGACCGAGAGCCCGTGCATGGGTGGCCAGCAAGGTCTCGCCGCTGTGACCGGGCACCGTGGAATGCAGCATGATCTGGGACTTCGTGGCCCTGACCTCGACCAGCTGGCGCGGCCGGACCCTGCGGGCAGGCACGGAGTAGAGGTTCGCGTCGAAGGCGACGAGGCAGTCCTTGCCGACGTGGCGAAGGTGTCGCTGTGTGACTACATAAGGCGTCTGTGGCAGCGGCCGCAGGGCCACGTGGTCGCGGACCGCCCGCAGACCGATGATCTCGCCGTGGGTGCCGTGGACCTGCGCCCGCCGCAGCGGCACCCAGGCGGTGAACGCGGCGTTCATTTCCTCGATGGACGAGAAGGCGCGTCCGCCAGAACATGATCGCGGACGATCAGCACCTGCCGCTCGACTCGGCCTTTCCCCGTGGGCCGGTAGGAGGCCAGCACGTCGGGGTCGAAGTCGTAGTGCCCGCCATCGTCGGCTGCGGCGGCAGCGGCAAGTCCCACATGGCCCGCGAACTGGGCAGAATCCTCAACGCCCCGGTGACGCACCTGGACGCAGCGTTCTACGACGACGAGTGGAACGGGCCTCCCATGGACAAGTTCACCGAGGTGACTCTGCGGACCGCAACGTCTGGCAGGGGCAGTCAGGACAGGGTGGGCCCGTTGTCGGGGGCGTCGAGGAGACCGGTGCGGGTGGCGATGACGGCGGCCTGGAAGCGGTTCTCGGCGCCGAGGCGTTCGAGCAGGTCTGCGACACGACGTCGGATGGTGCGCAGCGACAGGCCCAGGCGGCGGGCGATTGTTTCGTCCTTGAGGCCTGCGGCGAGCAGTCTCAGCAGGGTGGCGTCGATGTCGCGGGCAGCCCGTTCGAGGCCTTCGGAGCCGAGAGTGGTGGGGTCGACGAAGACCGTGGCGTGGGTCCAGGCCTGCTCGAAGATGCCACGAAGGTAAGCGATGAGGTGGGGTTCTCGGACGACGACGGCGCCCCAGGTGGTGGTGTCGGCGGGCAGGAACGCGACAGTGTCATCAAAGATGATGAGCCGGCCGAAGAGTTCGTGGGCGGTGCGGTACTCGCCGCCCAGGGCGGTGGCCGCGGCGACGTAGGCCTGGGTGGGGCCGTGGAAGCGGACCGAGTGCTGCTGCAAGGTACGCATGCGGACACCGCGTTCGAGGAGGGCGCGGTCGCGGGCCAGGGCCGGTTCGAGGTTGGCGGGGTTGCGGGAGACGTCGCCGGGCTGACAGGCGATGACCTCGTCGCGACAGGCGGCGGCCTCCTGCTCCAGCAGTGCGTGGACTGCCGTGATGTCGGGCAGGACTGTCACCGCGCCCGGGTCGGTATCCGGTATGTCGGAGTGGCTCATGCGTGTGAAGCGATGGATGTCCTCACACAGGGCGGCCAGGCGCTGCCGATGGGCGGCGGTTTCGGCAGCGATGCGGGCCTCGACTTCGGCGGTGAGGTCTGTGAGGGCTGTCTGCGGCAACAGGGCGCGTCCCTGATGGGGAGCTGTCGGGTTGAAGCGGACCAGGTGCCGCGTGGCCAGTCGGTCCAGTGCTGCGCCGGCTTCTCGTTCATCGATGTCGAGGTCTCCGGCGAGGGCAGAGGGATCTAGGTGGCCGTGCGCACGCACATGGTCATAGACGCGCCAGTCCAACTCCCAGTCGTCAGAGACGCCCGGAGTGTTTGGGAGGGGGGCACGCCCGGCGCTTTGCGCGGTCGCCGCCACCCCTCTTGCCATCGATGCATCTAAGTTGCCAGTTATGTCCGTATGAGGCATTTCGTCCCCCTGTCCTCTGTAGATCTGACACTTTAATGACGGGCATCATGCCTGGTCCAGCGGGGGCGTACAGGAAAGAATCCTGACATCGGCAGGAACGACGCCACTATCCGTAGGGCCACTGTTCGCTCCTCTTCGACGCCTATGTCATGAAGGATCTCGTTGTGAACCGTTTTCTCCGCACTGCTGTCGGCGCCGCTGCGACCATGACCGCTCTGTATGCCCTCGCGACACCTGCCGGCGCCAGCGGACCGGCACCGCTCACGTCACCGAGCGGCGCGGGCGTGTCAACGGTCACCCGAGGGCTCCAGGCCGACCCATATCAGTCGCTCGGCGTCGCGCTCCTCAACACGTCCTGGGGTAACGACGACCCCGCCCCTCCGCGCCCCCTCGCGGACAGTGAACCCGCCCCCATTGAGGGCGCGGCCCCTGACGGCGGGCCCCACGGACGCCCCCCAGAGTTCGGATCCCCTCGGCGGCCGGCCGCCGGAGGGACCGGTACGCCGGAGTGAGGCTTTCCGATTCTCCCGGAACGCACTCCGGATGACGGGCCAGAATTCCCGTCGATCAATCCAGCGAGAGCGAAAGGGGGTGTAGATAAATGATCCGCGAGAACGCTCGCGCTCTTGGCCAGCTGATGGGCAAGTGCACCTCCTGAACCAAGTTCTTCAACGAAACCCCGAAAGGGGGTGTAGATAAATGATCCGCGAGAACGCTCGCGCTCTTGGCCAGCTGATGGGCAAGTGCACCTCCTGAGTCAACGAAAATGGCGGGGGCTCTTCCCGGGCCCCCGCCATTTCCTGTTCAATTCCCAGAATGCTCGCGTCGGCGTGCAAGAACGTAAAAGAATACGAAGAGGCCATATGTCGCAGGGCTACCCCATCCCGTACAACCGTACGCTGAGCGAACAACCATTCCGCGAAGCCAAGCGCCTGGACGTCTCGGCCCTACAGAGCATGTGGCTCCCTTGGATCACGCTCGAGTCGGACCCAGCGAGCCATCTCCTCGCCCTCAATGCCTCCCTCACCTGGCACCAGTCGCGCAAGCGCGACGCCGCGGACACCCTCTCGCGGCCCTGGTTCTCGACTTACGCCGCGGGCGGTCTGCGGCCATGGGTCCTCGGTCAGGCGCGGGCCGCGGACCAGATCGGATCCGACGTCGAGCTGTCGCCCGCCATGGCCGAACTGCGAGAGACGTGGCACGAGGAGCTGCACGGAGCCTCCCCGCTGCGCCGCCTACAGGCCACAGCCGTGCTGGGTAGCCTGACCGCCAGCCTGCCCCTGCTGGAAGCGCCGCGCCCGAACCCGGAGAGCCCCGACCCCCTGGAGCAGCACTACTGCTACGAGCACTCCAGGGTCGTACGGCAGCGCGACCTCCACCACGAGCCCAGCGTGTCCGCGCTGCGGATCCTCAGCAACAAGGCGACGGAGCCGGCGCTGCGCCTCCTTGTGACGGTCAGCTTCGCCGGCCACGTGCTGCGTAAGGAAAGCGACTTCGTCAGGGTCGATGAGGAACTCGCCCGGGCCGAGAGGATGTTGGGGCAGCTCGACGTGCACGAGCCGTGGCTCGCCGCTCTGGTGACCAGCCGGTTCCACCGGATGAAGGCACTCAGGTCGTGGCGGATGGAAGAGCGGGACACCACACTGCTGGACCTGCGGTCGACACGCGATGCCGACAAGGCCCTCGCGGCGGAAGCTGAGAAGTCCGGCGACGAGCTCATCCGCCACCTGTGGCAGGAGAACCACCGGCTTCTGCTGGAAGTCACCGTCAAGAACCAGGTTGGCCATGACCCGGACGAGATCGCGGATGTGATCGCGGAGATCGACAAGATCGAGCCGCACTACGCCGAGAGCCAGTACTACATCGGCGAGGTGTTCGCCCAGGCCGGCCGGCTCTCTGAAGCGGCGGACCATTTCGTCCGCAGTGCTCAGGGCGGCGAAGCACGGGGCGCCGTGGGAGCTTTCAGGGCCTACGAATGCCAGCGGGAGCTTGGTGACCGTGAATCTGCGATCGAGTGTCTTGACCTCTTGGAAGACCTCGACCCGGCCGCCGACGCACAGGCTTATCGAACCGAATTGAACTGACCCTGGCCGGTCGAACCGGCCGCAGCGAATGTATTGGGTGAGAGAATGATTTCACCAAAGATGTGGTGGACCCAGAACGTTCCGCGCTCCGCTACTCAGCGCAGGTTCGTTCTGGCCAGTCTTATTGACAGCGCGGGTACGGGGGTCCACTTCACGATCTTCCCTCTCTACCTCATCCTTATCGTCCACATCTCCGCCGTGCAGGTCGGCACCGGGCTGCTCCTGGCGAGCCTCGTCGGGATGCTGATGAACATCCCGGTCGGCAGGGCCTGCGACCTCGTAGGGCCGCGAGCAGTGCTGGCGCTCGGCTATGCCGCTCAGGCGCTGGTGGCCGGTCTCCTCATCCTCATCAGGGATGTGGTGGCGTTCACCCTGCTGGTCACGCTCGGCAAAGTTGCGTCCCAGGCGGTGCGCCTGGGACGCAACGTATTGGTGGCCGGCGCGGGAGGCGACCAGCGCAACGTCCTACGCGCACAGATGAACGCGTCGTCCAATATCGGTCTCGCCGCGGGGATGGGAATCAGCGCGATCATCCTGGTCGACGCCTCGCCGGCCGCCTTCGAGGTCGGCTTCCTGATCAACTGCGCCAGCTTCGTGTCGGCGGCCGTGGTCCAGTGCTGGGCCAAGGTCCCTGCCAAGGTCCCTGCCACGGCACCGCGCGACCGGGCCGGAGGGCGGGTGCGCGCCGCGCTCAAGGACGTCAAGTACTGCTCGGTCGGCCTGCTCAACGGTCTTCTGGGCTTCCACCAGCAGGTGTTCTTCCTGGGCCTTCCACTGTGGATCGCCGCGCACGGCGGTGTACCGCGCTCGCTCACGTCGCTGGTGTTCTTCGTGAACTTCGTACTCACCGTGCTCCTGCAGGTGCGTGCTTCCTCCACTGTCCACAACTATCGCGACGCCCTGGGTGCCTGGAGGAAGTCCGGCCTGTGGCTGGCGCTCGGGTTCGGAATACTGGCCGCCTTCTCGCATTCCTCTCCCTGGCTGGTGGCCTTGGCCGTTGTCGTCATGGGAACGCTCCTCACCTTCGGCGAGATCTGGTACGGGGCCGCGGAGTTCGAGCTGTCGGTGGCGCTGGCCCCGCGTACCAGCCTCGGCCTATACCAAGGGGTCTTCGAACTCGGCTCGGACGCGTTCGCGATGGCAGGACCGCTCCTCGCCACGCTCGTGTGCGTCTCCATGGGACAGGCGGGTTGGGCCACTCTCGCCTTGGTGTATCTGGCCTTCGCCCTCCTGGCTCCACGCGTCGTCGAATGGGCTGCTCGTGGCAGAGAGCAGGCGGAACAGCCCCTGGACCAAGCGGTGACGGCCCCAGGCGCGGGAGCGGCCGCGTGAGAGGGCCGCGTAGCGTGGTGACGCTCGGACCGGCGGACACCGACGCCCACCACGTCGCCCGCGCCCTCGGCCCTGTCCAGCTCGTCGAGTCCTTTCCACGCGCCATGGAGGTCGCGTGGCAGGAGGACTCATACGCCCTGATCTGCGCCGGCTACACGGCCCGCGACGACCGAGCGATATCCGACTCATGGGTCGGCCTGCACTTCCGGTACGTCGGGCGGATGGAGATCTCGCGCACCTGGGTGCGCAGGACGAAGCCGATGTGCGTCGCTGTCAACCGCGACCGCGTGGTGCACCCCGACGAAGTCGGCTCCGTGGCACTGCACCCCTCCACGACGGTCTTCGCGGACCTGCACCTCCCCGCCGCGGCCGACAGGACGTTCGTCGACGCCAAACCCCTCGCCGTCGACCTCGCGGCCTCCGGCGCCGTCGACGCGTGCATCGGCTCGGTCGACGTGGTCCGCAGGGTCCGACACCTGGAGATCACCGAGGTCTTCGAGCCCCAGATGCTCTGGTGCCTGTATCGGCGGGCGAGCGGCCACGCACCGAAGGCCTCCACGACTACGACGCCCACCGCTGAGCCGGCAGGAAGGCAGGAGACCGGCGCATGAACACCAGCGACACCCCCGGGCGCGACGGCGGATCCCCGAGCGTCGCAGTCCTCGGAGGCGGCCTGATGGCCACCGAGATCATCAACTGTCTCGCACGGTCCGGGTTGACCGTGCGGGTCTTCAACCGGTCGCCCGAGCGGGTCCAGCACCTCGCAGCAGAGCGCGTGACCATCTGGCCAACGGCCGCACAGGCCGCCGACGAGGCGGATGCCGTCCTCTCGTGTGTGGCCGATGACGAGGCCAGTCAGGCGGTGTGGACGGGCCCGGCCGGTGCGCTGGCCGTGATGCGCGCCGGCACTATCGCAGTCGAACTGTCCACCGTCTCGGCAGACCATGTGTCGACCTGGGCAGCGGTCTGCCGCAGCCACGGAGTGCGCCCTCTCGACGTTGCCGTGACCGGGAGCGTGCCACGAGCGCGCCAGGGCACCCTCATCGGGTTCGCCGGAGGCGACGCGGAGGACCTCACCCAGGCACGCCCGGTGATCGCGGCCTTCACCGAACATGTCATCCATTTCGGAGCCTCCGGCGCGGGCATGCGCTACAAGCTGGCCCACAACCTCGCCGCGGCAACAGCGCTGCTGGGCCTCGCCGAGTCCCTGAGCCTCGCTGCGGCGGCCGGCCTCGACACCGCTCAGGCGCTCACCACGCTCAGCACGTACGGCTGGGCGGCGCCGGTGGCCCAATCCATGGGCCCCCGCATGCTCTCCGGCGACCACAGCACCATCATGTGCAGCCTTGACACCATCGCCAAGGACATCCGCTATGCACTGCGCTCGCTCGCCGACCGCGGGGGCGATGACGCGGGCAAGGCCAGTCTGCCGCTCACGCGGACGGTTCTGGACCGGATGGAGACCGCTATCCGTGCCGGCGGCACCGGCCAGGAGATGAGCGCCGTCTGCCTCGCCTACGAGCCGTGGCTGCCGGCACCTCTGCAGAGCGCCGTACGGCCGGAGTTCGCCGTATGACGCTACGCACGGAACAGACCTGGCACGGGTCGTTCTTCGACCGCACCCGCTACGTGCCCGAAGAGGCGCGCGAACAGATCAGCGGACGCCTGCACAGCTACCTTGATGAGGCAGCGGGGTTCATCAGCCGCGCGTCGGATAAGGCCGGGCTCTTCCTGGCCGGCTCGCTGGCCCGCTCCGAGGCTGCCGTCGTACAGAACTCCACTGGCGCTTACGAGTTGGCCTCCGACCTCGATTTCGTCCTCGTGGTACCCAGCAACGACGAGGAGTCGGGTCTGGTCCAGCTGCTCATAGACCACCTGCGCCGCGTCGATGCCGGCTTCCTGCCGACGTGCTTCCGCGTCCACGAGGGCCACCTTCACCGTGTCCGCTCCTACTTCGGAAACGACCTGTGGCACGGCGCGCGACGCCCGCTGCGAACCCGCCCCGGTTCTCCTGCGCCCGTGCGTCCCCCGGTCGGCACACAGGAAGCCATCGAGGTGGTGACCCACCAGCTGGGCAACTACCTCCTGCTGCCAGAGCCCGGCATGCGTGGAGCCGCCGTCGTCCGAGACTCCCGTGTGCATCAGCTCAGGAAACTTCTTCTGGAGCTTCTGCGCGCCACTGCACCGGGCATCGAGCTGCGCGAGAGCCGATACGCGGACCTCCTCGACGCCTATACCCGCCCTGTGGGACCGGTCCCGGCAGCTGTGGTCAGCGCCCTGGTCAGAGCCCGGGAGCTGTCCTTGGCTAACCCCTTCGGCCCCGAGGAGGGCCACGCACTGGTGCGACATCTGCTGATCGCGCTGCTGGGTGGCGACTTGGGCACGAACAGGCGCGATGGGCAACTGCCGAGTCTGCTGCGTGAACGGGCCCGCCGGACAGACGAGTTGCTGCACCTCTACCAGCTCTGCCTGATCGGTCACTTCTTCGAGCTCTTCGCCGAGCCCGTCACGGCCCGCGAGGCGCACAGGGCCACCACCGACATCCTGCGCAAGCTCGATCCCGGGGAGCTGTTCGAGGCACGACAGGCGATCACGCGCATCCAGAACACCCCAGACACACCGGCGGCGCTCGGCGACACCCTCACGCTCCTGCGTCTGGACTACTACCACTATCTGGGCCCGTACAACTTCGGTCGCACCGATCGGCCCGGCTACACCACCGCCACTCGAAAGGCCACTCGATGAACCAAGCCACGACCACGGCGTTCCCGGCGTGGATACGGACGATGCCACAGGCGGATGTGACGTTCCCCGGCGCGGTGGGCAACCTCCTCTCGGGCCGACACGGACAGGTCGTCTTCTGGACCTTCGACCAGGGCGGCGAGGTTCCCCCGCACGCACACGGGCCGCAGCTGGGCGTCGTACTCACCGGTGGCATCCGCATGAGCCGGGGAGGCACGGAGGTGGAGTACCGGGCAGGCCAGTGGTTCGACCTCGCCGACGGGGAGACCCACGCGGCGCACATCCGTCCCGGCACCCTCGTCATCGAGGTCTTCGAGGAAGCGGACAGGCACCGTGAACGTACGGCCAACTGAGCCCGCCGAGCAGGCCGGCCCGCAGCTCACCCTCCTGACGGCCGACCGTGTGATCGTCGGCAGAGACTCCCGCGTCATCGCTAACGGTGCCGTCCTCGTCAGCGGCGCGAGCATCGCCTGGGTAGGTGAGCGGAACCGCGCCCCGCACATGGGCGCCGGTACGACCGAGATCCCGCTGCCCGGCTGCACTCTCATGCCAGGCCTCGTCGAAGGCCATGCCCACCTCTGCCTGGACGGCGGTACCGACCCGTTCGGAACCTTGGCCAGCTCAAGTCCCGGTGTCCGTGACGAAGTCGTCCGCAGGGCGGCCGAGCGCATGATCCGGGCCGGTATCACGTCCGTACGGGATCTCGGGTGCCCGGCGGGAGCAGACACGGTACTGCGGGAGGCCGTCCTGGCCGGTCGGTTCGACGGCCCGGCCTTGTACAGCTCCGGCGTTCCGCTCACTTCGGTGGGCGGCCACTGCTCCGTCATGGGTGGCGCCATCGCCGGGGTCGAGGACGTCGCGGACCTGGTGGCCGCGAACCACAGTGGCGGGGCAACCTGGACCAAGGTCATGGCGACAGGCGGCTTTCTGACATCCCCCGTCTCCTCGCCCTACCTCCCGCAGCTCCCCGCCGACATCCTGCGAGCGGCCGTGGCCGCGTCGAGGCGCCTGGGCATGCGCGTCGCCGCCCACGCTCACGGCAGAGCGGGCATCGAGGCGGCATTCGCGGTTGGGGTCGACTCGATCGAGCACTGCACGTGGATGACCGAGGGCGGATTCGACGTTGACGAAGCACTCGTGGCCAAGCTGGCCAGGCACGGCGTCGCCGTGGGCGCGACGGTCAACTCGAAGGCGTGCGCGGCCACCGGGCGGCTGCCCTGGCACGAGCGCCGACGCCAACTGCGCCTGATGCGCGCGGCGGGAGTACGCCTGATCGTCAGCACCGACTGCGGGATCTCGGGAACCCCGCACGACGACCTTCCGGCATCACTGGTCTGCTACCTGGACGCCGGATTCACCACGCTGCAGATCCTCGAGGCGGCCACCGCCGGCAACGCGGATGCCCTCGGTATCGGCGCCGACGCCGGTCGGCTCGCACCCGGTCTCCGCGCTGACGTCCTCGCCGTGCGCGGAAACCCCCTCGAAGACCTGGATCGCCTCAGGGGCACGATGCTCGTCATGGGCGGCGGCCGTCTGATCCCCAGCCCGACCGAGCACCTCAGCGCCCCTCCCGGAGGAGTTTTCGAATGTCAGTGAAGCAGGAGTACGCGAACCTCAGTCCGCTACAGACCCGCATCAAGATCCACAGCGAGTACAGCGAGCGCCAGGACGACGTCGAGGAGGCGGTGTACCACGTCATCCGCCCCTCCCTTTCCGACAGCCTCCTGGACGTCGGATGCGGCACCGGCAGCTTCCTCAAGCGCCTCAGGGCCTGGGGGGTCGGCGGGGAATTGGTCGCCTTGGACAGCTCCGACGCTGCCGTGAGCGCGGTCGCGGCCCTCGGGGTTGCAGACGCGGTGTGTGCCGACGCAACGCGACTGCCCTTCAGCGACGGTTGGTTCGGCATACTGACCGCCCGTCACATGCTGTATCACGTGGAGGAACCTGACACCGCCCTGCACGAGTTCGCCCGCGTGCTGCGGCCCGGTGGCCGGGTCGCGGTGAGCGTCAACCACGCCCGAACCGTGCCCTTGACTACCGAGCTGGTCTTCGCCGCCATGGAGGAGGCGGGTGCGCATCCGGTGTCCTCGGCGGCCCACGTCAGCTCGGACGACCTGGCCCACCGCATGACAGCCGTCTTCCACGACGTCCAGTCGGAGCGCTTCGACAACGCCCTGGTGTTCGATCAGCCGGCCCCGCTTATCGCCTTCGCGCGTGCGCTCCTCGGCATCTACGGTCTGCACCCGGACGACGAGCGCCACTCCGAGGCAGCTGCGGGCATCGGCCGCCGGGCGGAACGGTGGTTTGCGGACCACCAGGGCCCCTTGCGCGACCCGAAGGGCTACACGATCTGCCACGGAAGGGCCTGACATGAGTGTGTCCACTTCCCCCATGACGTGCCCGGTCACCGGCGCGGGTGGGCCGAGCGCCCCTGCGTACCCGTTCTCGGACCTCCACACACTCGACCTGGAGCCGGAGTATGCACAGCTGCACCAGCAAGGCGGCGGTCTGCACCGGGCTACTATGCCCTACGGCGGTCAGGCGTGGCTCGCGATCCGCTACGAGGATGTACGGCAGATCCTGGCCGACCCCCGGTTCTCGCGCTCCGCCGCCAACACCGGGCAGGCGCCGCGGCTGTCCTCCGAGGTACTGCCCAGCAGTTCCATGATGGCCATGGACGCCCCCGAGCACACACGGATACGCCGCATCCTGGCCAAGCACTTCACCGTTCCCCGGATCGAAGCGCTCCGCGGACGGGCCACCACCCTTGTCGACCAGCTGATCGACAACATGACCGGCAGCAAGCCTGCTGATCTGCTGACAGGCCTCGCTCTGCCGTTCCCCCTCCTCATGGTCTGCGAGCTCCTCGGCGTCCCGGCGGAGGGACGGGACACGTTCGCGGACTTCTCCGCCGCCCTGCGGTCGAGGACCATGTCCCAGCGGCACCGTGAAGCCGCCAGGAATCAGTTCGAGGAGTGGACGGCCCGGCATCTGCTCTTCGCGCGGGGCGCGGAGGCCGGCGGCAGCCTTCTCCACGAGCTCCTCGAACCCGACGCCGTCGGCCGAAGCCCACTGGACGTGCGCGAGGCCGTCGACGTGGCCATCGCCTTACTGGTCGGTGGTGTCGGCAGCCCCAGCACCCTGCTAGCCAGCGGAATCTGCACCCTCCTTCGCCGCCCGGACGTCGTCCGCGCCATCGTCGCCGACGAGGCCCTGATCCCAGCCGCGGTCGAGGAACTCATGCGGCTGGTACCGGTGGGTGTCGGCGGCGGGTTCGTCCGTGTGGCGACCGAGGACCTTACGCTCTCCGGCACCCTCGTCAGACGCGGCGAGGCGGTGGTTCCCGCCATGCCCGCGGCCAACCGTGACCCCAGCGTCTTCCCCGACCCCGACGACTTCAAGCTCGACCGGCCGACCACTCCCCGCCACCTGGGCCTCGGCCACGGGACCCACCACTGCATCGGCGCACACCTGGCCCGGGTCGAACTCCAGACGGCCATCGGCCGTTTGTTCTCACGGCTGCCCGGGCTGCGTCTGGCAGTGCCCGAGGACCAACTGCGCTGGCACCGCGGCCTCGTCGTTCGTGAACTCAAGGAGCTTCCGGTCACATGGTGACGCACGCACAGGAAACGTCGTGGCGGATCCACCTCGACTCGGCACGCTGCACCGGTGCGGGGACCTGCTCAGCCCTGGCAGGGCACGTGTTCCAGATGGATCTGCGGGAGACCAGAGTCATCGCCGCGGTAACAGCACCGGACTCAAGGACGCTGGACGCCACCCAGTGCTGCCCCACCGCAGCCATCACGATCCGGGACGGCCGCACCGGCGCACTGATCGCAGGCGAGGACGGCTGACGATGACGGACAATCCACACTCCTACAAGTGGACGATGTACCCCGGGAAGATCCCCCTCAGCTTCGGGGACATGGACTTCGATCCGGACCCGAGGGTGCTGGACGCGATCCAGGAACGCATGAAATGGCCGCTCGCCTACCCTCCCCCGCATCGTTCGAGCGGGGTGGCGAAGCGCATCGGCGACTACTACCTCGACCACTACGGACTGCACATTCCCTCCGACTCCCTCTGGCTGGGAACAGGCTGTCTGTCGCAGAGCTTCCACGTCCTCCGCTCCCTCGCCGCACAAGGAGACGAAGTCCTCTACTGGTCACCGGCGTTCAAGCACATCCGCAGCGCGATCGAGGCGTCGGGAGCGACCCCCGTCCCGCTCGACGCCGGCCCTGCCATCAGCCACACCTCGCTGGAGGAGGCGATCACTCCGCGGACGAGAGCCGTCTATCTCGTCAATCCGCACAACCCGACGGGGCGAAGCTACTCCCGCCCGGAACTGGAAGCCGTCCGAGACGTGGCCGAGCGCCATGGGCTGGTCGTGGTGACCAATGAACTGCACAGCCGTCTCGTCCTCGACGGGCAGCACGTGCCCTTCGCCTCGCTCGGCGGGACCGCCGCAGAGCTGAGTATCACTCTCTCTGGCGCTTCGAAGTCCCACAACCTCGCAGCGGTCGGCGGCTCCTTCGCCTTCTCGCACTCCTCCGTGTTGCTCGGCAAGGTGATGGCCGACTCGGCTCACTACTGCCAAGAGGCAACAGGCCTGCAACAGGCCGCGTTGAGCGCGGCATACGACGGCGACAGCCCCTGGCTGCTCGACGCGCGCGACCGGCTGAGGCAGGCCCGTGACCACCTGATATCCGCCCTGCATACAGGGCTGCCGCGCCTGAAGATCAGAGTCCCGCAGGCCACGTACTTCATCTGGGCGGACTTCAGCGCTTATTTGAGCGCGGGGGAGTCGGCCCACCAGGTGCTCGACGAGCAGTGCGGTGTCATCGCTGCCGCGGGGGAGTCCTTCGGCGCGCCACCGACCTGGGCCCGGCTCTCCTACTCCCTGACGGACGATGTACTGGCCCGAGCTGCCAGACTGATCATCGCAGGGCTCACACACCCTTCCCGCAGTCCGGAACCCACAACAGCTTCCCACAAGGAGGACAAATGAAGGTTCTAATTTCCGGCGGAGCCGGATATATCGGCAGCACGATCGCTTCGGCGTGTCTCGACGGAGGGATCACCCCGGTCATCCTTGACAGCCTCATCACCGGGAAGCGCGAGTTCACGGCGGGTCGTGAATTCTACGAAGGAGACATCGCTGACGGGAAGGTCGTGGATCGCGTCTTCCGCGACCACCCGGACATCCGAATGGTCATCCACTGTGCCGCCCTCATCGTCGTCCCTGAATCGGTCGCCGACCCGGTCGGATACTACGAGGCGAACGTCGCCAAAAGCCTGGCCTTCGTCTCTCATCTCATCCGAAACAACTGCACGCGACTGATCTTCAGCTCCTCGGCGTCCATCTACGGCAGCAGTGATGACTTCACCGTCGACGAGCAGTCACCGCTGGACCCGCAGAGTCCGTACGCGCGCACCAAGGCAGTCTGCGAGGGCATGTTCGCCGACATCGCGGAGGCCGGGCACCTCCGTGTCCTCTCGCTGCGCTACTTCAACCCCATCGGGGCCGACCCCGCGATGCGTACTGGGCTCCAACTGGAGCGGCCAAGTCATGCTCTGGGCAAGCTCATTGAAGCGCATGAGGCCGGTACGGCCTTCCAGGTCACCGGTACGAACTACCTGACCAGGGATGGATCCGGTATCCGGGACTACATCCACGTATGGGATCTGGCCACCGCGCACGTCGCCGCCGCCCGCATGTTCGACGGTTCCGACGACATCACGTCCACAGCCATCAACCTGGGGACCGGCGACGGCACCACGGTCCGTGAGCTGGTGAACTCTTTCAACGACATCGTCGACACACCGGTAAAGGTGACCGACGCCCCGCCCCGCCCCGGAGACATCGCTGGCGCGTACACACGCAGCGGCCGCGCGACAGAACTCCTGGCCTGGACACCGAAGTACACCGTCGCCGACGGCATCCGCCACTCCCTCACATGGATGCGCATCCGCTCCTAGACAGCCGCCCTTGGTCCAGCAGAGCCGCCGCCCACACCGTAATATTCGAGCGGATCGAGAGACCCCGTTGTCCAATTGCTCACGCGGCGAGGTCGAGGGCGGCGAGGTGTGATGTCCGAGTGGGGGCGAGCGGTTGTCCAGTCCACCAGGCATCGAGTCGGAGCAGGTTGACGGCGGTAGCTGTGAGGACGTGTGCGAGGGTGGTCTTCCGTAGTCCTGTGTAGCGGGTTCTTCGGGTGCCGGCGGCCGTGACCGCCTGGTGGATCGTGCCTTCGACGCCGGAGCGGATCGCGTAGACGGCCTTCCATTCCTCGGTGGTCTGCTCGGCGCGGACACGTTCAGGACGGCGTCTTGATCTTGTGGGCGGACGGTGAGCTGACGACCGTAGCGTGTCGAGTCGGCCCGCGGGAGGGGCAAGGCGCGCAGGTCTCGGTGGCGAAGCGGATGCGGATCGCTGGTTGTTGTCGAGCCCTTCGGTCCAGTAGCGGCTGTGGGCGCCGGCGGGGCAGATTGCCCGGCGAGCGTCCGAGTCGATACTGAAGGACGCCTTGTCGTAGCCGGTTGCCTGGACGGTGCGGCGGGTCATGGGCCGGACCGGGCCGATGACGCGGACATCTCGCTGGCTGGGCGCCGTCAGCAGGAGCTTCGCGGAGATGTAGCCGGCGTCCATCGGGTGTTCGCCCGGCAGCAGGCCCTTGGCGTCGAGCTGGTCGTGGATCTCGTCGACGACCACGGGGTCGCCGACCGTGGCGTCCGTGGTCACCACATGGGTGATCCGGTTCGGTTGGCCGGTCTCCTTGGCGTCGCAGGTCTCGGTGATGTGGACCTTGTAGCCGTCCCAGGCCGCGCCGCGCTTGACGGTGTTGCGGGAGTCGGGGTCGTAGGGCGAGGTGATCCGTGCTCTGCTGGGCGGGAGCTCGTCCTTCCCCCGTCAGGCCACCTCCTGCACTCCGTCCGTGATCGTGCGCTGGAACTGCTGGAGCCATACGGTCCGCAGGATGCCGACAGCCGAGACCTGCGGCAGCCAGGCCGGGGCGCTGATCCCGACGGCCGCTTCGAGGAACTGGTAGCCGTCGGCCGCGATGCGCCAAGTCAGTTGGGTTCGCTCGCTCTCGTCGCTCGGCAGTCGGTAAGAGTCCACCCGGGCCCCGTACTGTTCTTGCCAGCCCCCAGGCATCCAGGAGGCGAGCCACTCGGGTGCTGCGACGGCAACCGCCTCCAGGGCGACCCTCAGCGTCTAGGTGTATTGACCCGCAGGGTTGTTCACACGGTTGATGGGTGGGTTGCCGTCGAGTGCGGTGTGGCCGCGGTGGTGGTTGTAGGTGTGGAGGAAGTACAGAGAGGCTCAGCTTGAGGCCAGCATGAAGCGGCCTGCCGGTCGGTCAAGTTCTCCGCGAACTGCAGCACGCTGACCAGTGCCAGCTGTCCCGGCGCGACACCGGGTCGGCCCCGCACACCGAACGCCGACCTGAAGATCTCGTCGTCGAAGAGCGGACCAAGCGCGTCCCGTACCCGCATCGCCAGGCAGCCCTTCGGGAACGCTGCTCGAGCCACCATCCGCGTCTCCTCAGGAACCTCTCGACCCGAGTCTGCCCGCATCGACACTCGACTCTCCGCCCCACGACCGAACCGCAGGCCTGCCACCCAAGCCCCGATCCTCAGGCTCCACCCCTCAGCCACCAGCCAAGACCGAGATCGACGGCATTCACCCAATTGGGCAACGGGGTCATCGAGAGCTGGTACGACTTGCACCGGCTCCACTGCAGGACTACCTGCGGTGGCGCAACGCGAACGCCCGACACCCCGACGTCCTGGCCTCCCAACGCCGTGAACGTGCCAGGTCCGCAGCGAACTACACCCAGGCTGGGGCCGACCACGGCCACAAGCCGCCTGATCAACTCCGGTGAACGTTCGTGACAGCGCATAGCAGTCGGTGCGTTCAGCTCAGCACCCAGGGTTTGCTGGGGAAATCGGAGTCGAGCGGCATGCCGTCGGTCCTGGTCCGAGGAGTGCCGCAGACCATGACGAAGGTGGCGAACTCCGAGCCCGGGTCGAGCCCCAGCGCCTGATCGACCAAGTCGTCCTGGAACGCGCCGGTGATAGCAGCACCCAGGCCGAGTGCAGTAGCCGTCATGGACACTACCTGTGCCACGTGGCCGACGTCCTGCATGAGGAAGCGATAGGCGCGTGCGTGCCGGTACTTCCAGGACATCCGTTCAGCAACTGCGACGGTGATCAGAGCAAAGCTTCCTGTGGTGAAGAAGCCCTGCCGCGAAGTCAGCCCTTCCCAGGCTTCTCGGTCGGCTCGGGCATCGACTGGGACAAGGCCGTGGCGGATCGCGTCATAGCGGTACAGGCCGGGTGAAACGTCCTGGACATCGAAGACGACCACGTAGGCGTCGGTCTCGTGCCGAGCACCGCCCGTGGCCGCGGCCCGCAGCTGGGTGACGCCCAGATCGCCGCAGTCGGAGAAGCGGAGTGGGGCGAAGGAGTAGTGGAGCAATGTCGCGAGGGCGTCAAGCGACACCGGCTGATCCGTGAAGGTGCGGTGGGTGCGTCGTTGTTCCAGTACGTCCTGGAAAGACATGGTCATCGGCTGGCGAACCCGGGGAAGCAGGAGCACCGGAGTCTCCGGGCCCGGGTGTGCATAACCGCTCGGCCGGGGCCGGGTGAGCAACTCGCTCCGGAAGTCCCTGACCTTCCTCTCCTCCGAGAGGAAGGTCACGTTCCTGGTGCGCTGGTGAAACCACCAAGCGACGGGCCCCCAGGCATCCCACGGGCTCGGGGCCCCCGATACGGGTTCGTCGTCCACCTTGACCAGAAAGCCCAGCGCGAGCAGCTGCTCCACCGCTGCCAGTAAGGAGGACGTGGTGCCGGACTCAGCCTCGGGTACAGGCAGCGGGGTCCGCGCACTGATCAGGAGCTCGGCGGTTTCGGGCCCTATCCGGAGCCGTGCGGGCACCAGCGGGCTCGATACCTGGATGCCGGTGGCATCGGGTTGGATGAACAGCGGGTCTACCGCGCGAACCAGCATTCAGAGCTCCATTGTCGACTGAGGAATCGAAGGCCCGACGCTCCGGCCGGTGGGTTGCAGCCCCATCCTGCGGGCGGCCAGCGAGAGCTGCGGGGGCAGACTGGCCTTCATGGAGGGGCAGGTGATCTCCCCGTCGCTCCGGCGCTTCGGGCAGTGACCGCCGCAGACCACTCGATCTCGTGGACGGCGACCGCGCTCGTTCGAAAGGCTCAGTGCACTGATGTCGTTGCTCCAGTTGCGGAGGGGACGGCCAGGTCGCTGGGCACCGGCCTCATGCTCGCGTCGCCGGTCTGGTAGATGGGCACGATCCGGCGGCCGGCCATGCTCAGAAACCCCTGGCCACCGCTGCAGATGTAGGGCGACGGCACGATTGCTTCGATTGTCACTGGGGCTCCCATCAGGTCCGCGGATCAGGGTGGCGCGGGTCCCGTAACAGCCCCGCGCCACAGTGCTGATGATGGTTGGTCAGCAGGCGTTGTTCTTGTTCAGCTGCAAGAGGAACTCGTCGTCGTCGATGACCTCGATCAGGAAGGTGTCCTGGTCCTGGTGGTTGGTCCGGTCTGCAGTGATCTCGGCATGCATGGCCAGCCTCCTTGATTCTCGGTGCAGGGCCACCGAGTGGTGGCCCTGCACCGAGTTAACTCGGCGGCTCGTGTTGGGGGCAACCCCTCACGGGGCCTTGATCCCGGATTCTGAACACGTCCATGCGGCTTGGGCCAGGGTAGTTGCTGCTGGTTGGACGGCGTTTTCGAAGGCGATCGGAGATCGCTGACCGAGGCGGGAGTGCCAGCGTGGGGTGTTGTATTGGGTTTCGACCGTGTCCTATGTGGTGAGGCGTCTGTTCCGGACGGGTTGTGGCAGATCGCGGAACCGCTGATCCCCCGTCGAGGGTGCCAACACGGACATCGTTGCCGAACTCTCGGTCACGGAGCTCCAGTCCCTGCGCGCCGTCGAAGCCGGCACCGCCACCGAGCCTCAGGCTGCGGGCATCATCGGCCCTGCGGCCAAGGCCTTCGTGAAGATCAGGGGCGAGTACATGCACCGACACCACTTCGCCACCCGGACACCGATGCCGGTCTTCCGCAACACCAGCCCCCCGACGCAGCTCAACCAGGTGCCTACCACCAGTGGCGTTCGAACTGATCGTCAGCAAAGCGCGAGCCGAAGCCCATAGAAAGGCCAAGGTCGCATGACGAAGAACTCCACGGTTGCAGGGATTGCCGCGGCGTTCAAGATCCTGTTACGAGATCCGAGGAGGGCAAGGATTCATGACCGCGGTCGACAAGCTCGAAAAGGGGGCTCCTGCCTTCTTTCCGGGCCGCAGCGGGGAATGTGAAATCAGCACCTGCGCCGTCACGGTGCTCGGCGCGGTCATCGCCGATGTGCTGACCACGTCACTCCCGGGGACCTTACCCGGTGTGCCCTTATGCGAGGAGAAGCGGGTGGTGGTCCGGCGCACGGCGAGGGGGCCACTACCGCATCCACACCGACGCCTCACGCGTCCGCGACGTCGGCACGGCCCTGTCCGCGGTGTACTACCTCCACCACCGGCCCCGCGGCTTCGAGGGCGGTCAGCTGCGGCTGTACGACACCCTGATCTACGGCGGCGAGGCGCGGCCGGCGGAGACCTACCGCACCGTCGAACCCGAGCACGACACCCTCGTGTTCTTCCCCGCCAGCGCCTTCCACGAGGTCGTCCCCTCGACCTGCCCCAGCGGGAGGTTCGCCGACCACCGGTTCACCCTCACGACGTGGATCAGCGGTGCCGGGCCCGCCGGGACGGCCGCGCCTGGCACCCCGTCCCGGATCCGGCAGTGGATGGCCCGCGCCGCCGAGCACACCCGCCCCCTCGCGGACGTCACCCACGACCACGACGGCGCCCGCCCCACCGCACTCCCCACCACCCGCCTCACCCCGCACCGAGGCCTGAACGCCGCCCTCCCGGGCGGTGCGGGCCCGTCGGCGGCGACCGAGCGGACCGCGCGGGCGCTGGGCCTGGAGCAGGGCCGGACCGTCGTGGTCCGCTTGGCCGACGGCGAGAGCGTCACCCTGCGGATCGGCGCGGTCCTGCCGGACGACCCGGAACGCGGAGACTTCGTGGTGACCCGTGACCTCGTACGCGCCCACGACCCGGCCGCCCTCACCGACGACATCTTCGTCCCAGCCGACGCCCGGGCGTCGGCCCCCGGGCCGACCGGGGGCGGGTGAAATGCGTTTCGAGCGGTGCCGTGATGCCTCTACGGTGGCGCGGTGAAGACTCAGGTGATCGTGGTCAACGGTGGTTCCAGCGCGGGGAAGTCCGGGATCGTCCGGTGTCTGCAGGCGGTCCTGCCGGATCCGTGGCTGGCCCTCGGGACGGACGTGCTGGTCGAGGCGATGCCGGCGTCCATGCGGGCGTCGGACGGCGGGATCGAGTTCGCTCCGGACGGGGAGGTGACCGTCGGCCCCGAGTTCCGGACGCTGGAGGCGGCGTGGATCGAGGGGGTCGCCGCGATGGTCCGTGCGGGCGCGCGGGTCATCGTCGACGAGGTCTTCCTCGGCGGGGCCTCCTCGCAGCGGCGGTGGCAGGACGCCCTCGGCGAACTGCCGGTGCTGTGGGTCGGCGTCAGGTGCGACGCGGCAGTGGCCGCCGGCCGCGAGGTCGCTCGGGGCGACCGGACCGTCGGCATGGCCGCGTCCCAGGCGGAAGCGGTCCACCGGGGCGTGACATACGACCTGGAGGTCGACACCACCTCCGCGGAGGCGATGGGATGCGCACGGACCATCGCCACACACGTCAAATGACCGCCGGCCAGGGCCTCTGAGGCTGTGACCGTTGGCGCTGTGACCGTGGCTCATGAGCGTGAACGACCCGATGGTCCAGGACCGGTCACGGGAGGGGCGGCGGAAAGATGGCAGCCGAGCCACTCTCCGCATTTCCGGCTCGCGCGCCGAGGAAATGGGTGTGGAGGGTGAGGGCGGGGGCGGTGGTCCGGGGCTGGGCGAGGGCCAGGGCCGCCGCGTGGTGCGGGCCGGCCGGGAGGTCCTGGACCGTCCAGCCGGGCGGGCGGGCCGGGGCGCCGGGGGCGGGGTCGCCGAGGTAGTCCAGGTCCGGGCCGCGGCCCAGGCCGGTGCCGAGGCCCTTCAGGTACGCCTCCTTACGGGCCCACAGCCGGGCGAAGACCGCAGGGCGCGACGACGGCGGTGCGCCGCGGATCTGGCTCCGCTCGGCCGGGTGCAGCGCCTCGCCGACGGTGGCCGCCCTGTGCGGTGCCGGGACTCCTTCCACGTCGACGCCGACCGGCCGTCCGGCCACCGCGATCAGCACCAGGTCACCGGTGTGGGACAGGGAGAAGTGCGGTGCGTCGGGGCCGGCCAGGGCGGGCCGGCCGTGCGGTGCGTCGCAGCACGGGCAGGGTTCGCGCAGGAACCTCAGCTCCGCCGGGGGCACGCCCCGGTACGCGGAGAGCACCCGGCGCAGGGCGAGGTGCGCGGCCGTGTAGCGGTCCCGGTCGAGGGAGTGGGCGAAGCCGGCCGCCCGGGCGCGTTCCCCGGCGTCCAGCGCGGACCGGTCCAGGTCCGCCGTGGGCAGTCCCGCGGCGGGGACGCGCAGGAGCCACAGGTCCGCGGAGCCCTCGGCCGGCCGCGGTCGCGCCGTCGGCCAGGCTGAGGAGGTCCAGCCCGGCGGCGGGCCGGTGAACTCCGGGGAGGGCTGCACGGAGGGCTCCGGTCTGTCGGCTTCGGCGGACGGCTGTCCCGACTCCGACACCGTAGCGCAGCGGATATGCGGGGAATTGATGGCCGGATATCGGCCCACCGGAGTGTCCCGGAGAGGTGGTACTCCCGTTGTTTCTCGGGGAGTACGGGAATTCCGTGCGGCGGAACGGCCGAAATGGGGTGCGCTTTCGAGCAGTTCACGCCGGGTAGTGCTGCGGGGCTTGGCCAGGGATCGGCGTCTTCTGGCTCAAATCCGTTGGATCTGCCCCGACTTCCTCCTTGGTGTCGCTTACGCTCTTGTTTCTCGGGGGAGGATTGCGGCGTTTGGGGCACCGGGCGCCAGGAGTGGATTCACGGAAGAAGAGGGAAATACCGTGGCGGTCACCGTCGGTACTGTCCGGGCCCCCGGCCCGACCCGGAGCCTGGACGTCCGCACAGCCGAACTCGACGCCCTGCTGCGCCACGCCGCCGACGCCGGGGCGGGCGCCGCGCGCGCCGTCCTCGTCAGGGGGCCGGCCGGGATCGGCAGGAGCCACCTGCTGGCCGTCGCGGGCGAACGACTGGCCGCCGAGGGCATGACCGTACGGCGCGTCACCGGCCTTCCCGGCGGTACCTCCGTGGTCCGCGCGGTCGACGCCCTCCTCGCACCGCCGCCCGGACCGCCGCCCGGGACACCGCTCCCGGGGCCGTCCGCGACACCCGCGCGGCCGGACGCGGCCGCCGGGCCGCCCGGTACGCACGGCGACTGGCACCGGTTCCACCGCCGCACCCTGGACCTCCTCGCCTCCGGCCCCACGGCCCTGGTCCTCGACGACGCCCAGTGGTGCGACGAAGCCTCCCTGCGCTGCGTCGACTTCATCCTGCGCCGGTCCGCCGGCCGGCCCCTGCTCGTCGTCCTCGCCCAGCGCACCGGCGCCCCGGGCCCCGGAACCCGGGTGCTCGCCGAGATCCTCGCCCAGGACCGCTGCGCCCTGCTGGAACTCGGCCCCCTGGACGAACCCGGCACCCAGCGCATGGTCACCCGGGTCTTCGGCGCCCCCGCCGACCAGCCGTTCGTCCGGCACTGCACGCAGATCACCGGCGGCAACCCGCTGCTGCTCGACCGACTGCTCCGCGCCCTGCGCACCGTGGGCATCCCGCCTGGCGCCGACGCCCTGCACCAGCTGAGCTCCGTCCACCGGACCGTACTGGCCTCCCTGATACCCGGGTTCCTCGCCGCCGGGCCCCGCCCCGCCCGGCAGGTGGCCACGGCCCTCGCCGTGCTCGGACGCGCCGACGCCGACCCGCTCGCCGCGTTCAGCGGGCTCAGCGGCCGGCGCGTGGAGTCCGCCCTGAGCTGGCTGCGCCACATCGAGGCCGTACCGCCCGGCTCCCCGCCCCGGATGCGCGAGGGGATCCGTACAGCCGTCCTCGCCTCCCTCGACGGCCCCGAACTGCAACGGCTGCGGGCCCGGGCCGCCCGCGTCCTCAGCGACGCCGGGCACCCCGCGGCCGAAGTCGCCGCGCAGCTCGCCCTGCTGGACCGGATCGACGAACCGTGGATGTTCGCGGTGCTGCGCGACGCCCTCGCCGAAGCCCCGACCCGCGCGACCGTCAGCGCCGCCGGCCGCTGGCTGCGCGGCCCGGGCCGCCGGCTCACCGCCGCCCGGCGCGGCGACCTGCACGTCGAACTGGCCCGCGCCGCCAGCCGCACCGTCGTCGCCCCCGCCCACGCCCTCTGGCACCTTCGCCAGGCCCTCGAGCTGACCCCCGCCCCCCGGGAACGGGCCCCCGTCGCGGTGAAGTACGCCATGATGGCGCTCGGCACCGGAAGGGCCCCCGAAGCGCTCCGATTACTGGAGCGGGTCCTGGACGACCTGCGCGCCACGACGGCCGCGGGCGAGGAGCCCGCCGACCGCGAGGTACGCGTCACCGTCGAATCCGCCCTGCTGGCCACTGCGGTGAACGACCGGACCGCCCTGCCCGCCGCCCGCGCCCGGGCCGCCGCCCTGCCCGTCCCGGACGGACACAGCCCCGCCGACCGCCGGCTGCTGGCCGCGCTCAGCGCCTTCGCCGCACTGGACGGCGGCTCCGCCGGCCGGGCGGCCGCCCTCGCCCGGCAGGCCCTGCGCGCCGACGAACCCGGCACCGCCGGCTGGGGGGTGTTCTGCTCCTCCGCCGTCCTCGCCCTCGCCGACTGCGCCGAGGAAGCGCTGACCGCACTGGACCAGGCGCTGTCCCCGGCCGAGGCCCACCCGCCGCTGTGGCCCCGGCGCGCCGCGCTGGCCGGCCGCTCCCTGATCCTGCACGGCATCGGCGACGTACCGGCCGCCGCACGGGATGCCTGGGCCGCCGTCGAGGGCGTCGGACCGTCCGGGGCCCCGCCGTTCGCGCGCGTCGCGCTGGCCTCCGTACTCCTCTCCCAGGGCGAGGCCCGGCAGGCGGCCACCGTGCTCGACGAGCTCGCACGCGTCGCGCCGGACCTGGACCGCAGCGTCTGGGAACGGCACCACTACCTGTACACCCGGGGCCGGATCCTGCGGGAACTGGGCGATCTGGACGGGGCGCTGGAGCAGTGGCGCCGGTGCGGCCGCAGCCAGGAGGAGGCCGGCATCGCCAACCCGGTGCTGGCACCCTGGTGGCTGCCCACCGCCACCACGCTGGGCCGCCTCGGCCGGGGAGCCGAAGCCGCCGGCATCGTCCGGGCCGCACAGGAACGCGCCCGGAGCTGGGGCACGCCGCGCGCCCTGGGCCTGGGCCTGGTCGCGGAGGCCTCGGTCGTCGAGGGCCGCGGCCGTACGGAGCTGCTCACCGAGGCCGTCGAGCTGCTGGCCGACTCCCCGGCCCGGCTGGAACTCGCCAAGGCCGAATACCAGTTGGGCCGCGAACTGCTCGTCCTGGGGGACGCCCGCGGCGCGCGCGGCCATCTGCGCCGGGCCATCGGCCTCGCCACCCGCTGCGGCTACCACGTCCTCTCCGCCATCGCCCGCGACGCGCTGGTGACCGCGGGGGGCCGGATGCCGCAGCTCGCCACCGTCCCCCTCGACTCCCTCACCCACAGCGAGCGTCGCATCGCGACGCTGGCCGAGCGCGGCCACAGCAACAAGAAGATCGCGGAAACGCTCTTCATCACCCCGCGCACGGTGGAGATGCACTTGACCAACGTCTACCGGAAGCTCGACGTGCGCGGCCGCGCCGACCTGCCGCGCGGCCTCGCGGGCCGCCCCGGAGCGCCCGGACGGGCCGACGGCCTGCCGGCCACGTCCTGACTCCCCGGGTGACGGCACGCAGCCCCCGGCGGCAGCCGGGAGGAGCCCCAACGGACACGACACCCCCTGGAGGACGGACAGCCATGGAGCGGACGAGGACAGCGCCGGACCCGGCCCGCCGGACCCGGCCCACCGCCCCCGCGCGGCCGGCGGCGCCCGTCGGACGGGACACGGAGGCCGGGCTGCTGCGCGGCCTGCTGGAGGAGCTGCGGGAGGGACGGCCAGCCCTCGTCGAGGTGCACGGCCCGCCCGGCATCGGACGCAGCTCCCTCCTGGACCACGCCGCCGCCCTCGCCCCGGCGGCGGGGGTACGGGTCGCGGCCGCCCGGGCGACGGCGGAGGAGGCCGGCCTGCCCTACGGCGTCGCCGCGCAGCTCCACGCGCGGCTCCTCCCCGCACTCACCCCGGACAGCCCCGCCGTGCCGCCCGCCGGCGCCGCCCGTCCCGGCGACGGGCAGGCCGGAGGAGCCTGGACGTGCCGCCCCGCGGACCTGTGCGCCGTCTTCCTGGAGGCCGCCCGCAGCGGGCCCCTGCTGCTCCTCGTCGACGACGTCCAGTGGGCCGACCCGCAGTCCCTGCGCTGGCTCCAGGCCCTGGCCCGCAGGCTCGCCGGGGCGCCCCTCATGCTCCTCACCGCCCGCAACACCGCGGTACCGGCCGGCGCGCACGACCGCATCGAACCCTGCACCCTGGCCGGCGAGGACGCCGTGGCCCGGCACCTCCTGACCCTGGGCCCCCTGCCGGACCGGGCCGTCGGCGAGGTACTCGCCGGGACCTGGCACACCCCGGTGGACGAAGCCTTCCGCACCGCCGCCCTCCAGCACCTCGAAGGCAGCCCGGCCCTCCTGCGCTCGGTCGTCGGACGGTTCCTCCGGCACGGCTGGACCCCCGACGCCGACCACCTCGGCCGGCTCGCCGACAGCGCGGCCGAAGCCGTACGGGAACGCACCGTACGGACCGTCGCCCTGCTCCCCGAGGAACTCCTCGGCGTGCTGCGCGCCGTAGCCGTCGCCGGACCCGACTGCACCCCCGGCCTGATCGACGCCCTCGCCGGACCGCGCACCCTGGGGACCGCCCGGGTCCTGGCCCTGCTGTCCGGGGCCGGCCTGCTCGCCCCGGGACCCCGGCCTGGCCTGCGGAGCCCCGCCGCCGCCCGCGCTGTCCTCGCCGACCTCGGCAGCGAACACCGCGAGGAACTCCACGCCCGGGCCGCCGAATGGGCCCACCGGGCCGCCCTCCCCGACCGGACGCTCGCCCGGCTGCTGCCGGACGCCCGCCGGATCGGCGCCCCCTGGGCCGTGGAAGCCCTGCAGCGCGAGGCCGCCGACTGCCGGGCCGCCGGCCGGTCCGCCCGCGCCGCCCGGCTGCTCGAACGGGCCCTGCGCGAACCGGTGTCCCCCGCCCTGCGGGCCCGGCTGCTCACCGACCTCAGCGCCGCCGTCCTGCCCACCGAACCCGAGGTCGCCAGCCGTCACCTGTACCGCGCCCTGCACCCCACCGGCGACGGCTCCTGGCCCTCACCCGGCGCCGGAGCCGACGACGGGACGGGCCCCGCCCGGCTGCGCGCCGCGGAACTCCTCGTGGCCCGCGGCGACGTCGTCACCCCCCGCTCCCGCATCGCCCGGGCCGCCGCCGACGCCCGCCCGGGCACCGCCGAGCACTCCGGCCTGCGCGCCCTGCACTGGATAACCGAGTACAGCCGGCCCGACCCGGCCGACGAGACCGACGCACCCCTGCCCGAACCCGGCCCGCCGACACCGGAACGCTCCGCCGAGGCGGCCGTCGCCGCCTGGCGCACCGCGCAGCGCGGCCGCGACATCACCCGGGCCCGGTCCCTCGCCCGGGCGGCGCTGGCCCCGCCGGCCCGCGAGCACGTCCCGCTCACCGTCCGGGCGGCGGCCGCACACGCCCTCGTCCTCACCGGGGACACCGTCGAGGCGCGCCGGGCGCTCGACGAGATCCTCGTACGCGCCGGCCACCGCGACGCCCCCGCCGTCGCCGGCCTCGCCCTGCTCGTCACCTGCCTCGCCGAACTGCGGGCCGGCCGGGACGAGGCCGCCGCGCGGGCCCTGGAGCGGTGCGAGGAGCTCATGCCGAGCCGCTGCTGGCATCCGCTGATGGCACCGGGACCCCTCGCCCTGCGGGCCCTGCTGCACCTGCGGCGGGGCGAGCGGAGCGCGGCCGAACGGGTCCTCGCGACCGAGCTGCCGCCCGGCGCCGAGGGCGGGCTGTCCTGGGCGTACCTGCTGTATGCCCGCGGCCGGGTCCGGCTCGCGGGCGGACAGCGCGAGGCGGCTTTCGCCGACCTGCTGGAGTGCGGGCGCCAGCTGCTCGCCCGGCAGGCCTCCAACCCGGCCCTGCTGCCGTGGCGTTCGGCCGCCGCGCGGACCCGCGAGCCCGGGGACCCGGTGGCCGTGGCCCTGGTCGCCGAGGAGCGCCGGCGCGCCCTGCTGTGGGGATCGCCCACCGCCATGGCGGCGGCCCTGGGGGAGGGGCCCGGGCCCGCGCGCCCGGGATCCCCGGGCCCCGGCCGGCCGGCCAGCTGGCAGTACCGGCAGGCGCTGGTCGCCCTCGGCACGGCCCCGTACTCCGGCCACCTCACCGTCGACTCCCTCCTCGGCAGCGACCGGGGGGCGGGTGCGCGGCGGCCCGCTCCCGGCGGGCCCCTGGCGCCGAACCCGTCGACGTCCGGGCCCGCATCCGCATCCGTACCCGGGCCCGCACACGTACCCGCATCCGTACCCGCATCCGCACCAGCCGCCCCACGCGTACCCGAGCCCCGAACCCCGTCCGCGCGGCCGCCCGCCGCGGGCCCGCTGACCCGCGCCGAGCGGCGCGTCGCGGCCCTCGCCGCCTCGGGCCGGGCCAACCGGGCCATCGCCGAGGAACTCGCCGTCACCCCCAGAACGGTGGAGCTCCACCTGACCAAGGCCTACCGGAAGCTCGGCATCCGAGGCCGGCCCCAGCTGCCCGCTGCGCTGGAACGGACACCGAGGGAGTCCGCATGACGAGGTCGACCCGCCCACACGAAGGGCGAGGCGGAGGAACGATGAGGCCCCTGCTGCACCGGCAGAAGGAACTCGACCTGATCACCGGGGCCATGGACGCCGCGCGCCACGGCCCCGCCGGCGGCTCGGTGGTGATCGTCACCGGCGGCCTGGGCACGGGCAAGACCGCCCTGCTGCGCGCCCTGCCGGCGCTCGCCGAACGCCGCGGCATGCGCGTCGTCACCGCCAGCGGAGCCGTGTTCGAACGCGACTTCGGCTTCGGGGTGCTCGACCAGCTGCTGACCCCCGTCCTGCCCGGCACCGCCGTCGCACTGCCCGGCGACAGCACCAGCCCCTCGGCGGGCTCCGAGCAGGACGCCGCCCTCCTCGCGCTGCTGGCCGAACGCAGCGCCCGCACACCGCTGCTCATGCTGGTCGACGACCTCCAGTGGGCCGACCTCCCCTCCCTGCGCTGGCTCGCCCGGCTGGCCGCACAGGTGGCGCGGCTGCGCGTCACCCTCGTCGTCACGCTCCGAGAAGGCGACCCCGGGGAGGACGGACCACAGCTCCACCAACTCACCCGACACGCCGCCCGCGTCCTGCGGTTGCAACCCCTGCCCCCCGAGGGCACCGCGGACCTGGTCGCCGCCCTGACCGGGCGCCGCGTCGACCCGGCCTGCGCGCAGGCCTGCCACGAGGTCACCGGGGGCCATCCGCTGCTGCTCACCGCGCTCCTCGACGCCCTGGCCGGTGCCGGAGAAGGGGCCGTGGACGACGTCCGGGCCATCCGCGCGGCCCGGCCCGTCGCCCTGCACGAACGGTTCACGGTCGTCCTGCGCGACCAGCCCATGCCGGTACGGGAGTTCGCCGCCGCCCTCGCGGTCCTCGGCGACGGCGCGGACGAGGAACTGGCGGGCCGGCTCGCCGGACTCGACGACACCGGCCGGACCGAAGCCGCCCGGGTGCTGCGCCGGCTGGGCCTGCTCGCCGAAGGCCGCGTACCCCGCTTCGTCCACCCGGTGGTGGGCGACGCCGTCGAGGAGGCGATGACACCCGCCGAGGCCGAGAGCATCCGCGTGCACGCCGCCCTGCTGCTCCACCTGGGAGGCCACCCGGCGGAGCGGGCCGCCACCCAGCTGCTCGCCGCCTCTTCCACCTGCCACGAGGACTGGCAGCTCGACGTCCTGCGGTCCGCGGCGGGCGCGGCCCGGCGGCGCTCCGCCCCGGACACCGCCGCCCGCTACCTGCGCCGCGCCCTGCTCGGCACCTCGCCCGAAGGACCGGACCGGGCCGAGCTGCTGGTGGAACTGGCCACCGTCGAGCGGGACGTCGCGCCCCGCGTGGCCCTACGGCACTTCGCCCAGGCCCTGGCCCTCTTCCCGGACGCGGACCAGCGCGCCCGGGTGGCGGGCCGGATCCCGCCGTTCCTCCTCGACGGCTGCCCGCCCGCCACCCTCGACACCGTCGTCAGGACCGCCGCGGAACTGGGCGGGGCCGCGGAACTCACCGGCACCGCCCGCCGGCACGCCCTGCGGCTGGAGGCACGGCTGCGGCACGCCGCACCGGGCGACCCGGCCGACTGCGGCGCCCGCCTGCGCTCCCTCGGCCCCCACCCCTGCCTGGACACCGCGGCCGACCGCGAGCTGGTCACCGTACTGCTGCACGGCGCCGCCACGGCCCAAACCATCACCGCCGCAGAGGCCGTACCGCTCGCCGAGCGGCTGCTCCAGCACGAACCCGCCGCCGCCGGCCACGCGCACACGGCGATGCCGCTGCTGACCGACGTCCTCGTCGCCTCCGACTCCCTCGGCACCCTCGGCCCGTGGCTGCGCACCGCCCACGACCGGGCCCGCCGGGAGAAAGCCGACGTGCCGCGCGCCGTCATCGCCGTCGAACTCACCCGGCTCGCCCTGGCCCGCGGCGACCTGACACGGGCGAGGGCGTACGCGGCGGAGGCGCTCGCCCTGGACATCACCGACTGGGCCACGCTCCAGACCTTGGCCGCCCTCGTCCTGACCGCCCTGGAGGCCCGGGACACCGCCCTGGGCGGACAACTGCTGTCCGGCGCCCGGGAGGAAGCCGCCCCGGGCCACCGGCCCTCCCTGCGGCGCCTGCTGCACGGTTCGGCCGCCGCACTGCGCGAGGACCTGCCGACCGCCCTGGACTGCGTCCTGGACTGGGGTCACACCGCCGAGCGGGCCCACTGGCGCAACCCCGGCATGGCGCCCTGGCGTTCGTGGGCGGCGGCGCTGTCGTACCGGACGGGCAGGCCCGACCGGGCCCACGCCCTGATGGACGAGGAGTACGCCCGCGCCCTGAGCTGGGGCAGCCCGGTGCCCCTCGGACGGGCCCAGCGGGGCAAGGGCGCCCTCACCGAAGGCGCGGGCGGCATCCGGCTGCTCAGGGAGTCCGCGGACACCCTGGAAGGGACGGCCAACGCCCTCGAACGGGCCCGCACCTCGCTCCTCCTCGGCCGGCGCCTGCTCGCCGCCGGGCAGGAGGCCGAGGCCGAGCACCGGCTGACCCGCGCCCGGGAGGAAGGCCTCGCCTGCGGCGCGCCCTGGCTGGCCGAACGGGCCGGGCTGGCCCTGCACGGCATCGCCGGATCCCACCGCGCGGACGTGGTGGCCGCGCTGACCCGCACGGAGCGCCGGGTCGCCGGCCTCGCCGCCCGCGGCGCCTCCAACAAGGCCATCGCCGAGCGGCTGGAGGTGAGTTCGCGAGCCGTCGAGAAACACCTCACCCGCGCCTACCGCAAGCTGCGCATCGAGGGCCGTACCGGTCTCGCCGCGATGGCCCGGCTGCTCTCCGAGGAGCCCGGCGCCGTGTGCCCGTAGGTGGAGGGGGGAGCGACCGAACCGAACCGAAACTCCTACGGTACCGCCGGTAACCGTACCCCCGGCCCCCCTCCCACAGGGTTAGCGCACCAGGGATTGATTTCGTTGACACCCCTCGACGCGTCTTCATACCTTCATTTTCGGCGGTGAAATAACTGCGTGGCCGAGGCCGTCCCAAGGCCGTATTCCCGGACAGCCGCGGCACGTCCCGCCTCGGTCGAAGAATGCGTGCCAGCCAGGAGAGGGAAGAAATGAGTCAGGGCGCACCGGTTGTCTTTTCAACGGTCCGGGACGGATATTTCAATCCGCCGCCGACGACGCAGTCCCTGCGGCAGACCGAACCGATTACCCGGATGGAATTCGCCGACGGACATCTCGGATGGCTCGTCACCGGACATTCCGCCGCCCGGGCCGTCCTCGCCGACAACCGGTTCAGCGCCCGCGGCGAACTCAAGCACCCGCCGGTACCGCGCGCCGCCACTTTGGACGAGGCCCCGGCCGCACCGCCCGGCATGTTCATCCAGCACGACGACCCCGAGCACCAGCGGTACCGCAAGCTCCTCGTCGGACAGTTCACCGTCCGCCGTATGCGGATGCTCACCGAATGGATCGAGGGGATCACCGCGGAGCGCCTCGACGCCATGGAACGCCTCGGGTCCGAGGCCGACCTCTTCGAGCACTTCGCGCTGCCCATCCCGTCCCTGGTCATCTGCGAACTGCTCGGCGTGCCCTACGCCGACCGCGCCGGCTTCCAGCACGACACCCACGTCTGGAGCAGCTTCGGCGAGTCCACCGAGGTCGTCACGGCGGCCTTCCTGTCCCTGGGGACCTACCTCCAGGGCCTGGTCCGCCTCAAGCGCGCCGAGCCCGCCGACGACATCCTCAGCGGCCTGATCACCGCCGACCCGGACCTCACCGACGAGGAACTCACCTCGATCGCCTTCCTCCTGCTGGTCGCCGGACACGAGACCACCGCGAACCAGCTCGCCCTCGGCACCTTCGCCCTGCTGCGCCACCCCGAACAGCTCGCCGCGCTGCGCGCCGACCCCTCCTTGATCGAGGGCGCCGTCGAGGAGAGCCTGCGCTACCTCAGCATCGTCCACCACGGCCCCACCCGGGCCGCGCTGGAGGACGTCGAGATCGACGGGGTCCTCATCAGGAAGGGCGAGGTTGTGATGGTCTCCCTCGCCGCGGCCAACCGCGACCCCGAGCGCTTCGAGGACCCCGAGACCTTCGACGTCACCCGGCGCGCCGCCGGACACCTCGGCTTCGGACACGGCATCCACCAGTGCCTCGGCCAGCAGCTGGCCCGCATCGAGCTGCGCGTCGGCTTCACCGCCCTGCTGGAGCGCTTCCCGGGCCTGCGGCTGGCCTGCCCGCCCGAGGAGATCGAGCTGCGCCACGACATGCAGGTCTACGGCGTGTACGCGCTGCCCGTCGCCTGGTGACCCGCGGCCCCCTGAAGGTCGAGGTCAGCCCGGACCTGTGCTGCGGCGCCGGCATGTGCGCCCTGCTCGCCCCCGAGGTCTTCGACCAGAGCGACGAAGGGGTCGTACTGCTCCTCGACGCCCGTCCGCCCGCCGCTGTGTGCGCCGCTGTCCGCGAGGCCGCCGACCAGTGCCCCTGCACGGCGATCACCCTGCACGAGACCCCCGAGGCCGGCTGAAGGCCTCCCCCCGGGGCTTCCTCCCCAAGGCCTCCCACCCAGGGCCTTCCGCGCCCCGCCGCGCGACCCGCCCCCCCCGCACCACCGCTCGCACCCTTTCGGAAAGCCAGGTACACACCGTGGAACAGCACCTGTCACGTCGCCGCATGCTCGGACTCACGGCCCTCGGCGCCGCCGCCCTGGCGGGCAGCACCACCATCGGCGCCCCCCGCGCCCTGGCCGCCGACCGCTCCGGCAGCCCGGCGTTCGTCCCCGCCGTCGTCATCGGGACGGGCTACGGCGCCGCCGTCACCGCCTTACGCCTCGCCGAGGCCGGCGTGCGCACCGTCATGCTCGAAATGGGCCAGCTGTGGAACCAGCAGGGCCCCGACGGCAACGTCTTCTCGGGCATGCTCAAGCCCGACAAGCGCTCCAGCTGGTTCAAGACCCGCACCGAGGCCCCCCTCGGCAGCTTCCTCTGGCTCGACCTCGCCAACCGCGACATCGACCCGTACGCGGGCGTCCTGGACCGGGTCAACTACGACCAGATGTCCGTGTACGTGGGCCGCGGCGTCGGCGGCGGCTCCCTCGTCAACGGCGGCATGGCGGTGGCCCCCAAGCGCTCGTACTTCGAGGAGGTGCTCCCGCGCGTCGACTCCGCCGCGATGTACGACCGCTACTTCCCGCGCGCCAACTCCATGCTCCGCGTCAACCACATCGACAACGGCTGGTTCGAGAGCACCGACTGGTACAAGTTCGCCCGCGTCTCCCGCGACCAGGCCCAGAAGGCCGGCCTGGGCACCGTGCACGTCCCCAACGTCTACGACTTCGACTACATGCGGCGCGAAGCGGCCGGCGAGGTCCCCAAGTCGGCGCTGGCCGCCGAGGTCATCTACGGCAACAACCACGGCAAGCAGAGCCTGGACAAGACCTACCTGGCCGCCGCCCTGGGCACCGGCAAGGTCACCATCGAGACCCTCCACCAGGCCAGGACCATCCGCCAGCAGAAGGACGGGACCTACCTGCTGACCGTCGAGCACAAGGACGCCGACGGCAAGCTGCTCGCCACCAAGGAGGTCTCCTGCCGCCACCTCTTCCTCGGGGCCGGCAGCCTCGGCTCCACCGAACTGCTGCTGCGCGCCCGGGAGACCGGCACCCTGCCCGACCTCAGCTCCGAGATCGGCGCGGGCTGGGGCCCGAACGGCAACGTCATGACGGCCCGCGCCAACCACGTGTGGAACCCCACCGGCGCCAGCCAGTCCTCCATCCCCGCGCTGGGCATCGACGACTGGGACAACCCCGAGGCCCCCGTCTTCGCCGAGATCGCCCCCATGCCGGCCGGCCTGGAGACCTGGGTCAGCCTCTACCTGGCGATCACCAAGAACCCCGAGCGCGGCACCTTCGTCTACGACGCCGCCAACGACCGGGCGAACCTGCGCTGGACCCGCGACCAGAACACCCCCGCCGTCAACGCCGCGAAGTCGCTGTTCGACCGGGTGAACCGGGCGAACTTCACGATGTACCGCTACGACCTCTTCGGCAAGCAGGTCAAGGCCTTCTCCGACGACTTCTCCTACCACCCGCTCGGCGGCTGCGTCCTGGGCAAGGCGACCGACGACTACGGCCGGGTGTCCGGTTACAAGAATCTCTACGTGACGGACGGCTCCCTCATTCCCGGCTCCATCGGCGTGAATCCGTTCGTCACCATCACCGCACTCGCCGAGCGCAATATCGAACGCGTCATCCAGCAGGACATCACCGCGTCGTAATCCGGCCGCCGGCACCGGTCCGGCCGACCGTCGCCGCACCGCGAATCGTCACGGGGTCCCCCCGGCATGCCCGCGCGCCGAAATGCGCTGCGGCAACAGCAAATTGGCAGTAGTTCAACGGGTCGATGGAGCACATAATGCGTGAGTCTGTTTCGATGCCGGACGGATCCGGGATCAGCGCACACGACGACGACGTGATCGTGGTGATCGGATCGGGGCACCGCCCGCCGGGCGGGACCGACGCGCCCCAGGCGTTCGACACGGAATTCCTCGCGGACTCCACCGGTATCCCGGCGGACCACACCCTGATCCGGGCCCTGCCGTACGGGCCCGCCGCCGGGGAGGTGTGGTGGCAGGCCCTGGAGGACGCCGGCGTCGTCCTGGCGGCGTCACCGGGCCTGCGCGCCGGGGCCTTCCTCGCCGTACCCGACGGCGGGGAACTCCCGCAGGACGGCGAGGCGGCGGACGCCGTCGCCGCCGTCCTGCGGACCGCCCCCGGCGCCGCCCCGCTGCTCCGGCGCCTCCCCTCCGGCGCACACGCGCTGCGGGAGGCCCACGCCGCCCTCCGCCGGGGCGAGTGCGCCGTGGCCCTGGCGGCGGGCCCGGACGTCCTGCTCCCCGGTACCGACGCTCAGGGGGCTGGACCCCTCGGGTCCGGGACCTCCGGGCCCGACGCCGCCGTGCAGGGCGCCGACACCCCCTCCGGCGGCTACGGCGCGGTCTTGCTCAAGCCCCTCGCGCGGGCCCTCGCCGACGGCGACCGGGTGCGGGCCGTGCTCCACACCGACGGACGGCTCACAGCCCCCGGTCCCGGCCCCACGGCCGACGGCGCCGAGAACGGCCCGGTCAGCCCCGAGGGCCGCCCGGCCGGTCCCGAGGGCGCCGCCGTCGAACGTCCCCTGCCCTGGATCCTGTCCGCCGCCGGCCCCGAGGCGCTGCGCGCCCAGGCGCAGCGGCTGCACGACCACCTCACCGCACATCCCGACCTCGACCCCGCCGCCGTGGGACGGGCGCTGGCCACCACCCGGCACCGCTTCCCGCACCGGGCCGTCGTCCTCGGCGAGAACACCGGCGCCCTCCTCGACGCGCTGGCCACCGTCGCCCAGGGGGGCTTCGCGGCCGAGGCCGTCCGCGGCCACGCCGGCCCCGCCGCCGGTGGTCCCCTCGCCTTCGTCTTCCCCGGCATCGGCTCGCAGTGGCCCGGCATGGCCGTCGAACTCCTCGACTCCTCCCCGCAGTTCCGCACCGCCACCCTGGACTGCCAGGAAGCCCTGGCCCCGTACACCGGCTGGCTGCTCACCGATGTGCTGCGCGGCGCGCCCGGCGCCCCGGCCCTCGACACCCCCGACGTCAGCATGCCCGCCACCTTCGCCGTCCAGGTCGCGCTCGCCCGGACCTGGCTGGCCCACGGCGTCCGCCCCGCCGCGTACGCGGGCCACAGCGTCGGGGACATCACGGCTGCCCACCTGTCCGGCGCGCTGACCCTCCAGGACGCCGCCCGGACCGCCGCCGCCTGGGGCGGCGCACTGGCCGAACTCGCCGCACGCGGCGGCGACATGCTCGCGGTGACCCTGCCCGGCCACCGGCTGGCCGACCGCCTGCGGCCCTGGGCGGGCAGGCTCGACATCGCCGCGTACAACGGCCCCGAGTCCGTCGTCGTCTCCGGCGACACCGACGCCGTACGCGAACTGCGCACCGTACTGGAGGCGGAGGGCGTCCGCTGCCGCCGCGTCCTCCTCGGAGCCGCCGCCCACTCCTCGCACGTGGACGGCGTCCGCGACCGGATGCTCGCCGAACTCGCCGGCCTCGCCCCGCACGCCACCCGCACCCCGCTCTACTCCTCCGCCACCGGCGGCATCGTCGACGGCCGCACCCTGGACGCCGCCTTCTGGTTCGAGGCCCTGCGCCGCCCGGTGCGCTTCGAACAGACCACCCACGCCCTGCTCGCCGATGGCCACCAGGTCCTCATCGAGGTCAACCCCCACGCGTCCCTCACCGCGGCGATACAGGAGACCGCCTCCGCCGCCGGCCGGCACGCCGTCACCGTCAGCACCCTGCGCCGGGACCAGGGCGGCCCGCGCCGGTTCCGTACCGCACTCGCCGAGGCCTACGTCCAGGGCGTGCCCATCGACTGGGCCCAGGCGTTCCCGGACGCCCAGGCCCCCCGGGTGACCCTGCCGACGTACCCCTTCCGGCGCGCCGCCGGGGCCGCCGACGGCCGCGCCCCGCACGACCGGCTCGCCGCTCTGCCCGAGGCCGAACGCGAGCGGACCGTCACGGAACTCGTCCGCTCCGTCACCGCCGCCCTGCTCAACCTCCCCGACCCGGCCTCGGTCGGCGCCGGACAGGCCTTCCGCGACCTCGGCCTGGACTCCGTCACCGCCGTCGAACTGCGCAACCGGCTGAGCGAGGCCACCGGCCTCCCCCTCCCGCACACCGTCGTCTTCGACCACCCCACCCCCCGCTCCCTGACCGGCCGCATCATCGCCGAAGCCCTCGGCACCCAGGACGAGGCCACCGACGACACCAGCACCGCCGCCTGGGAGGAACCCGTCGCCATCGTCGCCATGAGCTGCCGCCTCCCCGGCGGCATCGACACCCCCGAAGCCCTCTGGCAGCTGCTCAGCGACGGCGGAGACGCCGTGTCCGCCCTGCCCGCCGACCGCGGCTGGGACGTCGAAGGCCTCTACGACCCCGAGCCCGGCCGCCCCGGCCGCTACTACCAGCGCGAAGCGGCACTGCTCCACGAAGCCGCCGACTTCGACCCGGAGTTCTTCGGGATCTCCCCGCGCGAGGCCCTCGCCATGGACCCGCAGCAGCGGCTCCTCCTGGAGACCGGCTGGGAGGTCCTGGAACGCGCGGGCATCGACCCCGCCACCCTGCGCGGCACCCGCACCGGCACCTTCGTCGGCGCCATGACCCAGGACTACGGGCCCCGACTGTACGAGGCGCCCGAGGACGTCAGCGGCTACCTGCTGACCGGCAACACCGCGAGCGTCGCCTCCGGCCGCCTCGCCTACACCTTCGGCTTCGAAGGCCCCGCCGTCACCGTCGACACCGCCTGCTCGTCCTCGCTGGTCGCCCTGCACCTGGCCGCCCAGTCCCTGCGCACCGGCGAGTGCTCGCTGGCCCTGGCGGGTGGCGTCACCGTCCTGCCGTCGGCCGGCTCGTTCATCGAGTTCAGCAAGCAGCGCGCACTGGCCCCCGACGGGCGCTCCAAGGCCTTCTCCGCCGACGCCGACGGGTTCGGCCTCGCCGAGGGCGCCGGAATGGTCCTCCTGGAACGCCTCTCCGACGCCCGCCGCAACGGCCACCGGGTCCTGGCCGTCGTACGCGGCTCCGCGATCAACCAGGACGGCGCCTCGAACGGCCTCACCGCGCCCAGCGGCCCCGCGCAGCAGCGCGTGATCCGCCAGGCCCTGGCCAACGCGGGCCTGACCGCCGCCGACGTCGACGCGGTGGAGGCGCACGGCACCGGAACGAAGCTCGGCGACCCCATCGAAGCGCAGGCGCTCCTGGCCACGTACGGGCAGGACCGGCCGGCCGACCGGCCGCTGTGGCTGGGCTCCCTCAAGTCGAACATCGGCCACACCCAGGCCGCCGCGGGCATCGCGGGCGTCCTCAAGACGGTGCTCGCCCTCCAGCACGGCACCCTCCCCAAGACCCTGCACGCCGGTACGCCCTCCCCGCACATCGACTGGACCTCCGGCCGCGTACGCCTCCTCGGCGAGGCGGTCGACTGGCCCGCGACGGACCACCGCCCGCGCCGCTCCGGGGTGTCCTCCTTCGGGATCAGCGGCACCAACTCGCACGCCATCATCGAAGAGGCCCCGACCACCCCCGAAACCCCGGAAGCGCACGAAACACCCGCCGCGGGCCCCGTGCCGTGGCTGCTGTCGGCCCGCACCGCCGAAGCGCTCACCGCCCAGGCGGCCGCCCTCCTCGCCCACACCCGGACCCACCCCGGCACCCACCCCGCCGACACCGGCCACTCGCTGGCCACCACCCGCGCGGCGTTCGAGCACCGCGCCGTGGTCGTCGGCGCCACCGAGGCGGAACTGACCGAAGGCCTGCGGGCACTGGCTGACGGCGGCTCCTCGCCCCGTACCGTCCAGGGCGCCGCCGCCGAGAACCGCCGCGTCGTCTTCGTCTTCCCCGGCCAGGGCTCCCAGTGGGCCGGCATGGCCGTCGACCTCCTCGACAGCTCCGCCGTCTTCCGCGAGCGGATCCGCGCCTGCGGCGAGGCCCTCGCCCCGTACGTGGACTGGCACCTGGAAGACGTACTGCGCGGGGCACCCGGCGCACCCGCCCTCGACAGCGCCGACGACGTCGTCCAGCCCGCACTGTGGGCCGTCATGGTCTCGCTCGCCGAACTGTGGCGCTCCTTCGGCGTCCACCCCGCGGCCGTCGTCGGCCACTCCCAGGGCGAGATCGCCGCCGCCGCCGTGTCCGGCGCCCTCGGCCTCGACGACGCGGCCCGCGTCGTCGCCCTCCGCAGCCGGCTGCTGTCCCGGCTCGCCGGACTCGGCGGCATGGTGTCCGTACCCGAGCCCCTCGACGACGTCACCCGGCGCCTGGAGCGGTGGGGCGACCGGCTCGGCATCGCCGCCGTCAACGGACCCCGCTCCACCGTCGTCTCCGGCGACGCGGACGCCCTCGACGAACTGCTCACCACCTGCACCGCCGACGGGGTCCGCGCCAAGCGGGTCCCCGTCGACTACGCCTCCCACTCCGCCCACGTCGAGATCATCGAGGGCGAACTCGCCGAAGCGCTCGCCGGCATCACCCCGAAGCCCCCGCGGGTGCCCTTCTACTCCACCGTCACCGGCGAACCCGTCGCCACCGCCGACCTCGACGCCGCCTACTGGTACACCAACCTCCGCACCACCGTGCGGTTCGAGCCCGCCGTCCTCCGGCTCATGGAGGACGGCCACCAGGTCTTCGTCGAGTGCAGCCCGCACCCCGTCCTCGCCATCGGCCTCCAGGAGACCGCCGAGACCGCCGGCGCCACCGCCGACGTCATCGCCTCCCTGCGCCGCGGCGACGGCGGACCGGCCCGCTTCCTCACCTCGCTCGCCGACGCCCACGTCCGCGGCGTCCCCACCGACTGGTCCGCCGCCTTCGCGGGGCTGCGCCCCCGGACCGTCGCCCTGCCCACCTACCCCTTCCAGCGCCGCCGGTTCTGGCTCGACGCCGCCCCGGCCACGCCCGCCACCGGCACCGCCGCCGCCCCCAGCGAGGAAGAGACCCGCTTCTGGACGGCCGTCGAGAACGCCGACGTCCAGGCCCTGACCAGCTCTCTGGACCTGGCCCCCGACGCGTCCCTCGACCACATGCTCACCCGGCTCGCCCACTGGCGGCGCCGAACCACCGAGACCACGCTCGTCGACAACTGGCGCTACCGCGTCACCTGGACGCCCACGGCCACCCGGGCCCAGCGCGGCAGCCACTCCCCGCTGACCGGCACCTGGCTGCTCGTCACCGCCGCCGCCCACCACGACTGCGCCGACACGACCGCCGTCCACGACGCCCTCACCGCACGCGGCGCCCGCGTCGAACGCGTCACCCTCGACCCGGCCACCGACAGCGACCGCGAGACCGTCGCCCGGCTCCTCACCGAGCGCCTCAGCCAGGCCGAAACGGACACCGACCAGGTCGGCGGAGTCCTCTCGCTGCTCGCCACGACCGCCGGGGACGCCGACACCCTCCCCGGACACCGCGTCCTGCCCGCCCTCGCCGCCACGCTCGCCCTCGTCCAGGCCCTCGGCGACACCGGCATCGGCGCCCCCCTCTGGTGCGCCACCTCCGGCGCCGCCTCCACCGGCCCCGCCGACCCGCCGCGCGACCCCGCACAGGCCCAACTGTGGGGCCTCGGCCGGGTCGTCGGCGCGGAATCCCCCCAGCGCTGGGGCGGCCTCGTCGACCTCCCCGAAACCCTGGACGCACGCGCCCTCGACCACCTCACCGCACTCCTCGCCGACTCCCACGGGGAGGACGAGATCGCCGTACGCGCCGGCGGAATCCTCGCCCGCCGCCTCGTACGCGCCGACACCCCCACGACGGCCCCCACCCCCGAGTACGCCCTGCCACGCCCGCACGGCACCGTCCTGATCACCGGAGGCACCGGCACCCTCGGCGCGCACGTCGCCCGCTGGCTCGCCCGCTCCGGAGCCGCCCACCTCGTCCTCACCAGCCGCAGCGGCCCCGCCGCCCCCGGCGCCACGGAACTCCGCGACGAACTCACCGCCCTCGGCACCCGCACCACCATCGCCACCTGCGACGTCACCGACCGCGACGACCTCGCCCGGCTCCTGGACTCACTGCCCGCGCAGCACCCCCTCACCGGCGTCATCCACGCCGCGGGCGTCCTCGACGACGGCGTCATCGACTCCATGACCACCGAACGCCTCTCACACGTCCTGCGCCCCAAGGTCGACGCCGCACTCCACCTGCACCACCTCACCGCCGCCCACGACCTGGACTTCTTCGTCCTCTTCTCCTCCATCGCCGGAGTCGTCGGCAACGGCGGCCAGGGCGGCTACGCCGCGGGCAACGCCTTCCTCGACGCCCTCGCCCACCAGCGCCGCGCCCAGGGACTCCCCGCCACCGCCATCGCCTGGGGCTCCTGGGGCAGCGGCCGCATGATGGGAGACCTCGCCGAACAGCACCTCACCCGGCGCGGCATCCTCCCCATGCCCGCCGACCTCGGCATCGCCGCCCTGCGCCGGGCCATGGCACACCACGACACGGCCGTCACCCTCGCCGACATCGACTGGGACCGCTTCGTCCCCGCCTTCGCGATCAGCGGCGACTACCCCCTGCTGCGCCGCCTCCCCGAAGCCCAGCGCATCCTCGACACCGCCGGCACCCCCGCCACCGCCACCACGGGCGGCCCCGCCCTGGCCCAGCGGCTGGCCGGCCTGTCCGACACCGAACAGCTCCGGGCCGTCGTCGAACTCGTCCGCACCCAGGCCGCCACCGTCCTCGGACACTCCGGCCTCGACGCCATCGCACCCGGACGGGCCTTCCGCGACACCGGATTCGACTCCCTCACCGCGATCGAACTGCGCAACCGGCTGGCCGGCGCCACCGGGATGCGCCTGCCCACCACCGTCGTCTTCGACTACCCCAACCCGACGGAACTCGCCGGGTACCTCCACACCCAGATCTCCGGAACCCCGCAGGTCGGCCCCGCCGCCGCACCCCTCACCCCGCCCGCCGACGACGAGCCGATCGCCATCGTCGCCATGAGCTGCCGCTTCCCGGGCGGCGTCACCTCCCCCGAAGAGCTGTGGAAGATCCTCTCCGAGGGCAAGGACGTCCTCTCCGGCTTCCCCGACAACCGCGGCTGGTCCCTCGACTCCCTCTACCACCCCGACCCGGAACACCCCGGCACCACGTACGCCCGCGAGGGCGGCTTCCTCCACGACGCGGGCGAGTTCGACGCCGGATTCTTCGGGATCTCCCCGCGCGAGGCCCTCGCCATGGACCCCCAGCAGCGCCTGCTGCTCGAAGTCACCTGGGAAGCCTTCGAACGCGCGGGCATCGACCCCGCCACCCTCAAAGGCACCCGCTCCGGAGTCTTCATCGGCTCCAACGGACAGGACTACGCCTCCGGCCTGCGCAAGGCCCCCGAAGGCGTCGAGGGCTACCTCCTCACCGGCCGCGCCGCCAGCGTCGTGTCCGGCCGCCTCGCCTACACCTTCGGCCTCGAAGGCCCCGCCCTGACCGTTGACACCGCCTGCTCGTCCTCCCTCGTCGCGCTCCACCTCGCCGTCCAGTCACTGCGCCTCGGCGAATGCGAACTGGCCCTCGCGGGCGGTGTCACCGTCATGTCCGGTCCCGGGATCTTCGTCGAGTTCAGCCGCCAGCGCGGGCTCGCCGCCGACGGCCGCTGCAAGGCCTTCGCCGCCGCAGCCGACGGCACCGGCTGGGGCGAAGGCACCGGCATGCTCCTCCTGGAACGCCTCTCCGACGCCCGCCGCAACGGCCACCAGGTCCTGGCCGTCGTACGCGGCTCCGCGATCAACCAGGACGGTGCCTCGAACGGCCTCACCGCCCCCAACGGCCCCGCACAGCAGCGCGTCATCCGCCAGGCCCTCGCCAACGCGGGCCTGACCGCCACCGACATCGACGTCGTCGAGGCACACGGCACCGGAACGAAGCTCGGCGACCCCATCGAAGCGCAGGCGCTCCTGGCCACGTACGGGCAGGACCGCGACGGGGACCGACCGCTGTGGCTGGGCTCCCTCAAGTCCAACATCGGGCACACCCAGGCCGCCGCCGGTGTCGCCGGTGTCATGAAGCTCGTCCTGGCCCTCCAGCACGGAGAACTCCCCAGGACCCTGCACGTGGACGCGCCGACCCCGCACGTCGACTGGACCACCGGGTCGGTCGAGCTCCTGGCCGAGGCCGTGGCCTGGCCCGACGACCCCGCACACACCCGCCGGGGCGGCATCTCGGCCTTCGGCGTGAGCGGCACCAACGCCCACGTCATCGTCGAACAGGCCCCCGAGGAAGAGCCGGGGCCGGATCCGCAGCCCGACACCGCGGCCGCCCCGGCCGCACCGATGACGGCCGTCCCCTGGCTGCTCTCCGCGAAGAACACCACCGCACTGCGCGCACAGGCCGACCGGCTGCGCTCGTACCTCGCCGACCACCAGGACGCCACCCCGGCCGACATCGGCCTCTCGCTCGCCACGGGTCGTGCGGCCCTCCAGCAGCGCGCCGCCCTCGTGGGCACCGACCGCGACGAACTGCTCGGTGCACTGACGGCCCTCACCGACGGCCGTCCCGCCGGCGCCTCGCCCCACCTCTTCACCGGCACGACCGACGCCGGTGGCGGCAACGACGGGGCGCGGACGGCGTTCCTGTTCTCGGGGCAGGGGAGTCAGCGGCTGGGGATGGGGCGTGAACTGTACGCCGCCTTCCCGGTGTTCGCGGACGCGTTCGACGAGGTGTGTGCCCATGGGGACACGCACCTGGAGCGTCCGCTGCGGGACGTGGTGTTCGGTGAGGACGCGGAGCTGCTGAACCGGACGGAGTACACGCAGCCGGCGTTGTTCGCGGTCGAGGTGGCGCTGTACCGGCTCGTGGAGTCCTGGGGTGTGCGGCCGGACTTCCTGGCCGGGCATTCGGTGGGCGAGTTAACCGCCGCGCATGTGGCGGGGGTGTTCTCGCTGGAGGACGCGGCGCGGCTGGTGGCTGCGCGTGGCCGGCTGATGCAGGCACTCCCGGTGGGGGGTGTGATGCTCGCGGTCGAGGCCTCGGAGGGCGAGGTACGTGAACTGCTGGCCGGTTATGAGGACCGTGCGGGCATCGCGGCCGTCAACGGACCGTCATCTGTGGTGATTTCGGGCGCGGAGGACGCCGTGGCCGCGGTCGTCGACCGTCTGTCGGCCGACGGCCGGAAGACGAAGGCGCTGTCCGTCTCGCACGCCTTCCACTCGCCGCTCATGGATCCGATGCTGGCCGAGTTCCGGGCCGTCGTGGAGGGTGTTTCCTTCGGCACCCCGAGCGTGCCCGTCGTCTCGACCCTCACGGGCCGCCTGGTGGCGGGGGAGGAGTTCGGTTCTGTCGAGTACTGGGTGCGCCACGTCCGCGAGGGCGTGCGTTTCGCGGACGCCGTCACCGCCCTCGCCGACGAGGGGGTCCGTACCTTCCTGGAGATCGGCCCGGGCGGAGTCCTGACGGCGCTGGCCCAGGACGTGCTGGACGACGCGGTCACCGTTCCCGTGCTGCGCGCCGACCGCGCCGAGGAGGTGGCGGTCACCGCCGCCTTCGCCCAGCTCCACGTCCACGGCACGGCCGTCGACTGGACGGCCGTCTTCGCCGGACGCGGCGCCCGGCGCGTCGACCTGCCCACGTACGCCTTCCAGCGCGAGCACTACTGGCTCCACGTCCCGGCGACCGCCGATGTCACCGCGATGGGCGTCGCCGACACCGAACACCCCATGCTCGGCGCCACCGTGGTGCTCCCCGACGGAGCCATCGTGCTGACGGGCCGGCTCTCGCTCGCCACGCACCCCTGGATCGCGGACCATGCCGTGTCCGGAGTCGTCCTCGTCCCCGGTACGGCCTTCGTGGAGCTGGCGCTGCGGGCCGGGCAGGAAGCCGGCTGCGCGCAGATCGAGGAACTGACCCTGGAGGCGCCGCTCATCCTGCCCGAACACGGCGGCGTCCAGCTCCGCCTCACGGTCGGGGCACCGGACGCGTCCGGACGCTGTGCACTGGAGCTGTACTCCCGGCCGGAGGACGCCTCCGGCGCACAGGACTGGACGCGGCACGCGGGCGGCACCCTCTCCGCCGAACCGCCCAAGCCCTCCTCCTCGGCCGAACTCGCCGTGTGGCCGCCGCAGGGCGCGGTACGCGTCGCCACGGACGGCCTGTACGACCTGCTCGACGACCTCGGCTTCGGCTACGGCCCCGTCTTCCGGGGCCTGCGCGAGGCCTGGCGCCACGGCGACTCCCTGTACGCCTCCGCCGCCCTCCCCGAGGAGTCCGCCCCGGAAGCGACCGCCTACGGCCTCCACCCGGCCCTCCTCGACGCCGGGCTCCACGCCTCCTGGCTCGGCCTGCTGTCCGGGTCCGGGACCGGCCAGGGGCTGCTGCCGTTCTCCTGGAGCGACGTCCACCTGGAGGCCGCCGGCGCGCCCGCGATCCGGATCAAGCTGACCCCGGCCGGGACGGACGCCGTATCGGTCCTCGTCGCCGACGGAACGGGCCGCCCGCTCGCGACGATCGGCGCCCTCACCCTGCGCCCCGTCTCCGCCGACCAGCTCCGACGGGCCGCGAAGCCCCGCAACGACTCCCTCTACCGCCTCGACTGGACCCCGGCCACCGCCCCGGCCGACGGACCCGTGCCCGAGTACGACGTGGTGACGCCGGGCCACCCGGCCGCCGAAACCGGTGCACGGCCCGACGGGACGGCCGCCGAGGTACGGGCCACGAGCCACCGGACGCTCCGGCTGATCCAGCAGCGCCTTGCCGAGGACCGGCCCGACGCGCCGCCGCTCGTCCTGGTCACCCACCACGCCGTCGCGACCCACCCCGGAGAACGGGAAGCCCTCGACCCGGCCCAGGCCGCCGCCTGGGGCCTCGTCCGCTCGGCGCAGTCGGAGAACCCGGGTCGCTTCGTCCTCCTCGACCTGGATCCCGGCCTGGATCCGGACAGCGACCTCGGCCGCGAGCGCGTCCGCGCGGCCCTGAGCACCGGCGAACCGCAACTCGCCGTACGCGGCGGCACGGTACTGCTGCCCCGCCTGACACGGACCGCGCGCGCCGGGGAGGAGGGACCGGGCCAGACGTTCGCCGACGGGGGGACCGTCCTCGTCACCGGGGCGACCGGCACACTGGGCCGCCTCGTCGCCCGGCACCTCGTCGCCCGGCACGGCGTCCGGCACCTCGTACTGACCGGACGCCGGGGCCCGGCCGCCGACGGCGCGGCCGAGTTCGAAGCCGAACTGACCGCACTCGGCGCCCACGTCGTCACCGCCGCCTGCGACGTCGCCGACCGTGAGGCACTCGCCGCGCTGCTCGCCGCGATCCCGGCGGCGCACCCGCTGACCGGTGTGGTGCACGCGGCGGGCGTGACCGACGACGGGATCGTCCCCGCCCTCACCCCCGAGCGCGTCGACCACGTGCTCCGCCCCAAGGTCGACGCCGCACTCCATCTCCACGAACTCACCCGGGACATGGACCTGTCCGCGTTCGTGCTCTTCTCCTCCGTCTCCGCCACCCTCGGCGGCGCCGGCCAGGCCAACTACGCCGCCGCGAACTCCTTCCTCGACGCCCTGGCCCAGCAGCGCCGCGCGGCCGGACTGCCCGCCGTGTCCATGGCCTGGGGGCTGTGGGCCGAGGGCAGCGGGATGACCGGCAAGCTCGACCCGGCCGACCTCGCACGCATCCGCCGCATGGGCCTCGTCGCCATGGACTCGGCCACGGGCCTCGCCCTGTTCGACGCCGCCTGCGCGGCCGACGACGACGTCCTCTTCCCGGTTCCGCTGGACCACGCGGGGCTGCGCGTCCAGGCCGCCGAAGACAAGGTGCCCGCACTGCTGCGCAGCCTTGTCAAGGCCCCGGTCCGCAAGGTCCGGGCCGCGGGCGACGACCCGGCCGGGGGAGCCGCCGACCGCGCCACCGCTCTGGCCCGGAGCCTGCGCGGACTCCCCGCGACGGAACAGGACCGCGTCCTCACCGACCTGGTGCGCCTCCAGATCGCCACGGTGCTCGGCCACGCCTCACCGGACCAGGTCGAACCGGAGCGCCAGTTCAGGGACCTCGGCTTCGACTCCCTCACCGCCGTCGAACTGCGGAACCTCCTCAACGCCGTCACCGGCACCCGACTGCCCGCGACCCTCGTCTTCGACCACCCCACCCCGCTGGCCCTCACCCGCTTCCTGCGCGCCGAGATCCTCGGGAACGGGTCCGGCGCCCCGGACCACGCCCCGACACCGGTCGCCTTCGACGACGATCCGATCGTGATCGTGGGGATGAGTTGCCGTTATCCGGGTGGGGTGCGTTCGCCGGAGGATCTGTGGCGGTTGGTCGCGGAGGGTGGTGATGCGGTGGGTGGTTTCCCGGCGGATCGTGGCTGGGCGTTGGACGCGCTGTACCACCCGGATCCGGATCATGCGGGGACGAGTTATGCGCGGGACGGTGGGTTCCTGTACGAGGCGGCGGAGTTCGATGCCGGGTTCTTCGGGATCTCGCCGCGTGAGGCGCTCGCGATGGATCCGCAGCAGCGGTTGCTGCTGGAGACCTCGTGGGAGGTGTTCGAGCGGGCCGGGATCGACCCCGCCACACTGCGGGGTTCGCGTACCGGCGTCTTCGCCGGAGTCATGTACCACGACTACGGCTCCCGCCTGTCCGTCGTACCCGATGGCTTCGAGGGATACCTGGTCAACGGGAGCGCGGGCAGCATCGCTTCCGGCCGGGTGGCCTACACCTTCGGCCTGGAAGGGCCGGCGGTGACGGTGGACACGGCGTGCTCCTCCTCGCTGGTCGCCCTGCACCTCGCCGCGCAGTCCCTGCGCCAGGGCGAGTGCTCGATGGCCCTGGTGGGCGGAGTCACCGTCATGGCGACCCCCAACGTCTTCGTGGAGTTCAGCCGCCAGCGCGGGCTGGCCGCCGACGGCCGCTGCAAGGCGTTCTCCGCGAACGCCGACGGCACCGGCTGGGCCGAGGGCGCGGGCATGCTGCTCGTCGAGCGGCTGTCCGACGCCCGCCGCAACGGCCACCAGGTGCTGGCCGTCGTACGGGGCTCCGCGATCAACCAGGACGGTGCCTCGAACGGGCTCACCGCCCCGAACGGGCCGGCGCAGCAGCGCGTCATCCGCCAGGCACTCGCGCAGGCCGGGCTGTCGACCGGCGACGTCGACGCGGTGGAGGCACACGGCACCGGCACCACCCTGGGCGACCCGATCGAAGCGCAGGCGCTCCTGGCCACGTACGGGCAGGACCGGCCGGCCGACCGGCCCCTGTGGCTCGGCTCGCTCAAGTCCAACATCGGTCATACCCAGGCTGCGGCTGGTGTGGCGGGTGTGATCAAGATGGTGATGGCGATGCGTCATGGCGTGTTGCCGAGGACGTTGCACGTGGACGAGCCGTCGCCGCATGTGGACTGGTCTGCGGGTGCGGTGCGGTTGCTCACGGAGCCGGTGGAGTGGGCGGAGTACGGTCGTCCGCGCCGGGCGGGCGTGTCCTCGTTCGGTGTTAGTGGCACCAACGCCCACGTCGTCATAGAACAGCCGACGGAGTCGGAGCCGGGCAAGGAGCAGGAGACCGGGCCGACGCGGGACACGATGGGCACGGCGGTCGCCTGGCCGCTGTCCGCCAAGGACCCTGCCGCCCTGCGCGAGCAGGCCGTACGCCTGCTCGCGCACCTGACGGAACACCCTGAGGTCCGCCCCGGCGACGTCGGCCTGTCCCTGGCGACCTCCCGGGCAGCACTGAACCTCCGGACCGCGGTCGTCGGTACCGGCCGAGACGAACTGCTGAGCGGCCTCGACGCCCTCGCCTCGGGCCGTCCCGCGCCCGGCGCGCTCCTGCGCGGTGCGACGTCGACCGGCACACCCGCAGGGGGGCACCGGACGGCGTTCCTGTTCTCGGGGCAGGGGAGCCAGCGGCTGGGGATGGGGCGTGAACTGTACGCGGCCTTCCCGGTGTTCGAGGAGGCCTTCGACGCGGTGTGCTCCGCGCTCGATCCCTACCTCGAACAGCCGGTCAAGGGTGTGGTGTTCGGTGAGGACCGTGCACCGCTGGATCGGACGGCTCATGCGCAGCCGGCGTTGTTCGCGGTCGAGGTGGCGTTGTTCCGGCTGGCGGAGTCGTGGGGTGTGCGGCCGGACTTCCTGGCGGGGCATTCGGTGGGTGAGTTCGCGGCCGCGCATGTGGCGGGGGTGTTCTCGCTGGAGGATGCGGCGGCTCTGGTGGCTGCTCGCGGTCGTCTGATGCAGGCGCTTCCGGTCGGGGGTGTCATGGTGGCGGTGCAGGCCTCGGAGGGCGAGGTACGTGAACTGCTGGCCGGGTTCGAGGACCGTGCGGGCATCGCGGCCGTCAACGGCCCTTCATCCGTGGTGGTTTCGGGCGGGGAGGACGCCGTGGCGGCGGTGGTCGAGCGGCTTTCGGCCGACGGCCGGAAGACGAAGGCGCTGTCCGTCTCGCATGCTTTCCACTCGCCGCTCATGGATCCGATGCTGGCCGAGTTCCAGGCCGTCGTGGAGGGTGTTTCCTTCGGCACCCCGAGCGTGCCCGTCGTCTCGACCCTCACGGGCCGCCTGGTGGCGGGGGAGGAGTTCGGTTCTGTCGAGTACTGGGTGCGCCACGTCCGCGAGGGCGTGCGTTTCGCGGACGCCGTCACCGCCCTCGCCGACGAGGGGGTCCGTACCTTCCTGGAGATCGGGCCGGGCGGTGTGCTGACCGCCATGGCGCAGGAATCCCTGGACGACCAGGCGGTCACGGTCCCCCTCCTGCGCGCCGACCGCGCCGAGGAGGTGGCCGTCACCACCGCCCTCGCCCAGCTCCACGTCCACGGCATACCCGTCGACTGGACGGCCCTCTACGCCGGGCACGGAGCCCGGCGCGTCGACCTGCCCACGTACGCCTTCCAGTACGAGCACTACTGGCTCGACGCACCGGCCGCCCCCGGCGATGTCGCCGCGGCCGGTCTGGCCACTGCCGGACACGCCCTGTTCGGGGCGGCGGCCCTGCTGCCGGACGGTGCCGGGTCGCTGCTCACCGGGCGGCTGTCGCTGGACACGCACCCCTGGCTGGCGGACCACACCGTCTCCGGAGTGACCCTGCTGCCGGGAACCGCCTTCCTGGAGATGGCCGTCCGGGCCGGCGACGAGCTCGGCTGCGGTCGCGTCGACGAACTCACCCTCGCCGCGCCCCTGGTGCTCCCCGAGCACGGCGCGGTCCAGGTACGGGTGGTGGTCGGCGCGGCCGAGGACGACGCGGAACGGCGCACGGTGCGGATCTACTCGCGTGCCGACGCCCCGGACGAGGCCGCAACGGCGCTCGCCTGGACCCGCCACGCCACCGGGTTCCTCGTACCGGACACTGAGGACACCGCCGTCTCGGCGGGGACGGCCGAGGCCTGGCCGCCGGCCGGTGCCACCGCCGTCGACATCCAGGACTGCTACGGGCAGCTGGCCGAGGCCGGGTTCGGCTACGGGCCCGTGTTCCAGGGGCTGCGTGCGGTGTGGCGGCGCGGGGCCGACGAGCTCTTCGCCGAGGTCGGGCTGCCCGAGGACACCTCGGTCGCCGGTTTCGCCGTGCACCCCGCGCTCCTCGACTCGGCGCTGCACGCCATGGTCGTGGGCGAGTTCCTCGCGGCGGGCCACGACGGCCGGCTGCCGTTCGCCTGGGGCGGCGTGAGCGTGCACGGCACCGGCGCCGAGACGCTGCGGGTCCGCCTGACCCGTGCCGCCTCCGGACCGGACTCGGTGGCGCTGGAGATCGCCGACGGGCTGGGCCGGCCCGTGGCATCGGTGGACTCGCTGACGCTGCGGGCCGTCACTCCCGGGCAACTCGCCGGAGCGAGCAGCGCCTCGATGCTCCGGGACGCGCTGTTCCGCGTGGACTGGGAGCGGTACGAGCCCGCCCCGGGCGCGGAGCCCGTGGGGGTGGTGCTGTGCGACAGCCTGCCGGACACCGCCCCCGGTGCGGAAGCCGTGGCCGTCGCGGTACAGGGCCTGCCCGACAGTGGCGAGGCCGCTTCGGCCGCGCGGCAGGTGCTGGCCGTGCTCCAGGAATGGCTGCGGGAGGACCGGTTCGCCGCATCGCGGCTGGTCGTCGTGACGCGAGGGGCTGTGGCCGCCCCGACGACCGCCGCCGGCGTGGATGCGGCGCAGGCCGCGGTCTGGGGCCTGGTGCGTTCGGCGCAGTCGGAGAACCCCGGCCGGTTCGTCCTGGTGGACATCGACACCGATGCCCTCGACACCGGCCGGCTGGCGGACGCGGTCGCCTCGGGTGAACCGCAGCTGGCGGTCCGGGACGGCGCGCTGCTCGTCCCGCGTCTGACACGGGCCGAGGCCGAGGCCGACGCCGGCGATTCGGGCCCTCGCCCCGCCTTCTCAGCCGAGGGGACGGTCCTGGTGACCGGTGCCTCCGGTGTGCTGGGGCAGCTCGTCGCACGTCACCTGGTCACCGCGCACGGAGTCCGGCATCTGCTGCTGGCGAGTCGCCGGGGCCCGGACGCCGCGGGCGCGCCGGAGTTCGCCGAGGAACTGCGCACGCTGGGCGCCGACGTACGGACCGTCCGCTGCGACGTCGCGGACCGTACGGCACTGGCCGCGCTCCTGGCCTCGGTACCGGCCGACCAGCCGCTGACCGGTGTGGTGCACGCGGCGGGCGTGACCGACGACGGGATCGTCCCCGCGCTCACCCCCGAGCGCCTCGACCGCGTCTTCCGCCCCAAGGTCGACGCCGCACTCCATCTCCACGAGCTCACCCGGGACGTGGACCTGTCCGCGTTCGTCCTCTTCTCCTCCGCCGCCGGCACCCTCGGCAGCGCGGGACAGGCCAACTACGCGGCCGCGAACGCCTTCCTCGACGCCCTCGCCGAAACCCGGCGGGCCGCCGGGCTGCCCGCGGTGTCGCTCGCCTGGGGCCTCTGGGCAAAGACCAGCGCGCTCACCGCCGACCTGGCCGCCGCGGACCGGCACAGGATCACCCGGTCCGGATTGGTCGCACTGGAGGCACATGAGGGCCTGGCGCTCTTCGACGCCGCCTGCCGCTCCGCCCTCGCCACGGTCGTCCCGGTCCGGCTGGACACCGGAGCGCTCCAGGCGCAGGCCCGCGCCGGCGCACTGCCCCCGCTGCTCCGGAGGCTCGTACGGGGCTCCGTACGGCGTGAGCTCCAGGGCACGCACCAGAACGCGACGGGGTCCTCGCTCGCCGAGCGGCTCACGGCTCTCCCGGCCGCCGAACGGCACACCGTGGTCCTCGACCTGGTCCAGACCCAGGTGGCCGCGGTGCTCGGCCACGAGTCCGTCCGGTCGGTCGCGGTGGACCGGCAGTTCAGGGACCTCGGCTTCGACTCGCTCACCGCCGTCGAACTCCGCAACTCCCTCAACACGGCCACCGGCCTGCGACTGCCCGCGACCCTCGTCTTCGACCACCCCACCCCCGAGGCGCTCACCCGGTCCCTGCTGACCGAACTCGTGGGTACGGAGCCCGGCGCCCCGGACCACTCTCCGGCGCCGCTCGCTTCCGACGACGATCCGATCGTGATCGTGGGGATGAGTTGCCGTTATCCGGGTGGGGTGCGTTCGCCGGAGGATCTGTGGCGGTTGGTCGCGGAGGGTGGTGATGCGGTGGGTGGTTTCCCGGCGGATCGTGGCTGGGCGTTGGACGCGCTGTACCACCCGGATCCGGATCATGCGGGGACGAGTTATGCGCGGGACGGTGGGTTCCTGTACGAGGCGGCGGAGTTCGATGCCGGGTTCTTCGGGATCTCGCCGCGTGAGGCGCTCGCGATGGATCCGCAGCAGCGGTTGCTGCTGGAGACCTCGTGGGAGGTGTTCGAGCGGGCCGGGATCGACCCCGCCACACTGCGGGGTTCGCGTACCGGCGTCTTCGCCGGAGTCATGTACCACGACTACGGCTCCCAGCTCGGCGGAGCCGTACCCGAAGGCCTCGAAGGGCACCTCGGCATGGGCACGTCCGGCAGCGTGGCCTCGGGACGGCTCTCCTACACCTTCGGCCTGGAAGGGCCGGCGGTGACGGTGGACACGGCGTGCTCCTCGTCCCTGGTCGCCCTGCACCTGGCGGCCCAGGCTCTGCGCCAGGGCGAGTGCTCGATGGCGCTGGTCGGCGGCGTGACGGTCATGGCGACCCCGAACACGTTCGTGGAGTTCAGCCGCCAGCGCGGGCTCGCCGCCGACGGCCGCTGCAAGGCCTTCTCAGCCGCCGCCGACGGCACCGGCTGGAGCGAGGGCGTGGGCATGCTGCTGGTGGAACGCCTCTCCGACGCCCGCCGCAACGGCCACCAGGTGCTCGCGCTGGTACGTGGCAGCGCGGTGAACCAGGACGGTGCCTCGAACGGGCTCACCGCCCCGAACGGGCCGGCGCAGCAGCGCGTCATCCGCCAGGCCCTCGCGCAGGCCGGGCTGTCGACCGGCGACGTCGACGCGGTGGAGGCACACGGCACCGGCACCACCCTGGGCGACCCGATCGAAGCACAGGCGCTCCTGGCCACGTACGGCCAGGAGCGGCCGGACGACCAGCCCCTGTGGCTCGGCTCCCTCAAGTCCAACATCGGCCACACCCAGGCCGCGGCCGGTGTCGCGGGCGTGATCAAGATGGTCGAGGCCATGCGGCACGGCGTCCTGCCCAGGACCCTGCACGCCGACGAGCCGTCGCCGCACATCGACTGGTCCTCCGGTGCGGTACGGCTGCTCACCGAACCGGTGGAATGGGCGGAGCACGGGCGCCCCCGCCGCTCGGCCGTGTCCTCCTTCGGCGTCAGCGGCACCAACGCCCACGTCGTACTGGAACACGTGCCGAGCCCGGAGCCCGCTCCGGCCGTCGACAGCGCACCCGTGCCCGGCGCCGTACCGTGGCTGCTCTCCGCCAAGGACGAGCCGTCCCTGCGCGCACAGGCACAGCGCCTCGCGTCCCACCTCGACGCGCACCCGGACCTGGGCATCGCGGAGGTCGGGCGGTCGCTCGCCACGTCACGTGCGGCGATGCAGCTGCGCGCGGCGGTCGTCGGCACCCGGCGCGAAGACCTGCTGGAAGGCCTGACGGCCCTCGCCGCCGGACGCCCGGCCGCCGGCGTCGTACGCGGTGAACCGGAGCCCGGCACCTCCGCCGCCGGACACCGCACCGCGTTCCTGTTCTCGGGGCAGGGGAGCCAGCGTCTCGGGATGGGACGTGAGCTGTACGGGGCCTTCCCGGTGTTCGCCGAGGCCTTCGACGCGGTGTGCTCCGCCCTGGACGCGCACCTCGAACTGCCGCTGTGGTACGTGGTGTTCGGGGAGGACCCGGAACTCCTGAACCAGACCACTCACACGCAGCCGGCGTTGTTCGCGGTCGAGGTGGCGCTGTACCGGCTCGTGGAGTCGTGGGGTGTGCGGCCGGACTTCCTGGCCGGGCATTCGGTGGGGGAGTTCGCGGCCGCGCATGTGGCGGGGGTGTTCTCGCTGGAGGACGCGGCGCGGCTGGTGGCTGCGCGTGGCCGGCTGATGCAGGCACTCCCGGTGGGGGGTGTGATGGTCGCGGTCGAGGCCTCGGAGGGCGAGGTACGTGAACTGCTGGCCGGTTATGAGGACCGTGCGGGCATCGCGGCCGTCAACGGACCGTCATCTGTGGTGGTTTCGGGCGGGGAGGACGCCGTGGCGGCGGTGGTCGAGCGGCTTTCGGCCGACGGCCGGAAGACGAAGGCGCTGTCCGTCTCGCACGCCTTCCACTCGCCGCTCATGGATCCGATGCTGGCCGAGTTCCGGGCCGTCGTGGAGGGTGTTTCCTTCGGCACCCCGAGCGTGCCCGTCGTCTCGACCCTCACGGGCCGCCTGGTGGCGGGGGAGGAGTTCGGCTCCGTCGACTACTGGGTCCGCCACGTCCGCGAAGCGGTCCGCTTCGCCGACGCCGTCACCGCCCTCGCCGACGAGGGGGTCCGTACCTTCCTGGAGATCGGCCCCGGCGGTGTGCTGACCGCCATGGCGCAGGAATCCCTGGACGACCAGGCGGTCACGGTCCCCCTCCTGCGCGCCGACCGCGCCGAGGAGGTGGCCGTCACCACCGCCCTCGCCCAACTCCACGTCCACGGCACACCCGTCGACTGGACCGCCCTCTACGCCGGACACGGTGCCCGGCGCGTCGACCTGCCCACCTACGCCTTCCAGCGCCGCCGTTACTGGCTGGCACCGGCCTCCCCCGCCGGTGACGTGGCGTCCGCCGGGCTCGTCGCGGCCGAACACTCCCTGCTGGGCGCCGCCGTCACCCTCGCGGACGGGGAGGGGGCCCTGCTCACCGGCCGGCTGTCGCTGGCCACGCACCCGTGGCTCGCCGACCACACGGTCATGGACACGGTCCTGCTGCCCGGCACCGCCCTGGTGGACCTGGCGCTGCGCGCCGCCGACGAGGTGGGCTGCGACCGTCTGGACGAGCTGACCCTCGGCGCCCCGCTCGTCCTGCGCGAGCAGGGGGCCGTACGGCTCCAGGCCGTCGTCGGCGGGCCGGACGCGACCGGGCACCGCACGGTCGACGTCTACTCCCGGACCGAGAGCGCCGATGCCGTCGAGCCGTGGACCCGCCACGCGACCGGCGTCGTGTCGGTGGACGCGCGGCCCCAGGGGCAGGACGAGCCGCCGCGCGACCTCCTCGACTGGCCCGCCGCCCGGGCCGACCGCCTGGAGACCGGCGGGGCGTACGAGCGGCTGGCCGGCCTCGGCTTCGGCTACGGGCCCGTCTTCCAGGGCCTGCACGGCCTGTGGCGGCGCGGCGACGAGGTGTTCGCCGAGGTACGGCTGCCCGCCGGCACGCGGGTCGAGGGCTTCGGAATCCACCCGGCGCTGCTCGACTCGGCGCTCCACGCGATCGGTCTCGGCGGCCTGCTGCCCGACGCCGGACAGGGACGGATCCCCTTCGCCTGGAGCGGCGTCACGGTACACAGCACCGGCGCGACGGCCCTGCGCGTCAGGATCACCCCGGCCGGCGCCGACGCGGTGGCCCTGTGGGCGACCGACGAGGCGGGCCGGCCCGTGGCCTCGGTCGACTCCCTGGTCCTGCGCCCCGTCTCGACGGAGCAACTCGACCGGGCGAGCCGGGAGCACGGCTGGCACGACTCCCTCTACCGCGTCGACTGGACCCCCCTTCCCCGCACCTCGGAGGCCCCCGTGAGCGAACCGGGAGAGCAGTGGACCCTCATCGGCGGCGACGACGGTCTGCGCGCCGCCCTGGAGGACTCCGGCACGAACGTCTCCTACCCCCCCCGCCCCGACGGCCCCACGGCACTGCCGGGCGTCGTCCTCGCGGCCGTCGACGTCCACCCGGACGGCGACCACCCCGTGGCGCACGTCCACACGACCGCGCACCGGACGCTGGAACTGCTCCAGCGGTGGCTCGCCGACGAACGGCACACTGAGACCCGGCTGGTCGTCCTGACCAGCAACGCGGTCGTCGCCAAGGACCGGGACCAGGAGGACCGCGACAAGGAGGTCGACCCGGCACAGGCCGCGATCTGGGGCCTGGTGCGTTCGGCGCAGTCGGAGAACCCCGGCCGCTTCGTCCTGGTCGACCTGGACCGCGACGCCGCCTCCGTACGGGCGCTGCCCGCACTGCTGGCCTCCGGCGAGGAACAGTTCGCCGTACGCGGCGGGTCCGTCCTCGTACCCCGGCTCGCCCGCGCCGAGAACCCGGCCGCCCTCGGTGACGTGAGCCCCGCGTTCACGGCCGCCGGAACCGTCCTCGTCACCGGCGCGTCCGGCCTGCTGGGCCGCCACGTCGCCCGGCACCTGGTCACCGGGCACGGCGTACGGAACCTGCTGCTCGTCAGCCGGAGCGGCGGCAGGGCCGCGGGCATGGCCGAACTTGAGGCGGAACTCGCCGCGCAGGGCGCCCGCGTCACCGTGGCCGCCTGCGACGTCGCCGACCGCGACGCCCTGGCCCGGCTGCTGGCGGACATCCCCGCCGAACAGCCCCTGAGCGCAGTGGTGCACGTCGCGGGAGTCACGGACGACGGCATCGTCACCGGCCTCACCGCCGAGCGGATCGACCGGGTGTTCCGGCCCAAGGTCGACGCCGCCCTGCACCTGGACGAACTCACCCGCGGCATGGAACTGTCCGCGTTCGTCCTCTTCTCCTCCGCCGCCGGAGTCTTCGGCGCGGCGGGCCAGGGCAACTACGCCGCCGCCAACTCCTTCCTGGACGCCCTCGCCCAGCAGCGCCGCGCGGCGGGCCTGCCCGCCGTATCGCTGGCCTGGGGCCTGTGGGCCGAGAGCAGCGGGATCACCGGCGCGCTGAGCGACGCGGACCGGGGCCGCATGGCCCGGAGCGGGGTGCTGCCCCTGCCCACCAACGAGGCCCTCGGACTCTTCGACGCGGCGACGGCCCACTCCCAGAGCGCGGTGGTTCCCGTACGGCTGAACCGTACGGAGCTGCGCAGTCAGGCCGCGGCCGGCGCCCTGCCCGCCCTGCTCACCTCGCTCGTCCGGGTTCCGGCCCGGCGGACGGCCCCCAGCACGGCGGCGGCCGACGGACCGGACATGGGCACGGGGGCCGGGCCCGCCGGGGCCGCGGAACTGGGGCTTCCGGCACGCCTGGCGCCCCTCACCGACACCGAACAGCGCAAGCTGCTGCTCGACCTGGTGTGCGAGCACGTCGCCGCGGTGCTCGACCTGGACTCGCCCCGCGCGGTCCGGCCCGGCCAGGCCCTGCGCGACCTCGGCTTCGACTCACTGACCGCCGTCGAGTTCCGCAACAGGCTCGGCCAGGACACCGGGCTGCGGCTGCCCCCCACGCTCGTCTTCGACTACCCGACCCCGGCCGAACTCGTCGACTACCTCAAGGCCGAAGCGGCCCCGTCCGGCGCGGGCGTCACCGGGATGCTCGCCGAACTCGATCGGATCGGGGCGGCGTTGGGGATGACGGCGGACACCGATGCGGAAGGCCGAGACGCCATCACCTCGCGGCTGCGTGAACTCCTGGACCAGTGGGCCACGTCCGCAGGCCCGGAGGCGGCCGACGCCGACGCCGAAGGTGCGGCGGCCGTGGCGGAGGAACTCCACGCAGCCACGGACGACGAGATGTTCGACTTCATCGGCAAGGAGTTCGGCATCTCCTGAACCACGGAGTCGGCGGCGACCCGCCGCGCGCCCAGCCCATCTGCCGGCCTCCGGCTCCCACAGCTTGACGTAGAAGGTGACCCAGGTGTCTGACCTCCAGGCGAACAAGGCGAACAACAACGAGGAAAAGCTGCGCTACTTCCTCAAGCGGGTGTCGGCCGACCTCCACGAGGCCCGCGAGCGGCTGCGCGACCTCGACGCCGCGCAGCACGAGCCGATCGCCATCGTCGCGATGAGCTGCCGTTTCCCCGGCGGGATCACCTCACCCGAGGGCCTCTGGCAGTTCCTCGCGGACGGCGGGGACGCCATCACCGGCTTCCCCGCAGACCGCGGCTGGGACCTCGAGTCCCTCTACGACCCCGACCCGGACCACCGCGGCACCAGCCATGTCCGGGACGGCGGATTCCTCGACGGGATCGACCTCTTCGACGCCGGGCTCTTCGACATCTCGCCGCGCGAGGCACTCACCATGGACCCCCAGCAGCGTCTGCTGCTGGAGTCCTGCTGGGAGACCTTCGAACGGGCCGGGATCGACCCCACCGCCCTCAAGGGCAGCCGTACCGGCGTGTTCACGGGCGTGATGTACCACGACCACACCTCGGTGCTCGCGCAGGCCGTGGAGGACGTCGACGGCTACATCGGCACGGGCAGCGCCGCGAGCGTCGTCTCCGGTCGCGTGTCCTACACCTTCGGTCTGGAAGGGCCCGCGGTGACCGTCGACACCGCGTGTTCCTCCTCCTTGGTCGCCCTGCACCTCGCCGTCCAGGCGCTCCGGCGAGGCGAATGCGACCTGGCCCTCGCGGGCGGGGTGACCGCGATGCTCACCCCGACGTCCTTCGTCGACTTCAGCCGCCAGCGGGGACTGGCCGCCGACGGCCGCTGCAAGCCCTTCGCCGCCGCAGCCGACGGCACGGGCTGGAGCGAGGGGCTGGGCATGCTCCTGGTCGAGCGGCTGTCCGACGCCCGCCGCAACGGCCACCAGGTCCTGGCCGTGGTCCGCGGGTCGGCCGTGAACCAGGACGGCGCCTCGAACGGCCTCACCGCCCCGAACGGCCCCTCGCAGCAACGGGTGATCCTCCAGGCGCTCGCAGACGCGGGGCTGTCCGCCAACGAGGTCGACGCGGTGGAGGCCCACGGCACGGGAACGACGCTCGGTGACCCGATCGAGGCCCAGGCGCTGCTGGCCACGTACGGGCAGGACCGGCCGGAGGGCCGGCCGCTGTGGCTCGGCTCGCTGAAGTCCAACATCGGGCACACGCAGGCCGCTGCCGGGGTCGGCGGGATCATCAAGATGGTCGAGGCGATGCGGCACGGGGTCCTGCCCAAGACCCTGCACGTGGACGCACCGACCCCGCACGTCGACTGGTCGGCGGGCGCCGTCCGTCTCCTCACCGAGCCCGTTGCCTGGACGGAACACGACCGCCCCCGCCGGGCGGCCGTCTCCTCCTTCGGCTTCAGCGGCACCAACGCCCACGTCGTCATCGAGGAGCCCCCGAAGCCCGAGCACGAACCGGCCGACGGCGAGAGCGGCCCGGTGCGTGCGACGCCCGTACTGCTCTCCGGGAAGAACGAGGCCGCGCTGCGCGCCCAGGCCGCCCGGCTCCTCCTCCACACGGACGACAACCCGGGCCGATCTCTGGCCGACCTGGGCCTGTCGACGGCCACGACCCGGGCCGCCCTGGACCACCGCGCCGCGATCGTGGCAACAGACCGCGACGAACTGCGTCGCGCACTGGAGCTCCTCGCACGGGACGACGCCGGGGGCGCCGCAGGCGCGGTGACAGGGGTCGTCACGCCCCGTCAGACGGTGGCGTTCCTGTTCTCGGGGCAGGGGAGCCAGCGGCTGGGGACGGGGCGTGAGCTGTACGGGGCCTTCCCGGTGTTCGCCGAGGCCTTCGAGGCGGTGTGCTCCGCCCTGGACGCGCACCTCGAACAGCCCCTGAAGGGTGTGGTGTTCGGCGAGGACGCGGAGCTGCTGAACCGGACGGAGTACGCGCAGCCGGCGTTGTTCGCGGTCGAGGTGGCGTTGTTCCGGCTGGTGGAGTCGTGGGGTGTGCGGCCGGACTTCCTGGCGGGGCATTCGGTGGGTGAGTTCGCCGCCGCCCATGTGGCGGGGGTGTTCTCGCTGGAGGATGCGGCGCGGCTGGTGGCGGCGCGCGGCCGTCTGATGCAGGCACTCCCGGCCGGGGGCGTCATGGTCGCGGTCCAGGCCTCGGAGGACGAGGTACGTGAACTGCTGGCCGGTCATGAGGACCGTGCGGGCATCGCCGCCGTCAACGGGCCTTCGTCCGTGGTTATTTCGGGAGCGGAGGATGCCGTAGCTGCTGTCGTCGACCAGCTTTCGGCCGACGGCCGGAAGACCAAGGCCCTGACCGTCTCGCATGCTTTCCACTCGCCGCTCATGGATCCGATGCTGGCCGAGTTCCGGGCCGTCGTGGAGGGCGTCTCCTTCGGCACCCCGAGCGTGCCCGTCGTCTCCACCCTCACCGGACGCCCGGTGTCAGGGGAGGAGTTCGGCTCCGTCGACTACTGGGTCCGCCACGTCCGCGAAGCGGTCCGCTTCGCCGACGCCGTCACCGCCCTCGCCGACAACGGCGTCCGTACCTTCCTGGAGATCGGCCCCGGCGGTGTCCTCACCGCCCTCGCGCAGACCGCCCTCGGAGACGCCGCGGCCGTCGTCCCCGTGCTGCGCGCGGACCGGCCCGAGGACGTGGCCGTCGCGACCGCCCTCGCCCAGCTCCACGTCCACGGCACAGCCGTCGACTGGACGGCCCTCTACGCCGGGCACGGAGCCCGGCGCGTCGACCTGCCCACGTACGCCTTCCAGCGCGAGCACTACCGGCTGGAGACCCGGCCCGCCACGGGCGACCTCGCCCGCGCCGGTCTCTGGTCGGCCGATCACCCGCTGCTGGGCGCCGTCGTGACCCTGGCCGACGGTGAGGGGGTCCTGCTGACGGGACGGGTGTCCCTCGCCACGCATCCCTGGCTCGCCGATCACGTGGTGACGGGTGCGGTGCTCCTGCCCGGGACCGCGCTCGTCGAGCTGGCGTTCCGGGCCGGCGACCAGGTGGGGTACGCCCGGATCGAGGAACTGACCCTGGAAGCCCCCCTCGTCCTGCCCGAACCGGGCGGCGTACAGCTCCAGGTGGTCGTCGACGGACCCGGCCCGGACGGCCTGCGTGCGGTGCGCGTCTACTCGCGGCACGACGACGCCCTGGCGGCGGACGCCTGGACCTGCCACGCGTCGGGGTTCCTGTCGGCCGGTGCGGACGCGCCCTCCGATCCGGCGCTCGGCGAGTGGCCGCCCGCCGGAGCCGAGCCGCTCGACGCCGACGCCCTGTACGAGCGGATGTCGGGGTTCGGCCTGGAGTACGGGCCGGTGTTCCGGGGCGTGCGGACCGGGTGGCGGCGCGGGGACGAGATGTTCGCGGAGATCGCCCTGCCCGACGGAACCGACGTCACCGGCTTCGGCATGCACCCCGCACTTTTCGACGCAGTCCTCCACGCGGCGGGCCTCGACGCCCGAGCGGCGCGGGCCGACGGGCCCCGGATCCCGTTCGCGTGGAGCGGGGTCGAGCTCCACGCGACCGGGGCCACCGCGTTACGGCTCCGCCTCACCCCGGCGGGCGGGGACGGCGCGATGTCGCTGTCCCTCGCGGACGCCACGGGCCGTCCGGTGCTCTCCGTAGGGTCCCTGGACCTGCGCCCGGTGAGGGCGGAGCAGCTGACCGCCGCCGGGGGAGGGCGCGCGGGCGGGCTGTTCCGGCTGGAGTGGAAGCCGGCCGCGGACTCGCCCCCCGCCACCGACCTCCCCGTCGCGCTGATCGACACCCTGGCCGGCCTGCCCGCTCTGCACGCCGACGGGACCCCCGTACCGCCCGTGGTGGCGGTACGGGCGCCGGTACTGCTCCCGGAAGGTGCCGGGGCCGACACCGCGGACCGTCCGGCCGTGGCCGCCCAGGCGGCGCTGGCCCTGGTGCAGGACTGGACGTCGGACGAGCGGTGCGCCGCATCGCGCCTGCTGGTCGTCACCCGGGGCGCCGTCGCCGTCGATCCTGCCTCGGCCGCCGACCCCGCGCAGGCGGCGGTCTGGGGCCTGGTGCGTTCGGCGCAGTCGGAGAACCCCGGCCGCTTCGTCCTCGTCGACATCGAGGGCGAGGTGGACGACGACGTGGACGGCGACGACCTGGCGCGGCTCGCGGCCGCTGCCGCCACGGGCGAGCCGCAGGTGGCGGTACGCGGGAAGGCATTGTTCGCGCCCCGGCTGGTGCGCGCGACCGAAGCACCGACGGGCGGCGACGTCGGCACCGTGTTCCCGGCGCACGGCACGGTCCTGGTCACCGGCGCGTCCGGGGTACTGGGGCGCGTCGTGGCACGGCACCTGGTCACCGAGCACGGCGTCCGACGGCTGGTCCTGGCGAGCCGTCGCGGTCCCGCCGCCGACGGCGCGGCCGAGTTCGCGGCCGAGCTGGGCGTCCTGGGCGCCGTGGTGGACACCGTGGCCTGCGACGTGGCCGACCGGGAGGCCCTGGCCGGGCTGCTGGGCGCGCTGCCGGCGGCCCACCCGCTGACGGGCGTCGTGCACGCGGCGGGCGTGACCGATGACGGCGTGCTGCCGGCCCTGACGCCCGAACGGGTACGGAAGGTGTTCGGCCCGAAGGTGGCGGGCGCCCTCCACCTGGACGAACTGACCCGGGACCTGGACCTGTCGGCCTTCGTCCTCTTCTCCTCCGCCGCCGGCGTCTTCGGCAACGCCGGACAGGGCAACTACGCCGCCGCGAACGCCGCCCTCGACGCCCTGGCCCACACCCGCCGCGCGGCCGGCCTGCCCGGTGTGTCGCTGGCCTGGGGCCTGTGGGCGAGCACCAGCACGCTCACCGCCACCCTGGCCGAGGCCGACCACCGGCGCATCGGCCGCTCCGGTCTCCTCGCACTGGAGACGGCAGAGGGCCTCGGCCTCCTCGACGCAGCCCTGCGTTCCCCCGCACCGCTGCTCTTACCCGCCCGCTGGGACCTCCCCGTGCTCCGCGAACAGGCCCGCGCGGGAACACTGCCCCCGCTCCTGCGCGACCTGGTCCCCGTCCCCGTACGCCGTACCGAAGCAGCCTCGGAGGGCTCCGGGGACGCGGCCCGCTCCGCACTGTCCGAGCGGCTGCGGGACCAGCCCGAAGGCCGACGCACCGAGCTGCTTGTCGAACTCGTCCGCACGCACGCGGCCGCCGTACTGGGCCACGGCCGACCCGCATCCGTACAGGCGACCCAGGCGTTCCGCGAGCTCGGCTTCGACTCGCTCACCGCCGTCGAACTCCGCAACCGCCTCGCCTCCGCGACCGGCGTACGACTGCCCGCCGGGCTCGTATTCGACCACCCGACCCCCGACGCCCTCGCCCGCCACCTGCTCGGCCAACTGGACGGAACCCGCCCCGCCGCGCCCGCCCGGACCGCCACCCCGGCCGGGGGAGCCGCCGACGAGCCCCTCGCCATCGTCGCCATGAGCTGCCGCTACCCGGGCGGCGTACGGTCCCCCGAGGACCTGTGGCACCTGCTCTCCACCGGCACCGACGCCATCTCCGACTTCCCCACCGACCGTGGATGGGACCTCGACCTCCTCGCGGAGGACGGAGCCACCGGCTCCAGCAGCACCCGCAAGGGCGGATTCCTCTACGACGCGGGCGAGTTCGACGCCGGATTCTTCGGGATCTCCCCGCGCGAGGCCCTCGCCATGGACCCGCAGCAGCGGCTGCTGCTGGAGACCTCCTGGGAGGCGTTCGAGCGGGCCGGCATCGACCCCGCCACCCTGCGCGGCTCCCGTACGGGTGTCTTCACCGGCGTGATGTACCACGACTACGCATCCTCGCTCCAGGCGGTACCGGAAGGCGTGGAAGGCTTCCTCGGCACCGGCAACTCCGGCAGCGTCATCTCCGGCCGCCTCTCCTACACCTTCGGCCTCGAAGGCCCCGCGGTGACGGTGGACACCGCCTGCTCCTCTTCGCTCGTCGCCCTGCACCTGGCGGTCCAGGCGCTGCGCCAGGGCGAGTGCGAACTCGCCCTGGCGGGCGGTGTGACCGTCATGGCCGGCCCGGGCGCCTTCATCGAGTTCAGCCGCCAGCGGGGACTGGCCGTCGACGGCCGTTGCAAGTCCTTCGCCGCCGAGGCCGACGGGACCGGCTGGGGCGAGGGCGTCGGCATGCTGTTGGTGGAGCGGTTGTCGGACGCGCGGCGTAAGGGTCATCCGGTGCTGGCGGTGGTGCGTGGGTCGGCCGTGAACCAGGACGGTGCCTCGAACGGCCTGACGGCGCCGAACGGTCCTGCGCAGCAGCGGGTCATTGAACAGGCCCTGGCGAGTGCCGGGTTGTCGGCTTCGGATGTGGATGTGGTGGAGGCGCACGGTACGGGTACGAGGCTCGGTGACCCGATCGAAGCGCAGGCGCTGCTGGCCACGTACGGGCAGGACCGGCCGGAGGGCCGGCCGCTGTGGCTGGGTTCGCTGAAGTCCAATATCGGGCACACCCAGGCCGCCGCAGGTGTGGGCGGGATCATCAAGATGGTCGAGGCGATGCGGCACGGGGTCCTGCCCAAGACCCTGCACGTGGACGCACCGTCCCCGCACGTCGACTGGTCGGCGGGCGCCGTCCGTCTCCTCACCGAGCCCGTTGCCTGGACGGAACACGACCGGCCCCGCCGGGCGGCCGTCTCCTCCTTCGGCTTCAGCGGCACCAACGCCCACGTCGTCCTCGAACAGGTACCGGCCCTCACCCGGAGCGACCCGGAGACGACACCAGCAGGCCCCCTCGTCGCGCCCTGGGTCCTGTCCGCCAAGAGCCCGGACGCGCTGCGCGAGCAGGCGCGGCGGCTGCTGTCGTACGCGAAGGCACACGTCCTCGGAGACGACGGACACCGCGAGGTGGCGTATGCGCTGGCCGCCGGCCGTACCCCGCTGGAACACCGCGCCGCTGTGGTGGCACCGGACGCGGCCGGCGTCCTGGAGGGGCTGGCGGCCCTCGCACACGGCGACGCGTCCCGGTCCGTGGTGCGGGCCGTCGCCGTGCCCGGAGGGAAGAGGGCGTTCCTGTTCTCCGGGCAGGGGAGTCAGCGGCTGGGCATGGGGCGTGAACTGCACACGGCCTTCCCGGTGTTCGAGGAGGCCTTCGAGGCGGTGTGCTCCGCCCTGGACGCGCACCTCGAACAGCCCTTGCGGGACGTCGTGTTCGGTGAGGACGCGGAGCTGCTGAACGGGACCGGGTGCGCGCAGCCGGCGTTGTTCGCGGTCGAGGTGGCGCTGTTCCGGCTGGTGGAGTCCTGGGGTGTGCGGCCGGACTTCCTGGCGGGGCATTCGGTGGGGGAGTTCGCCGCCGCGCATGTGGCGGGGGTGTTCTCGCTGGAGGATGCGGCGGCTCTGGTGGCTGCTCGCGGTCGTCTGATGCAGGCGCTCCCGGCCGGGGGTGTCATGGTGGCGGTGCAGGCCTCGGAGGGCGAGGTACGTGAACTGCTGGCCGGTCACGAGGACCGTGCGGGTATCGCCGCCGTCAACGGACCGTCATCGGTGGTGGTTTCGGGCGCGTCGGACGCCGTGACCGCCGTCGTCGACCGTCTGTCGGCCGACGGCCGGAAGACCAAGGCGCTCTCGGTCTCGCACGCCTTCCACTCGCCGCTCATGGACCCGATGCTGGCCGACTTCCGCAAGGTCGTGGAGACGGTCACCTTCCACCCCCCGCGCGTGCCCGTCGTCTCCACGCTGACCGGTGAGCCGGTGTCGGGGGAGGAGTTCCGCTCCGTCGAGTACTGGGTGCGCCACGTCCGCGAGCCGGTGCGCTTCGCGGATGCCGTCACCGCCCTAGCCGGTGAGGGCGTGAGCACCTTCCTGGAGATCGGGCCGGGCGGTGTCCTCACCGCCATGGCCGAGGACGTGCTCGACGGCGGTCCCACCGTCATCCCCGTCCTGCGCGCCGACCGGCCCGAGCCCCTGACCGTCACCGCCGCCCTCGCCCAGCTCCATGTCCACGGCACCCCCGTCGACTGGACCGCCGTCTTTCCCGAACACCGCCTTCAGCGCTTCGACCTGCCCACCTACCCCTTCCAACGCACCCGCTACTGGCTCGAATCCACCCCCGCACCCGCAAACGTCGCAGCCGCAGGCCTGGCGGAGGCGGGCCACGCCCTGCTCGGGGCCGCGGTCACGCTCGCGGACGGCGACGGGCTCGTCCTGACCGGGCGGCTGTCGCTCGCGACCCACCCCTGGCTCGCCGACCACGTCGTGATGGGGGCCGTACTGCTCCCCGGCACCGCCCTGGTGGATCTGGCCCTGCGCGCCGCTCGCGACGAGGCCGTCCGCTGCGACCGGCTGGACGAGCTGGTCCTCGGGGCCCCGCTCGTCGTGCCGGACGACACCGCCGTCCGGATCCAGGTCCGTGTCGGGGCGCCCGACGGCAACGGCCGCCGCCCCCTGGAGATCCACTCCCGCTCCGAGGACGCGCCGTCCGACGAGCCGTGGACGAGCCACGCCGCCGGGACGCTGACGCCCGACCCGACCACTGACACGGCACCTGTCACGCTCGCGGACTGGCCGCCGTCGGAGGCGGTCGCCGTCGCAGGTGAGGTCCTGGACTCCCTGTACGCGCGGATGGCGGGCCTGGGGCTCGACTACGGCCCGCTGTTCCAGGGGGTGCGCGCCGCGTGGACGTGGGACGACGTCCTCTTCGCCGACGTGGAACTGCCCGACGGGACCGACGCGTCCGGCTTCGGACTGCACCCGGCGCTGCTGGACGCCGCGCTGCACACGATCGCCTTCGGGACCGGCCTCCTCGGCCCCGACGCCGATACCGGTGATCAGGCACGGGTCCCGTTCTCGTGGAGCGGGGTCACCGTGCACGCCGCGCCCCCGGCGGGGGCGTCGGCCCTGCGGATCCGGCTGGCTCCCGCCGGCCCGGACACCGTCTCGCTGCTGGCCGCCGACGGCCTTGGCCGGAGCCTGGTCTCCGTCGACCGGCTCGTCCTGCGGCCGGTCTCCGCCGAGCAGCTCGCCGCCGCACGGGCCGGGGGGTCCCGGGACTCGCTGTTCCGGGTCGACTGGCCCGTACTGGCCCTGCCGCAGGTGCCGGACCCGGACGCGCCGACGGCCGCCGACCACATCGTGGAACTCGCTCCGGGAGGGTCGGACGCCCCGGACACCGCCGGACACCCGGCCACTTCGCCTGAGGCCGTACGCTCCGTCGCCCGCCGCGCGCTGGCCCTCGTGCAGGAGTGGCTGACGGCCTCCGACGCCGATGCCGATGCGACGGACGCGCGACGGCTGGTCCTCGTGACCCGGAACGCGGTCGCCGTCGACGCCGACGACGCCGGGCGGCTGGACCCGGCCCAGGCAGCGGTGTGGGGCCTGGTCAGGTCCGTCCAGGCCGAGCATCCCGGACGCCTCGTCCTGGTGGACGCGGACCGCGCGCAGCCGGACGCGCTGACGGCCGTACTCGCCACCGGCGAGCCGCAGGCGACCCTCCGGGACGGCCGGGCGTTCGTACCGCGGCTGGCACGCGCGGCCGGCGCGGTGGCTCCGGGGCTGCCCGCCTCCCTGGGGCTGGACCCGGCGGGCACCGTCCTGGTGACGGGTGCGACGGGTGCGCTCGGCCGGCTCGTGGCACGGCACCTGGTGGCGGCCCACGGCGTGCGGCACCTGGTGCTGACCAGCCGCCGGGGGCCCGGCGCCGACGGCGCGGCCGCCTTCGCCGCCGAACTGGGTGCGCTGGGAGCCGAAGTGGTCACCCTGGCGTGCGACACGGGGGACCGTACCGCGCTCGCCGCCGTCCTCGACGGCATCCCGGCCGCCCACCCCCTGACCGGGGTCGTGCACGCCGCCGGTGTGCTCGACGACGCGCTCGTGGGCGCGCTGACACCGCAGCGGCTGGACGACGTCCTGGGGCCCAAGGCCGACGCCGCCCTCCACCTGCACGAACTGACCCGGGACACGGACCTCGCCGCCTTCGTCCTCTTCTCCTCGCTCGCCGGTACGTTCGGCAACGCGGGCCAGGCCGCCTACTCCGCCGCCAACGCCTGCCTGGACGCCCTCGCGCAGTCGCGCCGGGCGGCCGGACTCCCGGCCGTCTCGCTGGCCTGGGGTCCCTGGGCCGACGCCGACGGCATGCGAGGGATGGCCGACCCCGCCGTCCTCGCCCGGATGGCCCGGGCCGGAGTGGCGCCGCTCTCCCCGGACGAGGGCCTCGCGCTCTTCGACACCGCGACCACCCCCGGCGCGACCGGCACCCACCCGGACGCCGTGCTCCTGCCCGTACGGCTGAACCTCCCCGCTCTCCGCCACCGGGCCGCGACCGAGCCGCTCCCCGCCCTGCTGCGCGGCCTCGTACGAGCCCCCGCGCGACCGGCGCGGGCCGCCGGACCAGGGACGGCCGCGCTGGCCGGGCAACTGGCCGGGGCGTCGCCGGACAAGCGCCGCCGGATCCTGCTCGGCGTTGTGAGGAGCCAGGTCGCCGCCGTGCTGGGGCACGCCTCCTCCGAGGCGGTCGGCGCCGCGCAGGCGTTCCGGGACCTCGGCTTCGACTCGCTGACCGCCGTCGAACTGCGCAACCACCTCGGCGCGCTCACCGGGCTACGCCTCCCGGCGAGCCTGCTGTTCGACTACCCGACCCCGACGGCCCTCGCCGAGCACCTCGGCGCCGCGCTGCCCGCCAGCGGGGGCGCCGGGGGCGGCGGGACGGACCCGGGCCCCTCCCTGCTCTCCGAGATCGACCGCCTGGAAGCCGCGTTCGCGCAGTCCCCGTACGACAGGGCGACGCGCGCCACGGCCGCCCTCCGGCTGGAGGTCCTGCTCGCGAAATGGCGCGAAGCGGTCCGCGACACCGGGCACGGCATCGGGCACGACACCGGCCACGAGTTCGGGGACCAGCCCGGGGACGAAGCCGCGGCCGAGATCGAGGAGGCCTCCGATGAGGAACTCTTCGACCTGCTCGACGGCGAGCTCGGCACCCACTGATCGCCACTGATCGACCAGCACGACATCCCTTCGCGTTGAGGAACAGAACCCAGATGACGACAGACGTGAACAAGCTCCGCGACTACCTCAAGCGTGCCACCGTCGATCTGCGGCACGCGCGCCGGCGACTGCGCGAGGCCGAGGGCAAGAACCGCGAACCGATCGCGATCGTGGGCATGAGCTGCCGCTTCCCCGGCGGCGTCCGCTCCCCGGAGGACCTGTGGGAGCTGATCGCCTCCGGCGGCGACGCGATCTCCGGCTTCCCCACCGACCGGGGCTGGGACCTCGACGCGCTCTACGACCCGGACCCCGACAACCCGGGGACGAGCTACGCGCAGGAAGGGGGATTCCTCTACGAGGCGGGCGAGTTCGACCCCGGATTCTTCGGGATCGGCCCCCGCGAGGCCCTCGCCATGGACCCCCAGCAGCGGCTGGTCCTGGAGGCCTCCTGGGAGGCGGTGGAAGGGGCCCGGCTCGACCCGCTGTCCCTGCGCGGCAGCCGCACCGGGGTGTTCGCCGGGGTCATGTACCACGACTACGTCTCCCGTCTCCCGGCCGTGCCCGAAGGCATCGAGGGATACGTCAGCACGGGCAACACCGGCAGCGTCGTGTCCGGCCGCATCGCCTACACCCTGGGGCTGGAAGGCCCCGCCGTGACCATCGACACCGCCTGCTCCTCCTCCCTCGTGGCGCTGCACCTCGCCGTCCAGGCCCTGCGCCAGGGCGAGTGCGACCTCGCGCTCGCGGGCGGTGTGACGGTGATGGCCGGGCCGACGACGTTCGTCGAGTTCAGCCGCCAGCGCGGACTGTCGTCCGACGGCCGCTGCCGGGCGTTCTCGGCGTCGGCCGAAGGCACCGGCTGGTCCGAGGGCGTCGGCATGCTGCTCGTCGAACGGCTCTCCGACGCGGTCCGGCTGGGCCACCCCGTGCTGGCCGTCGTCCGGGGCTCCGCCGTCAACCAGGACGGCGCGAGCAACGGCCTCACCGCACCCAACGGCCCCGCCCAGCAGCGCGTCATCCACCAGGCCCTGGCCAACGCCCTGCTGTCCCCGTCCGACGTGGACATCGTCGAGGCCCACGGCACCGGCACCACCCTCGGCGACCCGATCGAGGCCCAGGCGCTCCTGGCCACGTACGGCCAGGACCGGCCGGCGGACCGGCCACTGTGGCTGGGCTCCGTCAAGTCCAACCTGGGGCACACCCAGGCGGCGGCAGGCGTCGCCGGGATCATCAAGATGGTGCAGGCCCTGCGCCACGGCGTCCTGCCGAAGACCCTGCACGCCGACGAGCCGACCCCGCACGTCGACTGGTCGGCCGGGGCCGTCTCCCTGGTCACCGAGAACGCCGCCTGGCCCGACACCGGCAGGCCCCGGCGCGCCGGTGTGTCCGCCTTCGGCGTCAGCGGCACCAACGCGCACATCGTCATCGAACAGCACCTCGCGACCGCCGAAGCCCCGACCGCCGAAGCCCCGACCGCCGAAGCCCCGGACGGCGAGAGCTCCGACGCGGCCGCCGAGGCGGGCGCACCCGCCGCCCCCGCCCGCACCGCCGTCGCGCCCGGCACCGGGCTCCCGCTCGTCCCGTGGGCCCTCTCCGGCAGGAGCGCCGCCGCCCTCACGGCACAGGCCGCCCGGCTGCGCACCCACCTTGCCGCTGGACAGCCCGCCACCGGCCCGGCCACCGGCGCCGACACCCTCGACATCGCCTACTCCCTCGCCACCACCCGCACCGCCTTCCCCCACCGCGCCGTCCTCCTCGCGCCGGACCGGGCCGGACTCGACCGGGCCCTGGACGCCCTCGCCGACGGGCAGCCCGACGCCGCCGGCCCGGCCCTCGTACGCGGCACCGCCGACGACACCCGCCAGGTCGCCTTCGTCTTCCCCGGCCAGGGCTCCCAGTGGCCGGGCATGGCCGTCGAACTCCTCGACACCGCCCCCGTCTTCCGCGAGCGGATCCGCCAGTGCGAGGAGGCCCTCGCCCCGCACGTCGACTGGTCGCTGACCGAGGTCCTGCGGGGCGCGCCCGGGGCCCCCGGCTTCGACCGGGTCGACGTCGTCCAGCCCGTCCTGTTCGCCGTCATGGTGTCCCTGGCCGAGCTGTGGCGCTCCCACGGCGTCCACCCTGCGGCCGTCGCGGGCCACAGCCAGGGCGAGATAGCGGCCGCGTGCGTGGTCGGCGCGCTCTCCCTCGCGGACGCGGCGAAGGTGGTGGCGCTGCGCAGCCAGGCCTTGACCGCGCTCTCCGGCCGGGGCGGCATGCTGTCCGTCGCCCTGCCGCTGGAGGACCTCACGCCCCGGATGGCGCACTGGGGCGAGCGGCTGTCCGTCGCCGCCGTGAACAGCCGGACGTCCACCGTCGTCTCGGGCGATTCCGACGCGCTCACCGAACTGCGCGACGCCCTGCATACCGACGAGGTCCGGGCCCGGCTGATCGCCGTGGACTACGCCTCCCACTCCGCGCACGTCGAGGCGGTCCGCGAACGCGTCCTCGACGCACTGGCCGACATCACCCCGCAGGCCTGCGACGTGCCCTTCTACTCCACGGTCACCGGCACGGTCGTGGACACCGACACCCTCGACGCCGATTACTGGTACCGCAGCCTGCGCCGGACCGTACGGTTCGAAGAGGCCACCCGCGCCCTCGTACGGGACGGCCACGACGCCCTCATCGAGGTCAGCGCGCACCCGGTGCTGACCATCGGCATCCAGGAAACCCTCGACGACCTCGGCTGGAACGCCGTCACCCTCGGCACCCTGCGCCGCGGCGAAGGAGGCACCGACCGCTTCCTGCGCTCCGCCGCCGAGGCCCACGCCCACGGCGTCGCCCTCGACTGGACCGCCGTCTTCGCCGGCACCGGCGCCCGCCGGACCGCCCTGCCCACCTACGCCTTCCAGCACGAGCGGTACTGGCTCGACGCCCCGCACACCGCCGCGGACGCCGCGGGCCTCGGCCTGGCCTCCTCCGACCACCCGCTGCTCGGCGCCGTCGTCAGCCTCGCCGACTCCGACGGCCTGCTGCTGACCGGCCGGCTGGCCACGCACACCCACCCCTGGCTCGCCGACCACGTGGTGATGGGCGCGGTCATCCTGCCCGGCACGGCCTTCGTGGAACTCGCCGTCCGCGCGGGCGACCACCTCGGCTGCGACACCCTGGCCGAACTCACCCTCCAGGCACCGCTGGTCCTGCCCGAGCGCGGCGGCGTCGTCGTCCAGGTCGCGGTCGGCCCGGCCGACGGATCCGGCAACCGGGACGTCGCCGTCCACTCCCGCCCCGACAGCGCGGCCCCCGAGGACAGCTGGACCTGCCACGCCACCGGCCTGCTGACCTCGGCCCCCGACGCCGAGCCCCCCGCGCAGGACCCGGCCGTCTGGCCGCCCGCCGGCGCGACCGCCGTCGAACTCGGCGGGTTCTACCCCGAGCTCGCCGCCCGCTCCTTCGCCTACGGCCCCGCCTTCCAGGGCCTGCACGCCGCCTGGCGCCTCGGCGACGAGGTCTTCGCCGAGGTGGCCCTGCCCACGGACGCCTCCGGCTCCTCCGACGCCGTCAAGTACGGGCTGCACCCGGCCCTGCTCGACGCGGCCCTGCACGGGGTCGGCTTCGGCCCGCTCGGCGACATGGGCACCGGGCGGATGGCCTTCGCCTGGGAGGACGTACGCCTGCACGCCACCGGGGCCACCCGGCTGCGGGTCCGGCTGACACCGGCAGGCGCCGACGCCGTGACCGTCGCCGCCACGGACGGCAGCGGCCGGGCCGTGGCCACCGTCGGCACGCTTACCTTCCGCGAGGTGCGCGAGGAACACCTGCGGGCCGCGCTCACCGATCACCACGAGTCCCTCTACCGCGTCGACTGGCCCGTCCAGCCCCTCGCGGACGCCGTGCCCGCCCCCACCACGCCGTGGGCCGTGGTCGGCGTCACCCCCGAGACGGACACCGACGAGGTCGCCCGCGCCCTGCGCGGCGCGGGCCTGCCCGCGGACACCCACCCGGACCTGGCCGCCCTCACCGCGGCGATCACCGCGGGCGCGCCGGTACCCGCGACCGTGGCCGCCGTCGTGAGCGCCTCGAGCGCCGATGCCGATGCCGACGCCGTCCGGGCTACCGCGCGGGACGCCCTCGCCCTCGTCCAGGCCTGGCTGGCCGACGAACGCCTCGCCGCCTCCCGGGTGGTCGTCCTCACCCGGGACGCCGTCCCGGCACCACCCGGCGACACCGAAGACCCCGTACGGGAGACACGGCCCGCGCACGCGCCCGTCTGGGGTCTGCTCCGCTCCGCCCAGTCCGAGCACGCCGAGCGCCTGGTCCTGGCCGACACCGACGGCGCCCCGGACTCCCTGCGCCGCCTCGCTGCGGCCGTCGCCACCGGAGAACCCCAACTCGCCCTGCGCGCCGGACGGATGTCCGTACCCCGGCTGACCCGGGTGCCCGTCACCACCGAGCCCGCGCCCGCCCGCGCCCTGGACCCGCAGGGCACCGCCCTGATCACCGGGGGCACCGGCGCGCTCGGCAGGCTCGTCGCCGCGCACCTCATCACCACCCACGGCGTCCGCAACATCGTCCTCACCGGCCGCCGCGGCCCCGACGCCGCCGGAGCCGCCGCACTGCGCGACGAACTCACCGCACTCGGCGCCACCGTCACCGTCGCCGCCTGCGACGCCGCCGACCGCGACGCCCTGGCCGCCCTCCTCGCCGGCCTCCCCGCCGACCGGCCGCTCACCGCCGTCGTCCACGCCGCCGCCGTGGTGGCCGGGGGACTCGTCGACGCCCTCACCCCGGACGACCTCGACCAGGTCCTGAAGCCCAAGGTCGACGCCGCACTCAACCTCCACACCCTCACCCGCGACCTCGACCTCGCGGCCTTCGTTCTCTTCTCCTCCTTCGCCGGCACCCTCGGCGGCGCCGGACAGGCCGCCTACGCGGCCGGCAACGCCTTCCTGGACGCCCTCGCCCACCAGCGCCGGGCCCAAGGCCTCCCCGCCTCCGCCCTCGCCTGGGGCGTCTGGGACGAGCGCGGCGACCAGACCCGCCTGGAGACGGGCGACCTGCGCCGGATGACCCGCGCCGGCCTCGTCCCGCTCGGCGCGGAAGAGGGCCTGCGCCTCCTCGACACCGCCCTCACCCTGGACGACGCGGCCCTGGCACCCGTACGCCTCGACCTGGCCGCCATGCGCGCCCAGGCGGCCGCAGGCCCCGTACCGCCCCTGCTGCGCGGCCTGATCCGCACCCCCTCCCGGCGCACCGCGCAGACCGCGCCCGGCCCCGGAAGCCACTCCGAGGAACTCTCCCGGCTGGCCGCGCTGCCGCCCGCGGAGCGCAAGGACACCCTGCTCACGCTCGTCCGCCGGCAGGTGGCCGCCGTACTCGGCCACACCGCCCCCGACGCCGTCGACCCCGGACGGGCCTTCCGGGAACTGGGCTTCGACTCCCTGGCCGCGATGGAACTGCGCAACCGGCTCGCCACCGCCACCGGAGTCCGCCTGCCCGCCACCGTCGTCTTCGACCACCCCACCCCCGCGGCACTCGCCGGCCACCTCCTGGACGAGATCCCCGGCGGCCACCCCGGCACGGCCCTGGTCACAGCCGCGCCGGTCCCCCTCCCGGGGGCGGACACCGGCGAACCCGTCGCCATCGTCGCCATGAGCTGCCGCCTGCCCGGCGAGGTCCGCAGCCCGGAAGACCTCTGGGACCTCGTCGCGAGCGGAACCGACGCCATCACCGGCCTCCCCGTCAACCGCGGCTGGGACCTCGACGCCCTCTACGACCCGGACCCCGACCACCCGGGCACCAGCTACGTCCGGGAAGGCGGATTCCTCCACGACGCGGGCGACTTCGACCCCGAATTCTTCGGCATCTCCCCGCGCGAGGCCCTCTCCATGGACCCCCAGCAGAGGCTGCTGCTGGAAACCTCCTGGGAGGCGTTCGAACGGGCCGGCATCGACCCCGCCACCCTGCGCGGCAGTCGCACCGGAGTCTTCGCCGGCACCAACGGCCAGGACTACGCCGTCGGCCTCTCCCACCAGGGGAAGGACGGCACGGAGGGTATGGAAGGCCACCTCCTCACCGCCAACTCCGCCTCCGTCGTATCGGGACGGCTCTCCTACACCTTCGGCCTCGAAGGGCCGGCGGTGACGGTGGACACCGCGTGCTCCTCGTCCCTGGTCGCCCTGCACCTCGCCGCGCAGTCCCTACGCCGGGGCGAGTGCGACCTCGCCCTGGCCGGCGGCGTCACCGTCATGTCGACCCCGGGCGCGCTCATCGGCTTCAGCCGCCAGCGCGGGCTGTCCCAGGACGCCCGCTGCCGCGCCTTCGCCGCCTCGGCCGACGGCACCGGCCTGGCCGAGGGCGCGGGCATGCTCCTCGTCGAACGCCTCTCGGACGCCCGCCGCAACGGCCACCGGGTCCTGGCTCTCCTACGGGGCTCCGCGATCAACCAGGACGGTGCCTCGAACGGCCTGACGGCCCCCAACGGCCCGGCGCAGCAGCGCGTCGTCCGCCAGGCCCTGGCGGACGCGGGCCTGGCCGCCGGCGACGTCGACGCGGTCGAGGCCCACGGCACGGGCACCACCCTCGGCGACCCGATCGAGGCCCAGGCCCTGTTGAAGTCCTACGGCACTGACCGCCCGGCCGACCGGCCCCTGTGGCTGGGCACGGTCAAGTCCAACATCGGTCATACCCAGGCTGCGGCTGGTGTGGCGGGTGTGATCAAGATGGTGATGGCGATGCGTCATGGCGTGTTGCCGAGGACGTTGCACGTGGACGAGCCGTCCCCGCATGTGGACTGGTCTGCGGGTGCGGTGCGGTTGCTCACGGAGCCGGTGGAGTGGGCGGAGTACGGTCGTCCGCGCCGGGCGGGCGTGTCCTCGTTCGGTGTCAGTGGCACCAACGCCCACGTCGTCATCGAACAGGCCCCCGCCGAAGGCGCCGACGAGCCCCGCCCCGCGCCGCAGGACGCCGACACACGACGACCGGCGGTGCCCTGGCTGATCTCCGCGAAGGACGAAACCAGCCTGCGCTCCCAGGCGGAACGCCTCCTCGCCCACATCCGCTCCACCCCCGGACCCGACGCCACCGACATCGCCCTCTCCCTGGCGACCACCCGCACCGCCTTCCCGCACCGCGCGGCGGTCATCGGCGCCGACCACGACCAGCTCGTCCAGGGACTGACAGCCCTGGCACACGGCGACACCTCCGGCACGGAGGCCCTCCAGGGAACGGCATCAGCCGGTGGCAGCCGGACGGCGTTCCTGTTCTCGGGGCAGGGGAGCCAGCGGCTCGGGATGGGGCGTGAGCTGTACGGGGCCTTCCCGGTGTTCGAGGAGGCCTTCGAGGCGGTGTGCTCCGCCCTGGACGCGCACCTCGAACAGCCCTTGCGGGACGTCGTGTTCGGTGAGGACGCGGAGCTGCTGAACGGGACCGGGTGCGCGCAGCCGGCGTTGTTCGCGGTCGAGGTGGCGCTGTTCCGGCTGGTGGAGTCCTGGGGTGTGCGGCCGGACTTCCTGGCGGGGCATTCGGTGGGCGAGTTCGCCGCCGCGCATGTGGCGGGGGTGTTCTCGCTGGAGGATGCGGCGGCTCTGGTGGCTGCTCGTGGTCGTCTGATGCAGGCGCTCCCGGCCGGGGGTGTCATGGTGGCGGTGCAGGCCTCGGAGGGCGAGGTACGTGAACTGCTGGCCGGTCACGAGGACCGTGCGGGTATCGCCGCCGTCAACGGACCGTCATCGGTGGTGGTTTCGGGCGCGTCGGACGCCGTGACCGCCGTCGTCGACCGTCTGTCGGCCGACGGCCGGAAGACCAAGGCGCTCTCGGTCTCGCACGCCTTCCACTCGCCGCTCATGGACCCGATGCTGGCCGACTTCCGCAAGGTCGTGGAGACGGTCACCTTCCACCCCCCGCGCGTGCCCGTCGTCTCCACGCTGACCGGTGAGCCAGTGTCGGGGGAGGAGTTCCGCTCCGTCGACTACTGGGTCCGCCACGTCCGCGAGGCCGTCCGCTTCGGCGACGCGGTCAACTCCCTCGCCGACAACGGCGTCCGTACCTTCCTGGAGATCGGCCCCGGCGGGGTGCTCACCGCCCTGGCTCAGGAATCCCTGGACGAGCACGCGATCACGGTCCCCCTGCTGCGCGCCGACCGCGCCGAGGGCCTGGCGGTCACCACCGGCCTCGCCCAGCTCCACGTTCACGGGATTCCCGTCGACTGGACGGCCGTCCTCGCCGGACGCGGCGCCCGGCGCATCGACCTCCCCACCTACGCCTTCCGCCGCACGCCGTACTGGCTCCACCCCGCCGACCCGCACGAGAGCGGACCCGTGGCGCCCGCCGACCCGGCGGCGGACGGGTTCTGGGAAGCCGTCGACAACCAGGATCTGGCCTCCCTGGCAGGGCAGTTGGAGGTCGACGGGGACTCTCCGCTCAGCACCGTACTCCCCGCCCTGTCCCAGTGGCGTCGGCAGCAGCGGGACCGGTCCCTCGTCGACGGGCGGCGCTATCGGATCGTGTGGAAGCCGCTCACCGGCCGGAAGGCCGCGGAGCTGACCGGTGCCTGGCTGCTCGCCGTCCCCGCGGGCGCCGAGGAGGACCCCACGGTCACCGGTGTCACGGCCGCACTGTCCCGCCACGGCGCCGACGTCGTACCGATGGTCGTAGGCGATGACGAGGACCGTCCGGAGCTGGCCGCACGCCTGCGCCTGGAGCTCGGCGACACCGCGCCGGCCGGAGTCCTGTCGCTGCTCGCGCTCGCCGAGGCGCCGCACCCCGCCCACCCGGAGCTGCCCGCCGGGCTCGCCATGACGACGCTGTTCGTCCAGGCGCTGGGTGACGCAGAGGTAGCGGCGCCGCTCTGGTGCGTCACCGCGGGAGCGGTCGCGGTCGGTCGCTCCGACGCGCTGACCAGCCCTGTCCAGGGGATGGTCTGGGGCCTCGGCCGTTCGTTGGCCCTGGAGTTCCCGGAGCGCTGGGGTGGACTGGTCGACCTGGCCGGTGTGCCGGACGAGCGGACGGCTCGCCGTCTGGTGTCCGTACTGTCCGCCTCCGCACCTGTAGCCGGCTCCGCCGCCGAGGACCAGCTCGCGATCCGCTCGTCCGGGATCTTCGTCCGGCGCCTGGTGCGTGCCGTCACCGGCGCCGTACCGGCCGGTGGCGCCTGGCAGCCGCGCGGCACCGTACTGATCACCGGTGGCACCGGCGCGCTCGGTGCGCGCGTGGCGCGGTACGTCGCCGAGCGTGGCGCGGAACACGTCGTACTGACCGGCCGCCGCGGCCCCGAGGCCCCCGGAGCGGCCGAACTGGCCTCTGAGATGCAGCAGTTGGGTGCCGAGGTCACCGTCGTGGCCTGCGACGTGTCCGACCGTGAGGCCGTCGCCGGCCTGCTCCGGTCGCTGCCCGAGGGCCGGTACCCGCTGTCGGCGGTGGTGCACGCGGCCGGCCTGCCGCAGTTCGCGCCCACCGACTCCCTGGACCTCGGCGACCTCGCGGACGTCGTCTCCGCCAAGGTGTCGGGCGCGACGCACCTCGACGCACTGCTGGGCGACCGGCCCCTCGACGCCTTCGTCCTCTTCTCCTCGGTCGCCGGCGTGTGGGGCAGCGGCCGGCAGGCCGCCTACTCGGCGGCCAACGCGTTCCTCGACGGACTCGCCGAGCGGCGGCGCTCCCGCGGCCTCGCCGCCACGGCGGTGGCCTGGGGTCCCTGGGCGGACGGCGGCATGGTGGACGGCGACGGAGCCGAAGCGCACCTGCGCCGCCGCGGCCTGCCGGCGATGTCCCCGGACACCGCGATCGGTGCGCTCCAGCGGGCCCTGGACCACGACGACACCGCGGTCGTCGTCGCGGACGTCAGCTGGGACCGGTTCGCGCCCGCCTTCACCGTCGCCCGCCCCAGCCCGCTCCTCGCCGACCTGCCGGAGGCGCGCACCGCCCTCGCCGGGACCGCGTCGACCACGGGCAGCGGCGGCCGGGCCGACAGCGCCGCGTCCTCCCTCGGCACCGAGCTCGCGACCCTCGCGGAGCCGGAGCGCCGCCGCGTCCTGCTCGACCTCGTCAGGACCGAGGTGGCCCGCGCGCTCGGCCACCCGGGCCGGGACGCGGTGGCCTCCGACCGGGCCTTCAAGGACCTCGGGTTCGACTCGCTCACCGCCGTCGAACTGCGCAACCGGCTCAACACCGCCACCGGGCTGCGGCTGCCCACCACCCTGGTCTTCGACCACCCCAACGCCGCCACGCTCGCCGGCTTCCTGGCCGGCGAGGTCGCAGGAGAAGCCCCCGCCACCGAAAACGCGAGCGCCGCCATGCCGGCCGCGCGCCCGGCGACGGCCCCCGACGAGCCGATCGCCATCGTCGCCATGAGCTGCCGGTTCCCCGGTGGCGCGAACTCCCCCGAGGAGCTGTGGCAGCTGCTCGTGGACGGCGTCGACGCCATGTCGACCTTCCCCGCCGACCGCGGCTGGAACCTCGACGCCCTGTACCACCCGGACCCCGAGCACCCCGGCACCACGTACGTCGACGAGGGCGCGTTCCTGTACGACGCCGGTCGCTTCGACTCCACGTTCTTCGGGATCTCCCCGCGCGAGGCCCTCGCCATGGACCCGCAGCAGCGGCTGCTCCTGGAAGCCGCCTGGGAGGCACTGGAACGCGCCCGGATCGCACCCTCCGCCGTCCGCGGCAGCCGGACCGGTGTCTTCGTCGGCTCCGGCTACCAGGGCTACGGCGCCGGCCTGGGCGAGCTGCCCGACGGCGTCGAGGGGCACCTGCTCACAGGCGGCTCCAGCAGCGTCATGTCGGGCCGGATCGCGTACTCGCTGGGCCTGGAGGGGCCCGCCATGACCGTGGACACGGCCTGCTCCTCGTCGTTGGTCGCCCTCCACCTGGCCACGCAGGCCCTGCGTCAGGGCGAGTGCGAGCTCGCGCTCGTCGGGGGCGCGGCCGTGATGGCGAGCCCCAACGCCTTCGTGGAGTTCAGCCGGCAGCGCGGGCTGGCCGCCGACGGCCGCTGCAAGCCGTTCGCGGCCGCCTCCGACGGCACCGGCTGGGGCGAAGGCGTCGGCATGCTGCTCGTCGAGCGGCTCTCGGACGCGCAGCGCAACGGCCACCCGGTACTCGCCGTCGTACGGGGCAGCGCGGTCAACCAGGACGGCGCGAGCAACGGCCTCACCGCCCCCAACGGCCCCGCCCAGCAGCGGGTCATCCGACAGGCCCTCGCGAACGCGGGCCTGTCGCCCGCCGACGTCGACGCGGTGGAGGCACACGGCACCGGCACCACCCTGGGCGACCCGATCGAAGCACAGGCGCTCCTGGCCACGTACGGCCAGCACCGGCCGGCCGACCGGCCCCTGTGGCTCGGCTCCCTCAAGTCCAACATCGGGCACACGCAGGCCGCTTCCGGCGTGGCCGGTGTGATCAAGACCGTGATGGCGCTGCGGCACGGCATGCTGCCGAAGACCCTGCACGTGGACGCGCCCACCCCGCACGTCGACTGGTCGGCGGGCGCGGTCCGCCTCCTCACCGAGCCCGTGCCATGGACGGAACACGACCGCCCCCGACGGGCGGCGGTCTCCTCGTTCGGAGTCAGCGGCACCAACGCACACACCATCATCGAGCAGGCCCCGGCCACGGCGCGGGAGGAGAACAGGGCGCCTGCCGAAGGGGGTTACCTGTCCTGGACGGTGTCCGGCAAGAGCGAAGCCTCCCTGCGGGCACAGGCCCGCAACCTCCTGACCCACACGACGAACCACCCGGACCTCGCCCCGGCGGACCTCGCCCTCTCACTGGCCGAGTCCCGCACCGCCCACCCGCACCGCGCGGTCGTCCTCGGCCGCACCACGGCCGAACTGGCCGCAGGCCTGGAGACCCTGAGCCGGGGCGAGTCGGCCGCGGAACTCGTACGGGGCGTCGCGCACCCGGCGGAGGGACGCACCGGGTTCCTGTTCTCGGGGCAGGGGAGTCAGCGGCTGGGGATGGGCCGTGAACTGTACGCGGCCCACCCGGTGTTCGCGGATGCCTTCGACGCGGTGTGTGCTCATGTGGACGGTCACCTGGAGCGTCCGCTGCGCGATGTCGTGTTCGGTGAGGACGCGGAGCTGCTGAACCGGACGGAGTACGCGCAGCCGGCGTTGTTCGCGGTCGAGGTGGCGTTGTTCCGGCTGGTGGAGTCGTGGGGTGTGCGGCCGGACTTCCTGGCGGGGCATTCGGTGGGTGAGTTCGCGGCCGCCCATGTGGCGGGGGTGTTCTCGCTGGAGGATGCGGCGGCTCTGGTGGCTGCTCGTGGCCGTCTGATGCAGGCGCTTCCGGTCGGGGGTGTCATGGTGGCGGTGCAGGCCTCGGAGGGCGAGGTACGTGAACTGCTGGCCGGTCATGAGGACCGTGCGGGCATCGCCGCCGTCAACGGACTGTCATCCGTGGTGGTTTCGGGCGCGGAGGACGCCGTAGTCGCAGTCGTCGACCAGCTGTCAGCGGACGGTCGCAGGACAAAGGCCCTGTCCGTCTCGCACGCCTTCCACTCGCCGCTCATGGACCCGATGCTGGCCGACTTCCGCAAGATCGTCGAAGCCGTCGTCTTCGAAGCCCCGACCCTGCCCATCGTCTCCACCCTCACCGGACGCCCGGTCGCGGCGGAGGAGTTCGGCTCCGTGGACTACTGGGTCCGCCACGTCCGTGAGGCCGTCCGTTTCGCGGATGCCGTCACGGCCCTCGCCGACGAGGGCGTGGGCACCTTCCTGGAGATCGGCCCGGGCGGAGTCCTGACAGCCATGGCCGAGGGTGTCCTCGAAGGCGGCGCCACCGTCATCCCCGTCCTGCGCGCCGACCGTGCCGAGCCCCTGGCCGTCACCACCGCCCTCGCCCAGCTCCACGTCCACGGCACCCCCGTCGACTGGACCGCCGTCCTCGACGGACACGCAGCCCGTACCGTCGACCTCCCCACCTACGCCTTCCAGCGCGAGCACTACTGGCTCGAAACAGCCGCCGTCCCGCCGGCCCGGGGGACCGGATCCGAGGGCTCGGCGGAAGCGGAGTTCTGGGAGGCGGTCGAGAGCGGCCGGCCCGAGGCGCTTGCCGAGCGGCTGGGCGTGGAGTCCGGGGCGCCGCTGGAATCGCTGTTCGGCGCGCTGTCCACCTGGCGTGAGGAGAGCCGTACCCGTTCCACGCTGGACGGCTGGCGCTACCACGCGGTGTGGGAGCCGCTCACCGACATGCCGTCCGGCCGCCTGTCGGGCACCTGGCTGGTCGTGGCGCCGGACGCGGAGGCCGCCGAGCCGTACGTCCGCACGCTGCGCGACCGCGGAGCCGGCCCGCTCACCGTCACCGTCCCCGACCCCGGGGCCGACCGTACGACGCTCACCGCGCTGCTGCGGGACGCGGTGGCGGGGGTCCCGGCACCCGTGGCCGGGGTGCTGTCGCTGCTGGCGTTCGACGAGCGCAGCCACCCGGTCCACACCGGCCTGCCGGCAGGCCTGACGGCCACCGTGGCGCTCGTACAGGCCCTGGCCGCGCAGGAGCTGGACGCGCCGCTGTGGTGCGTCACCGCGGCCGCCGTGTCGGTGCGCGGCTCCGAGCCGCTCACCCGGCCGCTCCAGAGCCTCGTCTGGGGCCTCGGGCGGGCGGTGGCGCTGGAGACCCCGCAGCGCTGGGGCGGTCTGGTCGACCTCCCCGCGACGCCGGACGAGCGGGCGCTCGCGCGGCTGGCCGACGTACTCGGTGACCCCGGCGGCGAGGACCAGCTCGCGGTACGCGCCTCCGGAGTCCTGGCGCGCAGGCTGGCCCGGATGCCCCGGGGCACCGGCGGCGCCGACCGCGCCTGGAAGCCGCGCGGCACCGTACTGATCACCGGTGGTACGGGCTCCCTCGGCGGGCACGCCGCCCGCTGGCTGGCCCGCGGCGGCGCCGAGCACCTGGTCCTCACCAGCCGGCGCGGCGAAGCCGCCCAGGGTGCGTCCGAACTCGCCGCCGAACTCAGGGCGCTGGGCGCCAGGGTCACGGTCGCCGCGTGCGACGTCGCCGACCGCGCGGCCCTCGCGGCCCTACTGGAAGGGCTCGCCGACGACCCGGCACCGCTCACCGCCGTCGTGCACGCCGCGGGACTTCCGCAGTTCTCGGCCGTCGCGGACACGAGCTCGACGGAACTCGCCGCCGTCGTATCGGCCAAGGTCACCGGTGCGGTCCACCTGGACGTGCTGCTCGCTGACCGGGAGCTGGACGCCTTCGTCCTCTTCTCGTCCGTCTCCGGTGTGTGGGGCAGCGGCAGCCAGGCCGCCTACTCCGCGGGCAACGCCTTCCTCGACGCTCTCGCCCAGCACCGCCGGGCCAGGGGACTCGCCGCGACCGCCGTCGCCTGGGGCCCCTGGGCCGAGGGCGGCATGGCCGCCGACGGCGGGGCCGAGGAGTACCTGCGGCGCAGCGGACTGCCCTCGCTGTCCCCGGCCCTCGCGGTGTCGGCGCTCCAACTCGCCATGGACCGCGACGACACCGCGGTGGTGGTGGCCGACGTCGACTGGCCGAGGTTCGCACCGTCCTTCACCATCGGCCGGCCCAGCGCCCTGCTCGCCGCCCTCCCCGAGGCCCGGGCGGCGCTGGACGGCACCGAAGCGGGTGACGCAGCCGACGCCACCACGGCCACGGCCGCGGACCTGGTGCGGAATCTCTCCCGGCGCACCCCGCAGGACCGGCACGAGCTGCTGCTGGAACTGGTCCAGAAGGAGGCCGCGGCCGTACTGGGCTACCCGGGTACGGACGCGGTCGAGCCCGATCGCGCCTTCCGGGACCTCGGCTTCGACTCGCTGACCGCGGTCGAACTCCGCAACCGGATCGGCGCCGCGACGGGGCTGCGGCTCCCGATGACGATGGTCTTCGACCACCCCACCCCCGGCGGGCTCACCGACCGGCTCCTCGACGAGCTGCACCCCGCAGGAGCCGACGGCGGCCACCCGGACGGAACACCGCACGGAAAGCCGGACGAAACCCCGGGCGAAGCCCACGTCCGGCAGGTCCTCGCCTCGATCCCGCTGGCCCGCCTGCGGGACGCCGGGCTGATGGACGCCCTGCTGGACCTGGCGGCAGGGCCGTCCGGCGCCGCCGCCCGCGACCTCGCGAGCAGCCCGGACGCAGGCGCCGCCATCGCGGAGATGGACCTCGACAACCTCATCGAACTGGCGCTTGGCGACAGCGAAGCCTGATCAACGGCCTGAGTACGGAGCACATGATGACCACATCGAACGAGAAGATCGTTCAGGCACTGCGGGCCTCCCTCCAGGAGACCGAGCGGCTGCGCCGCCAGAACCGGAAGCTGACGTTCGACGCCCACGAGCCCATCGCCGTCGTCGCGATGAGCTGCCGCTTTCCGGGCGGGGTGACCTCGCCCGAGGAACTGTGGCGGCTGGTGGCGGACGGCGGCGACGCGATCTCCGGCTTCCCCGCCGACCGGGGCTGGGACCTCGACGCGCTGTACGACCCCGACCCGGACCACGCGGGCACCTGCTACGTACGGCACGGCGGATTCCTCGACGGCGTCGGCGAGTTCGACGCCGGGTTCTTCGGCATCTCGCCGCGCGAGGCACTGATGATGGACCCGCAGCAGCGGCTCCTCCTGGAGACGGCCTGGGAGGCCTTCGAACGGGCCGGAATCGACCCGGCGGACCTGCGCGGCAGCCGCACCGGAGTCTTCGCCGGCACCAACGGTCAGGACTACGCGCGGCTGTCCACCTCCCCGGAGGACTTCGACGGATATCTGGGCACGGGCAACGCCGCCGCCGTCATCTCCGGCCGCCTCGCCTACACCTTCGGCCTCGAAGGGCCCGCCGTCACGGTCGACACCGCCTGCTCGTCCTCGCTGGTCGCCCTGCACCTCGCCGCCCAGGCACTGCGCAAGGACGAGTGCTCGCTCGCCCTGGTCAGCGGAGTGACGGTCATGTCCACGCCCGGCGCGTTCATGGAGTTCAGCCGGCAGCGCGGGCTGGCCGCCGACGGCCGGTGCAAGCCGTTCTCGGCCGCCGCCGACGGCACGGGCTGGTCCGAGGGCGTCGGCATGCTGCTGGTGGAGCGGCTCTCCGACGCCCGCCGCAACGGGCATCGCGTCCTGGCCGTGGTCCGGGGCAGCGCCGTCAACCAGGACGGAGCCTCCAACGGCCTGACCGCCCCCAGCGGACCCGCGCAGCAGAAGGTCATCCGCCAGGCCCTGGCCGACGCCGGCCTCACCGGCGCGGACGTGGACGCGGTCGAGGCCCACGGCACCGGCACCGCGCTCGGCGACCCGATCGAAGCGCAGGCCCTGCTCGCCACGTACGGCCAGGACCGGCCCGCCGGGCGGCCGCTGCTGCTCGGTGCGCTCAAGTCGAACATCGGCCACACCCAGGCCGCCGCGGGTGTGGCGGGCGTCATCAAGATGGTCATGGCCATGCACCACGGGGTCCTGCCGGGCACCCTGCACCTCGACGAGCCCTCCCCGCACGTGGACTGGTCGGCGGGCGCCGTCCGGCTGCTCACGGAGCCCGTCGCATGGCCGTCCGGCGACGGGCCGCGCCGGGCGGGCGTGTCCTCGTTCGGGGTCAGCGGTACGAACGCCCACGTCGTCCTCGAAGAGCCCGCCCCCGAACCGGCCGCCGATGGGACGGAGGAGCCCGTACCCTCCCGGACCCCGCTCTTCTGGCCCCTCTCGGCCCGGAGCCCCGAGGCCCTGCCCGAGCAGGCCCGGCGCCTCCTGTCGTACGTGCAGGACCACCCGCTGACCCCGCCGGCGGACATCGCCCGGGCGCTCGCGACGACCCGTGCCGGGCTGCCGCACCGTGCCGCCGTCGTGGGCCGGGACCGCGACGAACTGCTCACCGCCCTCACCGCCCTCGCCCGCCACGAGCCGACGGGTCGGGCCTTCGAGGGCACGACGACGGCCCGCAGGAGCAAGGTGGCGTTCCTGTTCTCGGGACAGGGCAGCCAGCGGCTCGGCATGGGCCGGGAGCTGTACGCCGCCTTCCCGGTGTTCGCGGACGCCTTCGACGCGGTGTGCAGCGCGCTCGACACCCACCTCGAACTGCCCCTGAAGGGCGTGGTGTTCGGCCAGGACGAGGAACTGCTCCACCGGACGGCGTACACGCAGCCCGCACTGTTCGCCGTCGAGGTGGCGCTGTACCGGCTGCTGGAGTCCTGGAGTGTGCGGCCGGAGTTCCTGGCGGGCCATTCGGTGGGCGAGTTCGCGGCGGTCCACGTGGCGGGAGCACTGTCGCTGGACGACGCGGCGCAGCTCGTGGCGGCACGCGGCCGGCTGATGCAGGCGCTCCCGGCCGGGGGAGTGATGGTCGCGGTGCAGGCCTCGGAGGAAGAGGTACGGGCCCGGCTGACCGGCTACGAGGGCCGGGCGGCTGTCGCCGCCGTCAACGGGCCTTCCTCCGTGGTGGTTTCGGGCGCGGAGGACGCCGTAGCGGCGGTGGTCGACCGTCTGTCGGCCGACGGCCGGAAGACCAAGGCGCTCTCCGTCTCGCACGCCTTCCACTCACCGCTCATGGACCCGGTGCTCGCCGAATTCCGCAAGGCCGTCGAGGGCGTGACCTTCACCGAGCCGGCCGTCGCGGTGGTGTCCACGGCCACCGGCCGCCCCGTGACCGCCGGAGAGCTGGCGGACGCCGGGTACTGGGTGCGTCAGGCCCGCGAGGCCGTGCGCTTCGCGGACGCGGTGGGGGCACTGGCGGATGCCGGAGCGTCGGTGTTCGTCGAGATCGGACCCGGCGGCGTCCTGACGGCCCTGGCACAGCCGCTGCTCGGCACGCGCCCGGCGGTGGCCCTGCCGGTCCTCCGCACCGACCGCCCCGAGGACCTCGCGGTCGCCTCCGCACTCGCCCAGCTCCACGTCCACGGCGTCACGCCCGACTGGACCGCACTCCTCGGCGCACGCGGCCCCGTACTCCCCGACCTGCCCACCTACGCCTTCCAGCGCCGCCGGTACTGGCTGGAGTCGACGGCCTTCTCCGGCCCGCGGCCCGACACCGGGACCGCGGCGGACCCGGCCGAGACCGGGTTCTGGGAAGCCGTGGAACGCGCGGACCTCGAAGCGTTCGCCCGGCGGCTCGACCTGGCGGACGACGCACCGCTCAGCTCGGTCCTGCCCGCGCTCACCCTGTGGCGGCGCAGGCACCGCGAGCAGTCCGACCTGGACGGTCGGCGCTACCGCACCGTGTGGAAGCCCGCCGCGGCCCCCGCCGGCGGGACCCGGCTGTCCGGCACCTGGCTCGTCGCCATGCCCGCCGGACGCCTGCCCGCCGGAGCCGACGCCGACCCCTGGGCGGCCGACGCACTACGCGCCCTGCGCGACCACGGCGCCGAGGTGCGCCCCCTGCCCGTGGAGCCCGGCACCGGTCGCGCGGACCTCGCCGACCGGCTGCGGACCGCGACGGCCGGCGCGGACCTCGCGGGAATCCTGTCGCTACTCGCGGTCGAGGAGCAGCCGCACCCCCCGCACCCCGAGCTCCCCGAGGGACTCGCCGCGACCCTCACGCTCCTCCAGGCCCTCGGCGACACCAGCCTCGGCGCACCCCTGTGGTGCGCGACCCGGGGCGCCGTGTCCACCGCCCCCTCCGACCCGCTCCGCAGCCCGCACCAGGCCCAGGTCTGGGCACTCGGACGCACGACGGCGCTGGAACACCCCGCCCGCTGGGGCGGCCTGCTGGACCTGCCCGACACCCTGGACGACCGCGCGGCACGCCGCTTCGCCGCCGTACTCGCCGGCGCCCACGAGACCGAGGACCAGCTGGCCGTACGGGCCGCGGGGGTCTTCGTACGACGCCTGCAGCGCGCGCCCCGGGACACGACGGGCCCGCACGCGGCGACCACCGGGTGGCAGCCGCGCGGAACCGTCCTGATCACCGGCGGCACCGGCGCGCTGGGCGCACACGTGGCCCGCTGGCTGGCCGACGCCGGCGCGGCACACCTCGTACTGACCAGCCGGCGCGGAGCAGCCGCGGCCGGCGCCGACACGCTCCGCGCCGAACTGGAGGAACGCGGCGCGAAGGTCACCGTCGAGGCCTGCGACATCGCCGACCGCGACGCCGTGGCACGCCTGCTCGACGGCCTGCCCGGGGACCACCCGCTGACGGCCGTCGTGCACGCCGCCGGAGTGGGCACCCCCGGCATGCTGGACGGGACGACGCCGCAGAAGTTCGCGGACGTCCTCGCGGCCAAGGCGGCCGGCGCCCGGCACCTGGACGAACTGCTGGGCGACCGCCCGCTGGACGCCTTCGTCCTCTTCTCGTCGATCTCCGGCATCTGGGGCGCGGCCGGGCAGGCCGCGTACGCGGTGGCGAACGCCTCCCTCGACGCCCTCGCCGAACACCGCCGCACCCGCGGACTCACCGCCACGGCCGTCGCCTGGGGACCCTGGGCGGGCGGCGGAATGGTCGAGGACGGCGACGCCGAGGAACGCCTCCGCAAGCGCGGACTCCCCGCCCTCGACCCGGCGTCGGCGGTCGCCGCACTGCGCACGGCCCTGGAGCACGACGAGACGGCGGTGACGGTCGCCGACGTCACCTGGGAGCACTTCGCGCCCTCCTTCACCCTGCTCCGGCCCAGCCCGCTCATCGGCGACATCCCCGAGGCCGCCGCCGCCCTGGCCGCGGCAGCGGACGCCGCCGCGCACACGACGCTCCAGGGCGAACGGCCCGCATTCGTCGGCCGGACCATGACCCTGACCGCGCCCGAGCAGGCCCGCGCGGTACTCGCACTCGTACGGAGCGAGGCGGCGGCCGTACTCGGCCACCCGGACACGGACGCGGTCGCCGCCGACCGCGCCTTCCGCGAACTGGGCTTCGACTCCCTCACCGCCGTCGAACTGCGCAACCGGCTGAACAAGGCCACCGGCGTCCACCTCCCGGCCACCCTCGTCTTCGACCACCCCACCCCGGCCGTCCTGGCCGCACACCTGCTAACCGAACTGACCGCGGCCACCACCGGCGAGGCCGCCGCGAGCCCCCGCCCGTCGGCGGCGACCCGCACCCCCGAGGACGACGAGCCCGTCGCCATCGTCGCCATGAGCTGCCGCTACCCGGGCGGCGTACGCACCCCCGAAGACCTCTGGCACCTCGTCGCCGAAGGACGCGACGCGATCGGCGGCTTCCCCGCCGACCGGGGCTGGGACCTGGGCTCCCTCTACGACCCGGACCCCGACCGGCCCGGCACCACCTACGCCAAGGACGGCGGCTTCCTCTACGACGTCGCCGACTTCGACCCGCTGTTCTTCGGGATCTCCCCCCGCGAGGCCCTCGCCATGGACCCCCAGCAACGACTGCTGCTGGAGACCTCCTGGGAGGCCTTCGAACGGGCCGGCATCGACCCCACCTCACTACGCGGCAGCAGCACGGGCGTCTACATCGGCTCCGGCTACCAGGACTACGCAGCACGCCTGCTGACCGTCCCGCAGGACCTGGAGGGCTACATCGGCACCGGAAGCTCCGGCAGCGTCGTCTCCGGCCGGATCGCCTACTCCTTCGGCCTCGAAGGACCGACTCTGACCGTCGACACCGCGTGCTCGTCCTCCCTGGTCGCCCTGCACCTCGCCGCCCAGGCCCTGCGGCGCGGCGAGTGCGACCTCGCCCTGGCCGGCGGTGTCACGGTGATGTCCAGCCCCAACGCCTTCATCGAGTTCAGCCGCCAGCGGGGGCTGGCCGTCGACGGCCGCTGCAAGTCCTTCGCGGCCGCAGCCGACGGCACCGGCTGGGGCGAAGGCGTCGGCCTGCTGCTGGTCGAGCGGCTCTCCGACGCCCGCCGCAACGGCCACCGGGTCCTGGCCGTCGTACGCGGCTCCGCGATCAACCAGGACGGCGCCTCGAACGGCCTCACCGCCCCCAACGGCCCCGCACAGCAGCGCGTCATCCGCCAGGCCCTCGCCAACGCGGGCCTGTCGACCGCCGACGTCGACGTGGTCGAGGCCCACGGCACCGGCACCACCCTCGGTGACCCGATCGAGGCCCAGGCGCTGCTGGCCACGTACGGGCAGGACCGGCCGGAGGGCCGGCCGCTGTGGCTGGGCTCCCTGAAGTCCAACATCGGGCACACCCAGGCCGCCGCAGGAGTCGGCGGGATCATCAAGATGGTCGAGGCGCTGCGGCACGGCGTGCTCCCCAGGACCCTGCACGTGGACGCGCCGACCCCGCACGTCGACTGGACCACCGGCGCGGTCGAACTCCTCGCCGAGCCGCTGCCCTGGCCCGAGGACCGCACCCACACCCGCCGCGCCGGAATCTCCTCCTTCGGTGTCAGCGGCACCAACGCCCACATCATCATCGAACAGGCCCCGCCGCAGACCCCGCCCCCGGCCCACGACGAGACGGGCCCGGCGCCTGACGTCGTCCCGTGGCTCATGTCCGGCACCAGCCCGGAAGCCCTCCGCGACCAGGCCGCACGCCTCCTCGCCCACATCGAGAGCCACCCGGAACTCGAACCGGCCGACGTGGCCCTGTCGTTGGCCGCGACGCGTGCCGCCCTGGACCACCGCGCGGTGGCACTCGGCACCGCCCGGGAGGACTTCCTGCCGACCCTGCGCGCCCTGGCCTCGGGTGACACGGCCGACCCTGCACTTCGCGGGGCCGTCTCCTCGGACCGCCGGACGGCTTTCCTGTTCTCGGGGCAGGGGGGTCAGCGGCTGGGGATGGGGCGTGAACTGTACGCCGTTTTCCCGGTGTTCGCGGACGCGTTCGACGAGGTGTGTGCTCATGTGGACGCACACCTTGAACAGCCCTTGAGGGACGTCGTGTTCGGTGAGGACGCGGAGCCGCTGAACCGGACGGAGTACGCGCAGCCGGCGCTGTTCGCGGTCGAGGTGGCGCTGTACCGGCTGGTGGAGTCGTGGGGTGTGCGGCCGGATCTGCTGGCGGGGCATTCGGTGGGCGAGTTCGCCGTCGCCCATGTGGCGGGGGTTCTCTCGCTGGAGGACGCGGCGGCCCTGGTGGCGGCACGCGGCCGCCTCATGCAAGCACTTCCGGCCGGGGGTGTCATGGTGGCGGTGCAGGCCTCGGAGGACGAGGTACGTGAACTGCTGGCCGGTTACGAGGACCGTGCGGGCATCGCCGCCGTCAACGGGCCTTCGTCCGTGGTGATTTCGGGAGCGGAGGATGCCGTAGCTGCTGTCGTCGACCAGCTGTCAGTCGACGGCCGGAAGACCAAGGCCCTGTCCGTCTCGCATGCTTTCCACTCGCCGCTCATGGATCCGATGCTGGCCGACTTCCGCAAGGTCGTCGAGGCCGTTGTCTTCGAAGCCCCGCGCACGCCCGTCGTCTCCACCCTCACCGGACGTCCGGTCCCGTCGGAGGAGTTCTGCTCCGTCGACTATTGGGTCCGCCACGTCCGCGAGACGGTCCGCTTCGCCGACGCGGTCACGGCCCTCGCCGACGAGGGTGTGGACACCTTCCTGGAGATCGGCCCCGGCGGCGCCCTGACCGCCATGGCCCAGGATCTGCTGGTCGAAGCGGTCACCGTTCCCCTCCTGCGCACGGACCGCCCCGAGGCCCTGGCCGTCACCACCGCCCTCGCCCGGCTCCACGTCCACGGCACCCCCGTCGACTGGACCGCCGTCCTCGCCGGACGCGGCGCCCGGCGCATCGACCTGCCCACCTACGCCTTCCAGCGCACCCGCTACTGGCTCGACACCGGCGCCGCCGTAGGGGACCTCGCGAGTGCCGGCCTGCGATCGGCGGAGCACGCGCTGCTGGGCGCCGCCGTGGCACTCGCCGACGGCGACGGGGTCGTCCTCACCGGGCGGCTGTCGCTGACGGCCCAGCCCTGGCTGGCGGAACACCAGGTCATGGGTGCGGTGCTGCTCCCCGGTACGGCCCTCGTGGACCTCGCGATCCGGGCCGCCGACGAGACCGGCTGCGACCGGATCGACGAACTCACTCTCCAGACCCCGCTCGTCCTGCCCGCCCGGGGCGGCGTCCAGCTCCAGGTCGCGGTGGCCGGACCCGACGACGCCGGGCGCCGGACCGTGCAGGTCCACTCCCGGCCGGACGGTGCGAACCCCGACGAACCCTGGTCGACCCACGCCGTCGGCGTGCTCGCCACGGAGCCGCCCGCACGCCCCGCCCTCGGGGAGGACCTCTCGCAGTGGCCGCCCGCCGCCGCCCGGCCCGTCCCGGTCGACGGGTACTACGCCCGGCTCACGGAACTCGGCTTCGGCTACGGGCCGGTGTTCCAGGGGCTGCGCGCGCTGTGGCAGCGCGACGGGGAGGTGTTCGCGGAGGTCGCGCTTCCCCAGGACACGCCCGTCGACGGCTTCGGCGTGCACCCGGCGCTGCTCGACTCCGCCCTCCACGCCGTCGGCCTCGGCGGCCTGCTGCCGGACACCGGGCAGGGACGGATTCCGTTCGCCTGGAGCGGCGTACGGCTGGAGGCGACCGGTGCGACGAGCTTGCGCGTCCGGCTGACCTTGCCCGCCCCGGACACGGTGTCGCTCCTGGTCGCCGACGGCACGGGCAGGCCGGTGGCCTCCGTGGAGTCCCTCGTGCTGCGGGCGGTGACGGCCGATCAGCTGCCCTCCGCGCGGCAGGTCGAGCACCAGGACACCCTGTACCGGATGGACTGGCCCACCCTCCCCCTGGAGGACCTGGAGGACCTGGAGGACCTGGAGGACCTGGAGGACCTGGAGGACCTGGACGAAGCCGCCGCCACCGCGACCGTCGCCCGGGCCGAGGACCACGCGGGTCTCCTCACGCTCCTCGCCGGCCTCGGCGACGCGGACGCGCTCCCGGACACCGTCCTGGTACCGGCCCCGTCCACCACCGGCGACGGCACGGCGCAGGACGTCCGCACGGTCACCCGCCAGGGCCTCGAACTCCTGCGGACCTGGCTCGGAGACGACCGGACCGCGCACGCCCGGCTGGTGCTCCTCACCCGGGGCGCCGTCGCCCCCACACCGGGAACCACGGTCACCGATCCGGCACAGAGCGCCCTGTGGGGCCTCGTACGGTCCGCCCAGTCGGAGAACCCGGCCCGCCTGGTCCTCGTGGACACCGACGGCGAACTCGACGGACACGGGCCGTCCGGCCGGGCGCTGACCGCCGCGCTGGCGACCGGTGAACCGCAGTTCGCACTGCGCAACGGCGTCGCGTACGTGCCCAGGCTCGCCCGCCGGACCGCCGCCGACGCGCTGCGTCCCGCACCCGGCGCCACCGCCTGGCGCCTGACGGCGGAGGCCGCCGGCACCCTCGACGGCCTCGCGCTGACCGACAACCCGGCGGCCACCGCCCCGCTCGGCGAGGGCCAGGTACGCATCGCCGTACGCGCCGCCGGAGTCAATTTCCGCGACGCCCTCATCGCCCTCGGCATGTACCCGGGCGCCGCCACCCTCGGCAGCGAGGCCGCCGGCGTCGTGGCCGGGACCGGCCCCGGAGTCACCGGACTGGCCGTGGGAGACCGCGTCTTCGGCATGATTCCCGAGGCGTTCGGCCCGCTCGCCGTCGCCGACCACCGGATGGTGGCGAGGATGCCCGAGGGCTGGACTTTCACCGAGGCCGCCTCCGTACCGATCGTGTTCCTCACCGCCTACTACGCCCTCGTCGACCTGGCGGGTCTGCGGGCCGGACAGACCCTGCTGGTCCACTCGGCGGCGGGCGGCGTCGGCATGGCCGCGACCCAGCTGGCCCGCCACCTCGGCGCCGAGGTCTACGGCACCGCGGGAGCCGGCAAGTGGGCGGCCCTGCGGCAGGCCGGCCTGGACGAGGACCACCTCGCCTCTTCCCGCGACCTCGGCTTCGAGCAGCGGTTCCTGACCGCCACTGAAGGCCGAGGTGTGGACGTCGTACTCAACTCCCTCGCCGGCGCCTTCGTCGACGCCTCGCTGCGCACGCTCGCCGACGGCGGCCGCTTCCTGGAGATGGGCAAGACCGACGTCCGCGACCCCGCACGGGTCGCCGAGGAGCACCGGGGCGCCGCGTACACCGCCTTCGACACCATCGAGGCCGGACCCGACCGCATCGGCGCCATGCTCCACGAGCTGGTGGCGCTGTTCGAGACCGGGGCGCTGCGCCCGCTGCCCGTCACCTGCTGGGACGTACGCCAGGCTCCGCAGGCACTGCGCCACCTCAGCCAGGCCCGGCACATCGGCAAGCTCGTCCTCACCGTCCCCGCAGCGCCCGAACCCGCCGGTACCGTCCTCGTCACCGGCGCCACAGGCGCCCTCGGCGCTCTGGTGGCCCGCCACCTGGTGACCGCACACGGAGTCCGGCACCTGCTGCTCACCAGCAGGCGCGGCCCGGCGGCCGACGGAGCGGACGCGCTACGGGACGACCTGCTCGCGCGGGGCGCGGAGAGCGTCACGGTGGCGGCCTGCGACGCCGCCGAGCGCAGCGCGCTCGCCGCCCTGCTGGCCGACGTCCCGGCGGACCGGCCGCTGACCGCGGTGATCCACGCAGCCGGAGTCCTCGACGACGGCCTGGTCGCCACCCTCACCCCGGACCGGCTGGAGGCGGTCCTGCGCCCCAAGGCGGACGCCGCGCTCAACCTCCACGAGCTGACCCGCGACCTGGACCTGTCGGCGTTCGTCCTCTTCTCCTCCGTCGCCGCAACCCTGGGCAGCGCCGGACAGGGCAACTACGCCGCGGCCAACGCGTTCCTGGACGCGCTCGCCCAGCGCCGCAGGGCGGCCGGCCTGCCCGCCACCGCCATCGCCTGGGGCCCCTGGGCCGACAGCGGCATGGCCTCGGGGATGGACGAGGCGGGCCGCGAGCGGATGGCCCGCTCCGGACTGCTGTCCTTCCGCGCCGACGAGGGCCTCGCCCTCTTCGACGCGGCCCGGACCGGCGAACACGCCGTCGCGGTACCCGTACGCTTCGCCCCCACCGCGCCCGGCGCCGGCCCGGACCCCGACCGGGAGGTCCCGGCCGTCCTGCGCGCCCTGGTCCGCCCGGCGGCCCGGCGCACCGCCCGGGACGCCGCCGCGGGCGGCGGGGCCGACGCACTGCGCGACCGGCTCGCCACCCTGTCCGAACCCGAACGGGACAGCGTCCTGCTCGACCTGGTACGCACCCACGTGGCGGCGGTGCTCGGCCTCGGCGGCCCCCGCGACGTCGACCGGAACCGCGAGTTCAAGCTGCTCGGCTTCGACTCCCTCACCTCGGTGGAACTGCGCAACCGGCTGGGCGCCGCCACTGGACTCCGACTCCCGGCCACCCTCGTGTTCGACTGCCCCACACCCGTCGCCCTCACCGAACGCATCCGGACCGACCTCGCACCGGCCCCGGCGCAGGCCCCCTCCGCCCTGGCCGTCTTCGGCGAACTCGACAGGCTGGAGGCGGCCCTCGCCGCCGTCGGCGTCGACGACGACCTCGTCCGGTCCCGGATCAGGACCCGCCTGCACGGTGTGCTCGCCGCCCTCGACGAAGGCGCCGCCACCCACGAACGGGCGGGCGGCCCGTCGCCCGAAGAGGCAGCCGACGCTCGGCTGCGCAGTGCGACCGTCGACGACATCTTCGCGCTCATCGACCAGGAACTCGACGGGGCCTGAGCACCCGGACCCCCACGGTGCACACCTCCGCGGCCGCACCACCGCACCACACTCCAGACGCATCCCGGCGGGTGAACGAGACATGCAGAACCAGCACGACGAACACAACGAGTCCGGCAGCAACGGCCAGGGCGACAATGAACAGAAACTGCTGGACTACCTCAAGCGCGTGACGGCGGACCTCAAGCAGACCCGGCGCCGCCTCCACGAGGTGGAGGCCAAGGACCAGGAACCCATCGCCATCGTGGCCATGAGCTGCCGCTACCCGGGACAGGTGGACAGCCCCGAAGCGCTCTGGAAGCTCGTCGACAGCGGCTCCGACGCCATCACCGGCTTCCCCACCGACCGGGGCTGGGACCTCGAAGGCCTGTACGACCCGGACCCGGGCACGCCCGGCAAGTGCTACACCCGCGAGGGCGGGTTCCTCCACGAGGCGGCCCGCTTCGACCCCGGCTTCTTCGGGATGTCCCCCCGCGAGGCCCTCGCCACCGACCCGCAGCAGCGGCTGCTCCTCGAAGTCGCCTGGGAGGCGTTCGAGCGGGCCGGGATCGCCCCCACCTCCGTCAAGGGATCCCGGACCGGCGTGTTCCTCGGCCTCGCCTACCAGGGCTACGCGGGCAGCGGTGACACCCGCGAGGAACTGGAGGGCTTCCTGCTCACCGGCACCGCCCCGAGCGTCGCCTCCGGCCGCGTGTCGTACACCTTCGGGCTCGAAGGCCCGTCGCTGACCGTGGACACCGCCTGCTCCTCCTCCCTGGTCGCCCTGCACCTGGCGGTCCAGGCCCTGCGCCAGGGCGAATGCTCGATGGCCCTCGCGGGCGGGGCCGCCGTCATGGCCGCCACCGGCATGTTCACCGAGTTCAGCCGCCAGCGGGGACTGGCCGTCGACGGCCGTTGCAAGTCCTTCGCCGCCGAGGCCGACGGGACCGGCTGGGGCGAGGGCGTCGGCATGCTGTTGGTGGAGCGGTTGTCGGACGCGCGGCGTAAGGGTCATCCGGTGCTGGCGGTGGTGCGCGGGTCGGCCGTGAACCAGGACGGTGCCTCGAACGGCCTGACGGCGCCGAACGGTCCTGCGCAGCAGCGGGTCATTGAACAGGCCCTGGCGAGTGCCGGGTTGTCGGCTTCGGATGTGGATGTGGTGGAGGCGCACGGTACGGGTACGAGGCTCGGTGACCCGATCGAAGCGCAGGCGCTGTTGGCCACGTACGGGCAGGACCGGCCGGAGGGCCGGCCGCTGTGGCTGGGTTCGCTGAAGTCCAATATCGGGCACACCCAGGCCGCCGCAGGTGTGGGCGGGATCATCAAGATGGTCGAGGCGATGCGGCACGGGGTCCTGCCCAAGACCCTGCACGCGGACCAGCCGTCCCCGCACGTCGACTGGTCGGCCGGATCCGTACGCCTCCTCACCGAGCCCGTCGCGTGGACGGAGAACGGCCACCTGCGCCGGGCAGCCGTATCGTCCTTCGGCGTGAGCGGGACCAACGCCCACACCATCATCGAGCAGGCCCCGCCGGCACCCGACGCCGGGGAAGACCCGGCCGGGCAGAACCGGACCGACCCCGACGGCGGCCCGCTTCCCGTGGCCTGGACCCTCTCGGGGCGCAACGCCTCCGCCCTGCGCGAACAGGCGGAACGGCTCCTGACCCACCTCCTCGGGCTCGGTGACGTCAGCCCCGTGGACGTCGCCCACTCCCTGGCCACCTCACGTGCCGCACTGGAACACCGCGCCGCCGTCGTCGGTACCGACCTGCCCGAACTCCTCGCCGGTGTGAAGGCGATGGCCAAGGACACGCCTGCCGCCCAACTGGTCCAGGGGACCGGCGGACGCGACGGAGCCACCGCGTTCCTGTTCTCGGGGCAGGGGAGCCAGCGGCTGGGCATGGGACGCGAGCTGTACGCCTCCTCTCCCGTGTTCACGGAAGCCTTCGACGCGGCCTGCTCCGTGCTGGATCCCCACCTCGAACACCCCGTGAAATCAGTCGTGTTCGGTGAGGACGCGGAGCTGCTGAACCGGACCGGCTGCACACAGCCGGCGTTGTTCGCGGTCGAGGTGGCGCTGTTCCGGCTGGTGGAGTCGTGGGGTGTGCGGCCGGACTTCCTGGCGGGTCATTCGGTGGGTGAGTTCGCGGCCGCGCATGTGGCGGGTGTGCTCTCGCTGGAGGACGCGGCGCGGCTGGTGGCGGCGCGCGGCCGTCTGATGCAGGCGCTTCCGGTCGGGGGCGTCATGGTCGCGGTGCAGGCCTCGGAGGACGAGGTACGTGTACTGCTGGCCGGTCGTGAGGGCCGTGCGGGCATCGCCGCCGTCAACGGGCCTTCGTCCGTGGTGATTTCGGGCGCGTTGGACGCCGTGACCGCCGCCGTCGACCGACTGTCGGCCGACGGCCGGAAGACCAAGGCGCTGTCCGTCTCGCACGCCTTCCACTCGCCGCTGATGGACCCGATGCTGGCCGAGTTCCGCAAGGTCGTCGAAACGGTCACCTTCCATGCCCCGCGCACGCCCGTCGTCTCCACCCTCACCGGACGTCCGGTCCCGTCGGAGGAGTTCTGCTCCGTCGACTATTGGGTCCGCCACGTCCGCGAGACGGTCCGTTTCGCCGACGCGGTCACGGCCCTCGCCGACGAGGGTGTGGACACCTTCCTGGAGATCGGCCCCGGCGGCGCCCTGACCGCCATGGCTCAGGATCTGCTGGTCGAAGCGGTCACCGTTCCCCTCCTGCGCACGGACCGCCCCGAGGCCCTGGCCGTCACCACCGCCCTCGCCCGGCTCCACGTCCACGGCACCCCCGTCGACTGGACCGCCGTCCTCGCCGGACGCGGCGCCCGGCGCATCGACCTGCCCACCTACGCCTTCCAGCGCACCCGCTACTGGCTCGAAGCAGCCGCACCCACCCGAGGCGCCCGGTCCACGGTCGAGGACTGGCAGTACGACGTCATCTGGAAGCAGCTGGCCGACCCGGCGACCACGCCCCTCGACGGGCACTGGCTGCTGGTCCTGCCCGAGGTCGCTCCGGATCACGACAGCGGCTCCGTACCCCTCGCCGCCGGACTCCGGGACGCGCTCGCGGCACACGGCGCCCGCGTCACCTGCCTCACCGTCGACGGCGCGGAGGACCGGGAGGCACTCACCGCACGGCTGCGCGAGGCCGCCGACGGCACGGCCCTGCGCGCGGTCGTCTCCCTGCTCGGAACGGACGAACGTCCGACGGCGGGCCTGGCCGCACTGCCCGCCGGAGTCTCCGGCACCCTGACCCTGGTCCAGGCGTTGGGCGACGCGCACATCGGGGCACCGCTGTGGTGCGCCACGCGCGGCGCGGTGTCCACCTCGCCTGCCGACCAGGCGGTGACGGCCCCCGCCCAGGCCCAGATCTGGGGGCTCGGCCGGGTGGCCGCGCTGGAGCACCCGGACCGGTGGGGCGGCCTCGTCGACCTGCCCCGGGTCTGCGACGGGGCCGTACTGGAGCGGCTCCTCGCCACCCTCGGCGCCGGCGGCCCGGAGGACCAGCTCGCCGTCCGCGCGGACGGCCTCTACGCCCGCCGGCTCGCCCGCACCACCGAGGCGGACGCCCGGCCGGCCGGGGAATGGCACCCCCGGGGAACGGTGCTGATCACCGGCGGGACCGGCGCGCTGGGCGGGCACGTCGCCCGGCTGCTCGCCGCGCGCGGCGCCCAACACCTGGTGCTGACCAGCCGCCGAGGCCCCGCCGCCGACGGCGCCGACGAGCTGCGCACCGAACTGGAGGAGCTGGGCGCCCGCGTGACGCTGGCTGCCTGCGACGTGTCCGACCGGGACGCGCTGGCCCGGCTGCTCGCCGACCTGACCGGCGGCCCCGAAACCGCCGAGGCCCCGCTCACCGCCGTGGTGCACACGGCGGGCGTGGACACCCCCGCTCTGCTCGCCGACACCGGTCCGGCGGCCTTCGCCGCCGTCCTGGCCGCCAAGGCGACGGCCGCCACCCACCTCGACGAGCTCCTCGACGAACTCCCCGGCGGCCCCGCCGAACTGGACGCGTTCGTGCTGTTCTCGTCCATCGCCGGGGTGTGGGGTGCGGGCGGCCAGGCCGCGTACAGCGCCGCCAACGCCCACCTCGACGCGCTCGCCGCCGCCCGCCGGGCCCGCGGCCTGCGGGCCACCGCCCTCGCCTGGGGCCCCTGGGCCGACGCGGGCATGGCCGCCGGCCCCGAGATCGCCCAGGGTCTGCGGCGGCGCGGCCTCGAACCCCTGGCCGCCGAATCCGCGCTCACGGTGCTGGAGCGCGCGGTCGGCCGGAACGCGACCGCCGTGACCGTCGCCGACGTGCACTGGCCGCGCTTCGCCCCCACATTCACCGTCGGCCGCCCCAGCCCGCTGCTCGGCGACCTGCCCGAGGTCCGGGAGGCGGACTCCGCACCGTCCGGGCACTCCGGCGGGGCCGCCGACACCGCGGCCGCCCTGCGCCGGGCCCTCGCCGGGGCGGAGCCCGCCGAACGGGACCGCACGCTCGTGGAACTCGTACGGGCCGAGGCCGCGGCCGTGCTCGGACACCCGGGCCCCGAGGCCGTCGAGCCCGGGCGGGCCTTCCGCGACCTCGGCTTCGACTCCCTGACCGCCGTCGAACTGCGCAACCGGCTGGCCGCAGCCACCGGGCTGAAGCTCCCCACCACCCTGGTGTTCGACTACCCGTCGGCCCTCGACCTGGCGGGCGCGCTCCTCGTCGAACTCCTCGGCACCGCCGACACCACCGGGGCCGCGGCCGCACCCGTCCGGGCCGACGACGAACCGATCGCGATCGTCGCCATGAGCTGCCGCTACCCGGGCGGGGTCCGCTCCCCGGAAGAACTGTGGCGGCTGGTGGACGAGGGCACGGACGCGATGTCGGTGTTCCCCGACAACCGGGGCTGGGACCTGGACACCCTCTACCACCCCGACCCCGACCACCCCGGAACGACGTACGCCCGGGCCGGCGGCTTCCTCTACGACCTGGCCGACTTCGACGCCGCGTTCTTCGGGATCTCGCCGCGCGAGGCCACCGCCATGGACCCCCAGCAGCGGCTGCTCCTGGAAACCTCCTGGGAGGCCTTCGAGCGGGCCGGCATCGACCCGGCGAGCGTGCGCGGCAGCCGTACCGGCGTGTTCGTCGGCTCCGGGTACCAGGACTACATCCGGCGCGGCCTCGCCGTGCCCGAGGACGTCGAGGGCTACCTCGGCACCGGCAACGCGGCCAGCGTCGCCTCCGGACGCATCGCCTACACCCTCGGTCTCGAAGGCCCCGCCGTCACCGTCGACACCGCCTGCTCCTCCTCGCTCGTGGCCCTGCACATGGCGGCGCAGGCCCTGCGCCAGGGCGAATGCGAACTCGCCCTGGCCGGCGGGGTGACGGTCATGTCCAGCTCCGGCGCCTTCGTCGAGTTCAGCCGGCAGCGCGCCCTCTCCGCCGACGGCCGCTGCAAGGCCTACTCCGCCGACGCCGACGGCACCGGCTGGGGCGAAGGCGTCGGCATGCTGCTGGTGGAGCGGCTCTCCGACGCCCGCCGCAACGGACACCGGGTCCTCGCGGTGGTCCGTGGCAGCGCCGTCAACCAGGACGGCGCCTCCAACGGCCTGACCGCCCCCAGCGGACGCGCCCAGCAGCTCGTCATCCGCCAGGCCCTCGCCAACGCCGGACTGTCCGCCTCCGACGTCGACGCGGTCGAGGGCCACGGCACCGGCACCCGCCTCGGCGACCCCATCGAAGCCTCCGCGCTGCTGGCCACGTACGGCCAGGACCGCGCGGGGGACCGGCCGCTGTGGCTGGGCTCCCTGAAGTCCAACATCGGGCACACCCAGGCCGCGGCCGGAGCGGGCGGCATCATCAAGATGGTGCAGGCCCTGCGCCACGGCGTCCTCCCCAGGACCCTGCACGCCGACGAGCCGACCCCGCACGTCGACTGGAGCACCGGCGCCGTCCGGCTGCTGACCGAACCCGTCGCCTGGGATGTGGCCGACCGCCCCCGGCGGGCCGCGGTCTCCTCCTTCGGCATGAGCGGGACCAACGCCCACGTCATCATCGAGGAAGCCCCGCAGGCACCGCCCGCCGCCGCCCGCCCCGACGCGCCGGACGCGCTCCCCCCGGCAGCAACGGCCGCGGTGCCGCTGCTGCTGTCCGCCCGCACCGGCCCGGCACTGGAGGAACAGGCCGGACACCTCGCCGCGCTCCTGCGCGACGACCGGACCCGGCCGCGCGACATCGGGTACGCCCTGGCCACCACCCGTACCCTCTTCGCCGAACGCGCCGTGGTCGTCGGCGAGGGCCGCGGCGAACTGGCCGATGCCCTGGACGCGCTCGCCGCCGGCGGCGCCCACGAGCTCGCGGTGCGCGGCTCGGCCGGATCGCCCGTCCAGCCGGTGTTCGTCTTCCCCGGCCAGGGCTCCCAGTGGGCGGGCATGGCCGTCGAGCTCCTCGACACCTCGCCCGTCTTCCGCGACCGGATCACCGCCTGCGGCGAGGCGCTCGCCCCGTACGTGGACTGGTCGCTCGACGAGGTCCTGCGCGGCGCGGACTGCGCCCCCGCGCTGGAGGGCCCGGACGTCATCCAGCCGGTGCTGTGGGCGGTGATGGTGGCCCTCGCCGAACTGTGGCGTGCCTGCGGGGTACGTCCGGCCGCCGTCGTCGGCCACTCGCAGGGCGAGATCGCGGCCGCCGTCGTCGCCGGGGCGCTGACCCTGGAGGACGGAGCCCGGCTCGTGGCGCGCCGCAGCGCCCTGCTCGTACGGCTGTCGGGCCAGGGCGGCATGGCGTCGGTCCCGCGCTCCGAGGCCGAGGTCACCGAACGGCTCACCCGCTGGCAGGGCCGCCTCGGTGTGGCCGCCGTCAACGGGCCGCGCACCGTGGTCGTCTCCGGCGACGTGGACGCCCTGGCCGAATTCCTCGACGCCTGCACCGCCGACGGAGTGGCGGCCAAGCCGGTCAAGGTGGACCTGGCCTCGCACTGCGCCCAGGTCGAGGCGGTACGGGACGAACTCGCCGCGGAACTCGCACCGCTCGCCCCGAGCGCCCCGCTGATCCCGTTCTGCTCCACCGTGACGGGCGAACCGCTCGACACCGCGCCGGACGCCGACTACTGGTACCGCAACCTGCGGCAGACCGTGCGCTTCGAGCAGGCCACCCGGCGCCTGCTGGCCGACGGGCACCGGGTCTTCATCGAGATCAGCCCGCACCCGGTGCTGGTGTACGGACTCCAGGACACCCTCGACGACGCCCGTACGGACGGTCCCGCCGAGGCCGTCGTACCGACCCTGACCCGCTCCGCGGGCGGCGCCCGGCGCTTCCTCGGCGCCCTCGGCGAGGCCCACGCGCACGGCGTCCCCGTCGACTGGACCACGGTGTTCGGCGCCCCCGCCGGCCCGCCCGCCGAACTGCCGACCTACCCCTTCCAGCGGCAGCGGTACTGGCTCGACGCACCCGAGGCACCCGACACGGCGGCCGACACCGCCCCGGCGCCGCAGGCCGCCGCGGACGCCGCGTTCTGGGCGGCCGTGGAACGCCAGGACCTGGCCTCCCTCACCGCGGAACTCTCCTTCGACGAGGACGCCACCCTGCGCTCCACGCTCCCGGCGCTGCACGCCTGGCACCAGGGCCGCCGCGACGAGGCCGTCACCGACACCTGGCGCTACCGGATCGGCTGGAAGCCGCTCCCCGACACCGCACCGCCCACCCTGTCCGGGCCCTGGCTCGCGGTCGTCCCCCGGGATCGGCTCGGCGACCCGGCGGTGGAGCTGGCCCTCGACTCCCTCGCCGTACACGGCGCCGAGACCGTCCGGCTCGCCGTCACGGGCGACGAGGACCGCCACACCCTCGCCGCCACCCTGCGGGAAACGGCCCCGGGCGTACGCGGCGTCCTGTCCCTGCTGGCCCTCGACGACCACCCCCACCCCGACCACCCCGCCGTCCCGCTGGGCCTGGCCACCACCCTGCACCTCGTCCAGGCGCTCGGCGACGCCGGCATCGACGCCCCGCTGTGGTGCGTGACCCGGGGCGCGGAGTCCACCGGACCCGCCGACCCCCTACACGCCGCGTCCCAGGCGCCCGTCGCGGCCCTGGGCCGGGTCGTGGCCCTGGAACACCCCGCCCGGTGGGGCGGCGTGGTCGACCTGCCCGCCGGCGTACGGGACACCGACACCGCCACCGGACGCCGGCTGGCCGCGGCGCTGACCGCGGCCGGCGGGGAGGACCAGATCGCCGTCCGCGCCGAGGGCTGCTACGCCCGCCGGATGCTCCGCGCCCCCGGCGCCGACGCCCCGGCCGGGCCCGGCTGGCAGCCGCGCGGCACCGTCCTGGTCACCGGCGGTACCGGCTTCATCGGGGGCCGGGTCGCCCGCTGGCTGGCGAGCGCCGGCGCCGAACACCTGGTGCTGACCAGCCGCCGCGGCCCCGCCGCCGACGGCGCCGACGAGCTGCGCGCCGAACTGGAGGCACTGGGCGCCCGCGTGACCGTCACCGCCCGCGACATGGCGGACCGCACGGAGGTGGCCGCGCTCCTGGACTCGCTCACCGCGCTGCCGCCGCTCAGCGCCGTGGTGCACGCCGCGGGCGTCGGCACGCCCGCCATGCTCGCGGACACCACCGTCGCCGAGGTCGCCGCCGTCATGGAGGCGAAGGCGGCGGGCGCGAGCCACCTGGACGAACTGCTGGGCGAGCGCGAACTGGACGCCTTCGTCCTGTTCTCCTCCGGCGCCGCCGCCTGGGGGAGTGGCGCACAGTCCGCCTACGCGGCGGCCAACGCCTCCCTGGACGCCCTCGCGGCCCGCCGACGGGCCCGCGGCCTGACCGCCACCTCCGTCGCCTGGGGTGCCTGGGGCGGCGGCGGGATGGTCGACCGGGCCGCCGAGGAGCGGCTGCGACGGCGCGGCCTCGCCCCGATGGACCCCGCCCGCGCCGTGCCGGCCCTGCGCCGCGCGGTCGAGCACGGCGACACCTCGGTGATCGTCGCCGACGTGGACTGGCAGCGCTTCCTGCCCGGTTTCACCGCGGCCCGGCCGAGCCCGCTGCTCACCGGCCTGCCCGAGGTGGCCCGCCTGCTGGCCGCCGAGGAGACCGGTCCGGGCGGGCAGCCGGACACCGAACCGCTCCTGACCCGCAGGCTGGCAGGGCTCTCCGGAGCCGAACGGGACGCCGCGGTGCTGGATTTCGTACGCTCCGAGGCCGCGGCCGTACTCGGCCACCCCTCCGCCGACGCGGTACGGGACCGGCACGTCTTCCTGGAACTCGGCTTCGACTCGCTGACCGCCGTCCAGCTCGCCAAGCGGCTCGCCCGTGCCACCGGCCTCAAGCTGCCCAGTACCCTGGTCTTCGACCACCGCACCCCCACGGCGGTGACCACCCGCCTCCTCACCCTCCTGACGCGGACCCCGGCCGACCCCGTCACGACCGACGGGGACGATCTCCTCGTCGGCCTCTACCGCCGGGCCGGTGAACTCGGCAGGCTCACCGAGGGCATCGAGATGCTCACCGCCGCGGCGCGCCTGCGCCCGGTCTTCGACGCCGCCTCGGCCTCCGGCCACCGGCCGGTCCCGGTCCGGCTGGCGCACGGCGACGAAGGCCCGCAACTGATCTGCTTCGGCCCGTACATGGCCCCCTCCGGGGTGCACCAGTACGCGCGCTTCGCGGCCGCGTTCGGCGGCCGGCGCACCGTCTGGGCCCTGCCCGAGCCGGGATTCGGCCCGGGGGAGGCGCTGCCGCGGGACGTCGCCGCCCTCGTGGAGGTCCACGTCCAGGCCGTCGCCGAGTGCGCGGGCGAGGAGCCCGTGGTGCTCGTCGGCTACTCCTCGGGCGGCTGGGTCGCGCACGCCGTGGCCTGCCGGCTGGAGGAGCTGGGCCGGCCCGTCGAAGGCATCGTGATGCTCGACAGCTTCACCCGCGAGCAGGGCATGGCGGACCGCTTCCAGTCGGCGGTGGTGCGCGAGCAGTCGGAGCGCTTCGACTTCATCTCCGCGCCCGGCACCCAGCTCACCGCGATGGGCGGCTACCTCGCCGCCTTCGAGAAGTGGGACGCCCCGCAGGCGAAGGCGCCCACCCTGGTCGTCCGCGCCGAGGACCCCATGGCCGACGGCGAGCCGGGCGCCGACGACCGCCCGCAGGCCCCCGAACACGCCGGGAGCATCACCGAAGTCCCCGGCAACCACTACACGCTGATGGAACGGCACGCACCGTCCACCGCGACCGCCGTCGACGCATGGCTCGTCGAACTCCCCTGACCTCCACCACCCCACCCGAAGGGCCCACCGCAATGACCACCCACCCCAGCCCCCATGACGAAAGCCTGTGGATCCGCCGGTTCCGGCCGAGGCCGGACGGCTCCGTCCGGCTGGTCTGCCTGCCCCACGCCGGCGGCTCCGCGAGCTTCTACCTCCCCCTGGCCCGGACCATGCCGGACTTCGTGGACGTCCTGTGCGTCCAGTACCCCGGCCGCCAGGACCGCCGTACCGAACCGCTCGTCGACAGCGTCCCCGAACTCGCCGACCAGGTGTTCACCGCGCTCCTGCCCTGGGCGGACCGGCCGCTGGCCTTCTTCGGGCACAGCATGGGCGCCTCGGTGGCCTACGAGGTCGCCCGCCGCTTCGAACGCGAGAAGGGCGTCGTCGCGGCGGCCCTATTCGCCTCGGGCCGCCGGGCCCCCTCGGCCCCCCGCCACGAGACCGCGCACCTGCTGGACGACCGGGGCCTCATCGAGGAGGTCAAGAGCCTCAGCGGCACCGACACGCAACTCCTCGGGGACGACGAGGTGCTCCGGATGGTCCTCCCGGCCATCCGCGCCGACTACCGGGCCGCCGAGACCTACGCTCCTGAGCCGGCGGAGCCGTTGCACTGCCCCCTGATCGCGATGATCGGCAGCGAGGACCCGAAGGTCACGGAAGCCGAAGCGGCGGCCTGGGCCACCCACACCGAAGGCCCGTTCACCTTACGGGTCTTCTCCCGGGGCCACTTCTACCTCGTACGCGACCAGGCGGAGGTGATCGAGACCATGGCGACCCACCTGCGCGCCCGGCACACCTGACGGGCTCACAGGACGGCGCCCGCCTTCACCACGTGCCGCAGGTGGCGCTCGGGGCGGGTGAGGACGGCCAGGTCCGTCAGCGGGTCGCCGTCCACGACGAGCAGGTCGGCATGCGCGCCCGGCGCGAGGGTGCCGATCTCGCCTGAGGTGATCCCTGTGAGTGGACACGCCTGACAATGGATCTTGTTGATCCTGGAAGGTGTAGATCCACGTGGCAAGGCCCTCGAAGTACGGTGCGGAGTTCCGGTCCGACGCGATCGCGTTGTGGCGGGCCTCGGCGGGCAGGCGGACGTGTCGGGAGGTCGCGGCCGATCTGAATGTCAACCCCGAGACTTTGCGGACCTGGGTGCGTGATGCCGACGCATTGCCGGCCGGCGCCGGAACGTCACAGGACACCGAGGTCGAGCTGACCCGACTGCGTGCGGAGAACGCCCGGCTGACCAAGGCGGAGAAGGAGTGGCAGCTCGAGCGGGAGATCCTGCGCCGGGCAGCGGCGTATTTCGCCCGGGAGATGAAGTGAAGACCGCCGCTTGGGACTTTGTCTCCGCCCACGCCGACAGGTTCGGCATCAAGCGGATATGCCGGGTGCTGGAAGTCTCCCGCTCGGGCTACTACCGGTGGATTGCCGGCGCCCAGGGCGAGGGCGGAACGGCAGGCTGCCGAGGATGCCCTGGTCGAGGAGATCCGTGAAATCCATGCCGAACACCGCGGGAACTACGGCGCGCTTCGCGTCCATGCCGAACTGCGAGGCTTCGGCCACACGGTCAACCGCAAGCGGGTGGCCAGGCTGATGCGCAAGCACGGCATCGTCGGCCGTCACCTGCGCAGGAAGAAGCGCACCACGGTTTCGGACCGGCTCGCGCCACCGGTGGCGGACCTGGTCCAGCGGGACTTCACCGCCGGCGCTCTGGACGAGAAGCGGTGCGGTGACATCACATACGTGCAGGTCGGAGCAGCCTGGCTGGGTACGGCGTTCGCAGGAGCATGGGCAGGGTCGGCTCGAGCTATGACAACGCCCTGGCCGAGAGTTTCTGGCAGCGCCTGAAGCGAGAAACGATGCACGGGAAGCTGTTCTCGACGTTCCGTCAGGCGAGGCTGGAGATCTTCGAGTGGCACGCCTACTACAACGCCCGCCGACGCCACAGCGCGCTGGGCTACCGCTCCCCGATCGAGTTCGAACAGCAGCACCACAAGGCAGCTAAACTCTCACTCGCAGCATGAACCCCTGTGTCCGCACTCCGGGGGTCACCTCAGGCCCAGGTCGGCCGGGGTGAGCGTGTGGCCGTGGCACAGGCGACTCATTGCCTCGGCGAGGAACGAGGGGACCGGGTGGCGCGGCCGTTCGCCCTTGTTGATCTAACGGGAGACGCGCGAGCTGTCGGTCTGGATGTCCTGGCGGCCGTGTCGGGCGGCGACGAGGCCGACTTCCGTCGCGATCCGGCTGTAGCCGGCGCCCGAGGTGCGCACCCAGTGCGCGAGGGCTTCGTTGGTCCTGGACTGCGTCACCGTGTCCACCTGGTCCGAGTGAGGGAGTACTGCGGGCATGGCGCAAGGGTGTGCCTTCAGGCTACGCCGGAAGGGATGAACTCCGCCCTGTTCAAACGCAGTTCGCAGTGAAACGCAGCGCTGGCGCCGCGCCGCTGCGCTGAGGAAGCGCAACCGCCTCGCCCTGGAAGCGCAGCGGGCTCAGGGGGTCAACTGGTCTCAGCCCGGCAGCACCGGGCCGAGTGGAATCCGGAGGGGCGCCCTTCCGACCCGTTTCGAGGGCGGGAACGGCGTGACGAGGTGGACCGTACCTGTTTCAGTGCGGCGTGCACGCGCCGGGCTCCGTAGGTGCCGGGCGACCGCCGACGAGCCCCGTCCCCGACGGAACGGCGTCGGGCCCAGGGGCCCGCTCCAAGGGCGCCGCCGACCCCGCGGGGCGCGCATTCCCAGCCCGCGGGGCACGCCGGCGCTTCCCGGCATTCCTCGCCGATCCGACCTCCCGCCGGATTCGAGGAAACGCGAGTGGGGCGGGAAGCAGGAACTCTACGATGAATTCCATGAGTGCGCTGATCTTCCTCTTGTCGCTCGGAACAATCTGTCGCATCACGCGATTCATCACCAAGGACGCCCTCGCTGCGGGCTTCCGCTCCCGGGTCGCCGACCGATTCGGCGAAGACTCCCACCCGGCGTATCTGATCACCTGCGGATGGTGCGTCAGCATCTGGGTCTCGGGCGCCGTTACCACGCTCGCCCACTGGGCCGGAGGGGAAACGTGGTTCCAGGCGGGCGCCATGACACTCACCCTTTCCTACCTCACCGGCCTGGCGGCCAACTGGCTTGACTGACGCTCGCGTGGAGGAATCCGAAATCACCACCGCCACATATAAGTGTGACTATATGGCGGCGAGTGTCGGCGTGCGATGCCCGGGGATAAGAGGTAAAGGGAACGAGCCGGGGGATCGGTCCTGCCTCGGATTTCCCCCGGCCCTCCCCCCTTGACCGGCCGCCGGAGCGGCCGAACCTAAGGAGGAAGACCATGGCATGTAACTGCGGACGCACCGGCCGGTCCACGCTCGTCTACCGGCTGGTCCTCCCTAACGGGGTCACGCGCGACTACCTCACGCGGCAGGAGGCCGACGCCGCCAACAAGAGGGCGGGCGGGCGCGGTTCCATTACGGCGGTCCGCAAGTAGGCCCGCTGCCAGCACCAGGAAGCGGCCGAAGCGGCCGGCTTCCGCGGACCGTCCGCAGGGGCGCCGCGGACGCGTTCTGGTCATACGCCGCACCGCACCACCGCGCCGGTGAAACGGCGCGGGCCCCGGTGGGCATCCTGCCCCCACCCCGGCGGACCGCCGGAAGAGCGATGCCCCCGTCAGCAGCCTCTCGGCGTACCGGACAGCCGGCGCGCCGAGAGGCTGCGGCGCCCCGTGGCACCTCCGGAATTCGGATTCCGCGGAGGAATGCCGGGGTTTGTCTCGGCGTGAAATCCTCTCCCTTCCTCCCGCGAGTCCACCGGACCGCCCCGGAGTGCGACTGCGCCCCGACACCGCCCGGTTGTACATCCGGGAAGACGGCAGGAAACGGAAACCTTTTTCCCATCGGCAGCCCGGCTGCACGCCCGGGAAGACCGCAGGAAAGGGAAACCTTTTTCCCTCGAAAAAGTGCGCCAGGGCGCCGCGCAATCTGGGTTTACCGCATCTCGCGCGCCTGAGTGCGCTGAGCCGAACGAGTGGTGTTTCCTTCACCCATCTAGCCCAGGGCCTCACTCGGAATGCCTACTGCTGATATCAGCAGGTGATGTGCCCCGACTCCGCGTGGACGAGGGCTCTTTCCGGAACACTGCACCAGCTCTTTCGCATACGTTCCGCGCTCCGTCCCACGCCGCACGGGCGAAGGCACATCACCTGCTTTCGTGGGTCATCCGAAAGGGAGCCATACCATGGCCAGCTCGATCACCACCGTGACCTCGGCACCGGATCCATCCGTCTTCGGCCAGGCGGTCACCTTCACCGCCACCGTCCAGCCGGAACTCGCCGGCGGCCCCACCCTGACCGGCAGCGTCGAGTTCGTCGTCGACGGCGTGCCTGTGACAACTGCGCCGCTCGACATGAGCGGCCAGGCACAGTACGTGACCAGCGATCTGGAGGTCGGCCTCCACGGGGTGGAGGCCAACTACTCGGGCGACGTCGAGTATGACCCGTCCACGGGTGCGGACACCCAGGAGGTCACCCTCTCGAACACCACCACTACGCTGGCCTTCGATCCCGAACCCTCCGTCTGCGGTGAGACGGTGACCGTCACCGCCCAGGTGACCCCCGTTCCACCAGGCTCGGGAACCCCCACCGGGCTGGTGTCCTTCATCGTCAGCGACGACGGTCCGGTGCTGACCGCGCCCGTGGACGTGAATGGGCAGGCGCAGGTCACCTTCAGCAACCTGGATGTCGGCTTCCACCAGGCAGCCGCCTTCTACACCGGCGACGCGGACTTCGACGGGTCGAACTCCCCCCTGACGCTGCACGTGGTCAACCAAGCACCCGTCTCGGTCGAGGTATCGGTGGACCCCGACCCGTCGGTGTGCGGTGAGACGGTGACGCTCTGTGTCACCGTGGCGCCGGTCTCCTCGGGCGTCGGCAACCCGTCGGGCTCGGTGACCTTCACCGGTCCCGGCGGGCTCAACGAGACGGTGTCGCTGGATGCGGGCGGCATGGCGTGCGTCACCACGACCGTGCTGGAGACCGGCACGGTCACCGTCACCTACGGCGGCGACGAGTGTTACGCAAGCGCGACCGGTACCTTCGACGTGACGGTCAATCAGGCGTCGAGCACGGTGTCCGTGTCGGTGGACCCCAACCCGTCGGTGTGCGGCGAGACCGTGACGGTGTGCGCCACGGTCACGGCGGTGGCGCCCGGCAGTGGCATCCCCACGGGAACCGTCACCTTCACGGGCCCCGGTGGACTGAACGAGACCGTGACCCTGGATGCGGGCGGCATGGCGTGCGTCACCACAACCACGCTGGAGACCGGCACGGTCACCGTCACCTACAGCGGGGACACGTGTTTCACCGGTTCGACCGGGACCTTCGACGTGACGGTCAATCAGGCGTCGAGCACGGTGTCGGTGACGGTGGACCCCAACCCGTCGGTGTGCGGCGAGACCGTGACGGTGTGCGCCACCGTCACCGCGGTGGCACCCGGCAGTGGCATCCCCACCGGTACCGTCACCTTCAGCGGCCCCGGCGGACTCAACGAGACCGTGACCCTGGATGCGGGCGGCATGGCGTGCGTCACCACAACCACGCTGGAGACCGGCACGGTCACCGTCACCTACAGCGGCGACGAGTGTTTCACCGGTTCGACCGGGACCTTCGACGTGACGGTCAACCAGGCGTCGAGCACGGTGTCCGTGTCGGTCGACCCCAATCCGTCGGTGTGCGGCGAGACCGTGACCGTCTGCGCCACCGTCACCGCGGTGGCACCCGGCAGTGGCATCCCCACCGGTACCGTCACCTTCACCGGGGCCGGTCTGAACACCACGGTGCCACTGGACGCGGGCGGCACGGCATGCCTGACCACCACCATGCTGGAGACCGGCACGGTCACGGCTGTCTACAACGGCGACGGATGCTTCTCCTCATCGACCGGCACCGCGCCAGTGACGGTCAACCAGGCGTCGAGCACGGTGTCGGTGACCGTCGACCCCACCCCCTCGGTGTGCGGCGAGACGGTGACCGTCTGCGCTACGGTCACTGCGGTGGCGCCCGGCAGTGGCATCCCCTCCGGGACCGTCACCTTCACGGGCCCCGGTGGACTGAACGAGACGGTGTCACTGGATACGGGCGGTATGGCGTGCGTCACCACGACCGTGCTGGAGACCGGCACGGTCACCGTCACCTACAGCGGCGACGGATGTCTCTCCTCATCGACCGGCACCGTGGATGTGGCGGTCAACCCGGCAACTAGCGCGGTGTCGGTGTCGGTGGACCCCAACCCGTCGGTGTGCGGCGAGACCGTGACGGTGTGCGCCACGGTCACGGCGGTGGCGCCCGGTAGCGGTACCCCCTCCGGGACCGTCACCTTCACGGGCCCCGGTGGACTGAACGAGACGGTGTCGCTGGATGCGGGCGGTATGGCGTGCGTCACCACGACCGTGCTGGAGACCGGCACGGTCACCGTCACCTACAGCGGGAACACCTGCTTCCTGCCGTCGACGGGCTCGCTGGACGTGACGGTCAACCAGGCGTCGAGCACGGTGTCGGTGACGGTCGACCCCAATCCGTCGGTGTGTGGCGAGACGGTGACTGTCTGCGCCACGGTCACGGCGGTGGCGCCCGGCAGTGGCATCCCCTCCGGGACCGTCACCTTCACGGGCCCCGGCGGACTGAACGAGACGGTGTCGCTGGATGCGGGCGGCACAGCATGCGTCACCACGACCGTGCTGGAGACCGGCACGGTCACCGTCACCTACAGCGGGAACACCTGCTTCCTGCCGTCGACGGGCTCGCTGGACGTGACGGTCAACCAGGCGTCGAGCACGGTGTCGGTGACGGTCGACCCCACCCCCTCGGTGTGCGGCGAGACGGTGACTGTCTGCGCCACCGTCACCGCGGTGGCGCCCGGCAGCGGTACCCCCTCCGGGACCGTCACCTTCACGGGCCCCGGCGGACTGAACGTGACACTCACGCTGGACGCGGGCGGCACGGCATGCCTGACCACCAGCAGCCTCACCAACGGCACGTACTCGGCCACCTACAACGGCGACTCCTGCTTCGCGGGCTCGGACGGCCCCTTCGGGGTGACGGTCAATCAGGCGTCGAGCACGGTGTCGGTGACGGTGGACCCCAACCCGTCGGTGTGCGGTGAGGCCGTGACGGTGTGCGCCACCGTCACCGCGGTGGCACCCGGCAGCGGCATTCCCTCCGGGACCGTCACCTTCACCGGCCCCGGCGGACTGAACACCACGGCGCCACTGAACGCCGGCGGCACAGCATGCGTCACCACGACCGTGCTGGAGACCGGCACGGTCACCGTCACGTACAGCGGGAACACGTGTTTCACCGGTTCGACCGGGACCTTCGACGTGACGGTCAATCAGGCGGCCAGTACCACCTCCGTGTCGGTGGACCCCAACCCGTCGGTGTGCGGCGAGACCGTGACCGTCTGCGCCACGGTCACCGCGGTGGCACCCGGCAGTGGCATCCCCACGGGAACCGTCACCTTCACGGGCCCCGGCGGACTGAACGAGACCGTGCCCCTGGACACAGGCGGCACGGCATGCGTCACCACCATGCTGGAGACCGGCACGGTCACGGCCGTCTACAACGGCGACGGATGCTTCTCCTCATCGACCGGCACCGCGCCAGTGACGGTCAACCAGGCGTCGAGCACGGTGTCGGTGACGGTCGACCCCAATCCGTCGGTGTGCGGCGAGACGGTGACTGTCTGCGCCACCGTCACCGCGGTGGCGCCCGGCAGCGGCATCCCCTCCGGGACCGTCACCTTCACGGGCCCCGGCGGACTGAACGAGACGGTGTCGCTGGACGCGGGCGGCACGGCATGCCTGACCACCACCATGCTGGAGACCGGCGCCGTCACGGCCGTCTACAACGGCGACGGATGCTTCTCCTCATCGACCGGCACCGCGCCAGTGACGGTCAACCAGGCGTCGAGCACGGTGTCGGTGACCGTCGATCCCAATCCGTCGGTGTGCGGCGAGACCGTGACTGTCTGCGCCACGGTCACGGCGGTGGCGCCCGGTAGCGGTACCCCCTCCGGGACCGTCACCTTCACGGGCCCCGGCGGACTGAACGTGACACTCACGCTGGACGCGGGCGGCACGGCATGCCTGACCACCAGCAGCCTCACCAGCGGCACGTACTCGGCCACCTACAACGGCGACTCCTGCTTCGCGGGCTCGGACGGTCCCTTCGAGGTGACCGTTACCCAGGCGGCCAGCACCACCACCGTGTCGGTGAGCCCCAACCCCTCGGTGTGCGGCCAGACCGTGACTGTCTGCGCCACGGTCACCGCGGTGGCGCCCGGCGGCGGCATCCCCACGGGTACCGTCACCTTCACCGGGGCCGGTCTGAACACCACGGTGCCACTGAACGCCAGCGGCACCGCATGCGTCACCACCAGCAACCTCACCATCGGCACGGTCACGGCCGTCTACAACGGCAACGGATGCCTCTCCTCATCGACCGGCACCGCGCCGGTGACCGTTACCCAGGCGGCCAGCACCACCACCGTGTCGGTGAGCCCCAACCCCTCGGTGTGCGGCCAGACCGTGACCGTCTGCGCCACGGTCACCGCGGTGGCGCCCGGCGGCGGCATCCCCACGGGTACCGTCACCTTCACCGGGGCCGGACTGAACACCACGGTGCCACTGAACGCCAGCGGCACCGCATGCGTCACCACCAACAGCCTCACCATCGGCACGGTCACGGCCGTCTACAACGGCAACGGATGCCTCTCCTCATCGACCGGCACCGCGCCGGTGACCGTCACCCAGGCGGCCAGCACCACCACCGTGTCGGTGAGCCCCAACCCCTCGGTGTGCGGCCAGACCGTGACCGTCTGCGCCACGGTCACCGCGGTGGCACCCGGCAGCGGCATCCCCTCCGGGACCGTCACCTTCACGGGCCCCGGCGGACTGAACACCACGGTGCCACTGAACGCCAGCGGCACAACATGCGTCACCACCAACAACCTCGCCAACGGCACGGTCACGGCCGTCTACAACGGCAACGGATGCTTCAAGCCATCGCAGGGCACGTCGGGCGTGACCGTGAACAACGCCCAGACCACGACCGCGCTCACCATCACCCCCAACCCCGCGGTCTGCGGCCGGCCGGTGACGTTCTGCGCCACAGTCACGACCAACGCGCCGGGCAGCGGCACTCCCACCGGGACGGTCACGTTCACCGGCCCCGGCGGCTTCAGCCAGACCGTGGCGATCAACGCGAGCGGCACGGCCTGCGTCACCACCACCGCGGGCACCAGCGGCACGGTGACCGCCGTCTACAACGGAGGACCCTGCCACAGTCCCTCCGCCGCTCCGGCAAACCTGACCGTGAACCCGACTCCCACGACGCTGACGGCGGCCCCGGCACAGATCCGCCTGCGGACGAACGGCACATTCGTCATCCCGTCGATGAGCGCAACGCTCAAGGTCACCTCCAGCGCCGCTCCGCTCGCGGGACAACTGGTCACTTTCAAGGCGAACACACCGCTCGGGCCCATCACCCTCGGAACCGCGCTCACCAACGCCAGCGGGGTGGCGACACTGGCACCGCCGACGCTGCCGGTTCCCAGCACCATGATCACGGCGACGAGCTACACCGCGTCCTTCGCGGGGACGAGCTGCTACGCCTCGTCCTCCGTGACGGCACCGCTGACACTCGTCCTCCTCCCGCTCCTTCCCTGACCGAATGCCGGTCACCGCTCCGGGAGCCACGGGCCGGGGCGAGGCCGGCTGACCGGGGCGGCGGCTACCGCCCCGGTCAGCCGGCGACCGTGAAGACACACGTGGTGCTTGGAGATGGGCCGGGGCGGCGCCGACGAGTGACTCGGCGTCGCCCCGGCCCGCTGCGCGGGCCGCCCTTCGCCCGGCGCACCGAATTCGACGCCGGTCCCGCCGTTGGTTCTCACGCCCTTCGGCGCACGGTGGCCGAGCAAGCCGACGACAACCGAACGAGCCGTCCAGCGACCGCCATCCGAGCCGGCCTCGTCGCCTCACAAGGGATCCCGGCACACCTGACGGTGCATCAGGACGGACGTCATCTGAGCGTTTGGAACTCCATGCGCCCGCCGGCAGCGGCGCCATCGAGCCGATTCCGGCCTCAACGCAAACCCGCGGGCTGGAGCGTCTTCGGCAGGGCAGCGCGACACACAGACCGCAAATCCGCAGGTCAGGCATTGTCACGGATCGGCTCCAGGATCGCGCATCCGAAGCCGCCAGAACCGGCTCAAGCTGCCGCGCACCGACGGAGCCCGCAATCATCCCGCACAGGTAGCGGCAGAGCGTCAAAATGCCGCGACGTGATACGCGATCACCACCAGCCGCCGGAACGGGCGCAACAGGTTCCGGCCCACCAGGTTCGACACCCCACCTACGTCCTGGACGCTCCCCCCGAAGCTGCGCCGGGTCCAAGAAGAGGGGCTTGGCCTGGACACATGTTGCCTGCAGAGCACCCCTCGGATGACGGGGCGATTTACATATGGGCTGAGACCGGCCGGCCCGGCTTCCATCGTCCGGCCCGTGGCGTGACGATTCGCCAAGTCTGCGCGCCGGTGCACCCGGACGGGGCCGAAATCCGCCCACACCGCCGAACCCTGATCCCGCCGGAACCATGACCGACGCGCACTGGGCCCCCCGAGCTCCGTACAGCGCTGATCGCGGCGAGCACACTCCCGTCCACGCTCACCGCCGCCGACGCTGCCCGTCGGCTCCCCCCGCCTCCGCACCGAATCCTCAGATGGCTACGGAACGCAATCCACCCTGGAGCCAGCCATGACGCTCTCGGGGCAACAGTGGCCCACCTCGCTATGGTCGACTCCTGAGCCTGACCCTCAACCCGCCCCACAAGGCGGACCTGAGGCTTGTCCCGTAAATGCTCGAACACGCTTCCGACTTCGCCCGCCCTCCGCCTGAGCGACACGCACGGTGGTGTTTTCGGTGGCGACGTCGTCGGCGGTGTCGGCGGCGGATCCTGAGGTGGCCGAGAAGTCGGCGGTCCTGATGGCGTACGGGGCGTGTACGGCGGCCGAGGAGCGTTCGTACGCGACGGCGAGGGTCGACCCGGAGTTGGCAAAGTACGCGACGGACGAGGCGCTGGCGGACATTCAGGCGACGGTGTTCTGGCGCTAGCAGGGCAAGTCCACGATGCAGGGCACTGTCCGGCGCGCCCCGAAGGTCACCACCCTGGACGCCGCGTCCAAGCCTCTGAAGGCCTCCGTGACGGACTGCGCGGACTCCTCGGGGCAACGGGAGGTGGAGACGGCCACCGGCCGAGGGGGAGGCCGAGGAGGTTTCCGTCGGCGGCGCCGGTGCCGGTGGTGGTGGCGCCGGCGGCGTGGGAAGCGGTGTTGATGTCTCCTGCTGCCGCTGCCACCTGCTGCCGGAACCCGACGCAGGGGGACAGGCCACGACCACAGACTCACCCGCTGCCGTACGGACAAAGAAGTCCGGCACAAAGCGGTGAATCCGGCTCCGCTCACGCCACTCCAGACGAGCCGTCCACGCCGAAACGCAGGATCGGGGTCGGTTCGTGTGCCTCAGGATGCTGCGGAGCTGGGGTGGGTGGCGGTTGAGGCGTCGGGGTGGAAGGTGAAGACCTGGTCCAGGCCGACGATGCTCAGGATGCGGGAGGTGTTGTCGGGGACCGCGGCCAGGGCAAGATCGGCGTTTTGTTGGATGGTCAGGTTGCGGGCGGCCAGCAGGGTGGTGATGCCGCTGGAGTCGCAGTAGTCGAGACCGGTCAGGTCCAGGATCAGTAGTTGCCCGGCGGTCAGGGGCAGGCCGTCGAGTGCTGTGCGGAGTTCGGGTGCCGTGGCGTAGTCGAGGTCACCGGTGATTTCCAGTACGGGGCCGGTGGCGGCGGCTCGGGTGATGATCGTCAGTGAGTTCATGTCCGGTCTTCACTCGCCAGGGCCGACAGGGGAGCGGGAAACGGGGCGGGCACGCCGAGGGCGAGCAGGGCGGTGTCGTCGTCGAGTCCGTCTCCGAAGCCGGCGAGGAGTCCGGTCAGGGCGGCGATCAGCGCTTGCGGCCCAGCAGACGGTTGGGCGGTGGTGAAGGCGAGGAGGGCGTCCTCGCCGTACAGCTCACGAGAGGGCCCGACGCGGGCCTCGGTGAGGCCGTCGGTGTAGAGCAGCAGGGTGTCGCCGGGGGACAGGCGGGTGCGGGCGGGGGTGAACTGCGCCCAGGGGAGGATGCCGATGAGCATTCCGCCGGGGGTGTGCAGGTAGTTGGCGGTGCCGTCGGCGCGTTGGATCAGTGCGGAGGGGTGTCCGCCGGAGGCCAGGTGCACGTCGACGTGGTCGTCGTCCGGTTTCAGGACGCCGAAGATGGCGGTGCAGTAGCGGGGGTCGCCGCCGCTGTACCGCTCGTGGACCACGGTGTTCAAGGTCGCCAGCACGGTGACGGGATCAGGATCGTGCATGGCGGCGGCGCGCAGGGTGTAGCGGGTCAGGGAGGTGACCGCGGCGGCTTGGGGGCCTTTGCCGCATACGTCGCCGAGGAAGAACGCCCATCGGCCGGCATTCAGGGGAAACAGGTCGTAGAAGTCTCCGCCGAGCAGGTCCGGGGAGGCCGTGTGATAGTACGAGCCGGCCTCCAGGCCCGGAATTGCGGGGAGCGCGGCGGGAAGCAGGTTCTGCTGGAGGACGGCCAAGGCCTCCTGGAGGCGTTCGCGGTCGGCCTCGGCTTGCCTGCGTGCGTCCTCCGCCTCGCGGCGCGCTTCCTCGGCCGCCTGGCGGCCGCGCAGCAGTTCCCTCTCGTAGGAGCGCCGGTCTCGGGCGTCGAAGACGGTGGTGCGAATCAGCAACGGCTCGCCGTCATTGCTGGTCTTCACCTTCGAGGTGACCAGCACGGGCATCCGCTGCTTGCCGGAGGCCTTGATGTCCAGGGCGATGCCGCTGATCTCGCCTTTCATCTGCAGCATTGGGGCGAAGTGCGTCTCGTGGTAGAGCTTGCCGCCCACGGTGAGCAGGTCGGTGAACCGCATCCGACCCACCACCGCCGAGCGTTCCAGGCCCAGCCACTCCAATAGTGTGGCGTTGATCTTCGCGATGGTGCCGTCCATCAGGGTCGACAGGTACCCGCACGGAGCCTGCTCGTACAGCTCCTCGGCACTGTCTTCCAGCAGCGAGGTGAAGGCCGCGTCCGTGGCGTCCACGTCGTGCTCCCCGTCCGATTCCTCGTCGGTGGTGCACATCATCGGGCGGCTCCGACGAAGTCGCTGATCGCGCTTGCAGTGGCCTGCGGCGCGCTCAACTGGGGGCAGTGCCCCGTTGCCGCCAGCGTGACCAGCCGGCTGCCGGGAATCGCGTCGTGAACGTAGGCGCCGACCTCACGAGGGGCGATGACGTCCTGCTCGCATTCCAGGACCAGAGTCGGCACCGTGACTGTCTTCAGGTCCTCGCGGCTGTCGGAGAGGAACGTCGTACGGGCGAAGACCCGCGCCATGTCCGGATCGGTCGCGCAGAACGACGTCGTCAGCTCCTGGCCGAGTTCCGGGCGGTCCGCGTTGCCCATGATCACCGGCGCCATCGCCGCCGACCACCCCAGATAATTCGACTCCAACGACTCCAGCAGCTCGTCGATGTCGTCGGCGTCGAACCCGCCCCGGTATCCGTCCTCGTCGATGTAGCGGGGCGAGGGAGCGACCATCACCAGACGAGAGAACCGTTCCGGCGCGTTCGCGGCAGCGAGGACCCCGACCATGGCACTGACCGAATGCCCCACGAAGGTCACGTTCCTCAGGTCCAGCTCCTCGCAGACCTCCAGCACATCCCGCGCGTAGCCCTCCAGTGAGCTGTAGCGCTGTTCGTCCCAGGCCGAGGGGTCCGAGTGGCCGGAGCCCACGTAGTCGAAGAGGACCAGCCGGTAGTTCTCGGCCAGCGCGGGGGCGACCAGGCGCCACATGTTCTGGTCACAGCCGAACCCGTGCGCCAACAGGAGCACCGGCCCGTCCGCGCGGCCCGTGACGGTGACGTTGTTTCTGCGGCGGATATCCATAACCGCCAGTTTCCCATCACCCCGATCATCTCGGACAAGGGCCCACCGATGGGAGGACGCCACCACATTGAGCGGAGAGCCTGGCGGACCGTGAGGGATGCCGGGGCTGTGTCGGGCCGATGTACTGCGTTTGAGGGGTGAACTCGTCCAAGCTCGGCCCCACCCAGCACGCTCCATGTCGGCGCGGGTGGGAGTCTGGCCGAAGACCGCCGACGAGAGCTTCGACAAGGTGGCCGCCTACCGCCACCGAGTCTGGTCCGACACTGTGTCCCCTACACCGCCCTGGCCGAGGCGGCGCGGGACGGGCGGGCGCCGGGGCTCAGTCGGTTTCGATACCGCGCGCGGCGAAGATCTCTGCCGCGTCTGGCACGGCCAGGACGCCGTCTTCGACGAAGGTGACCTCCCGCAGGTTGGGCAGCAGTGCGAGGTCGTCGAGCGACCGAACGTCGAACAGATCGTCCTCGCCGTCCCAGGCGGGGGCGCAGTGCCGGAAGACTTCGGCGCCGGCGTCGAAGCACAGTTCCTCGACGCGGGCGAGCAGCTCGTCCGGGATCAGCAGGGCCTCGAAATGGGCCCGGGACTCCGGCAGTACCTCCGCGTGCAGGCCATTGTCCAGGACGTAGGACGCGGGGTCGCCGATTCCCCTCTCGGCCAGCCGCGCGGGCAGGTCATAGAGGGGGAGGAGCGGCTCGTCGGGGCCGTACATGAGCTCCTCGATGACGAGCAGCTTGAGGTTGAAGTCGCGGAACTGGCTCATGGCACATGAGTACCACGGAGGTACGACACGGGTCCGCCGGGCCCGGCCCCCCCTGCCGGGCCCGGCCCTGCTCAAGCCCTGCTGACCACCCCGAGCGCGATCCTGTGTCCGGGGCGGGGGGCCGGCCGGGGCTGTGCGCCCGGCGAGGGACGTTGCCGCGGTGAAGCAGCGCCGCCGGACGCTTGAGGCCGCCGCCATCGAGATGGCCGCCGGGCTCCGGGCCGGCGTCCGGGAACGAACCGCCGCCCTCGCTGCAGCCCGCCCGGCGACGGCCGTTCCGCCGCACGCCCAGCCCTGTCCAGGCCGCGCCGGGCCCATGTTCCTGTGACGAGGTATCCGCCCGTGCGGTGCGCGAACCTGCCGGGAGACCCCGGCTCTGCGGACCCTGACCTGCGGCTCGGTCGCCGCGTCACCTCGGGCTGTCCTCCTGCGTCGACGTGTCGGCCGAGTCGAGTGCCTGTGTGCCTTCGCATCCGATTACCTCGTCGTCCACCACGTGAAAATCTATGCCAGCTGGAGTAGACATCGGTCGGTGATCTGGTTATGGTTTCTCTCGTAGCCCAGAGAGAGCGAAGGGCCTGGCAGAGACGAACTGCCGGGCAGCAGTACAGGTAAGTGCAGTTCAGTAGTGCGGTGCGGTGATGGAGTGTCGAAGCCAGAGCGGTTGCGGGACGGCGACGGGACTGATCACCGGACCGGGTGGCCCGCGGTCATCAGGGGCCACCAGGCAGTACCAGCAGTTCGCGGTACCCAGCAGTGAAGTCAGTGAGTGGTACCTCGGTGAAGGCGTCGGCTGCGGGCGCGCGCATCGGGAGGTTCGGCAGTGGGGTTCCAAGCCAGAGCGGACGCAGGATGGGCGACGGGGCTGGCTGCCGAAAGTGTGGCGCTCGGTCAGGCCACGAGCAGTACACGCAGTGCGCAGTATCAGCAGTATCGAGTGGAGCAGTACCAGCAGTTCAGCAGTGTGTAGTCCCCATTTGGTAAGTAGTTGATCACGAGGGATGAACGGAGGAGCCGAACGCCATCAGGATCGCCCGGGTGGAGTGTTGAGCCCGGGTACCGCAGGACATCGTGAAGTGAGGTGGTCTCCGGTCAAGCAACCGCGATCCCCGCACCCCCGACAGAGCTCAGGTCGGGCAGGCGGAAACAGAAGGCCGGCGCAGTAACAGGGCCGGCAGATGGTGTAGCAGTTCCTTCGGGGCCCGGGTGCCACACGGCGCCCGGGCCCCTCCACACGTCCAGAGCCTGATTTCCTTCACCTGTTTCGCAGTGAGGTGCGATGACAGCAGACGATTCGTTCGGCCGTCTCGATGACGACGACTACCCCGCCTACACGATGGGCCGGGCCGCCGAGATGCTCGGCACCACCCAAGGTTTCCTTCGCGCGATCGGCGAGCACGGCCTGATCACCCCGCTCCGCTCCGCGGGCGGGCACCGCCGCTACTCCCGCTACCAGCTGCGGATCGCGGCCCGTGCCCGCGAGCTCGTCGACCAGGGCACGCCGATCGAGGCGGCCTGCCGCATCGTCGTCCTTGAAGACCAGCTCGAAGAAGCCCGGCGCATCAACGCCGACCCCGGCCGCAGCGCCGAAGCGGCGAATCCACCGGCCGCGGCCTGAGGAGGAGTGGAGAAGATGCCTCCTGGAACAGCCCGCCCGCAGGAGCCGGGCATGATCCCCGCTCCTCGGCGGGCCCCCCGCCCCAACACCCCCACGGTGGTCCTCGCCGGCCGTTACGGCCTCCTGCGACTGGCCGGTGAACTCGACCTGGAAACCGGGTCCGCCATCCGCGACGCGGTCCGCAAATGCCTCGACAACCGCCCCGCCCTCCTGCGCATCGACATCAGTGGCGTGTCCTTCTGCGACTGCTCCGGGATCGCCGCCCTGCTGTGGGCGAAGGCCGAAGCGGGCCGGGCCGGAACCGGCTTCCACCTGAGCGGGCCCGCCCGGCCCGTCGTCGCCCGCGTCATGGACGCCACCGGCACAGCAGCCGACCTCGGCCTGCTGCCACAACCCGCCGAGCAAAGCGGCGGCCGGCGAAGGATCCGCGCGCCACGAACCCCGACACCCTCCGCCGGTCCCTGACCGAAACGGGCCTGGCGTCGGCCCCGGCGGACAACCGCAGGTCGGCATCAGCGCGATCGCCGGCTTCCCCAACAGGGCAACCGCGGCGGCCGCGCCGGCCTGACCGGCCCCGTGGAGTGGGCAGTCGCGGATGCCCGTCTGCGCGGATAAGAAACAGATAAGTTTGCGTGCATGGGGAGCGTGGCGTCGGGCAGGCGGTGCTGCGGAGGTTGATATCTATGGTTCCCCTGCTTCTTGTTCTTCTGCTCGCTCTGATCCTGTTCGGTGCCGGTTTCGCGGTGAAGATCCTTTGGTGGGTCGCGATCGCGGTGCTGGTGCTCTGGCTGGTCGGTTTCGTCGCCCGCCCGAAGGGCGGGAGTGGTCGCTGGTACCGCTGGTAGCCGGCCGCCAACAGCGCGGTCCCGGCAAAGTTCATGACGGTGGCCCACCCCACGAAGGGGTGGGCCACCGTCATGTCTCGTTGTTCTGCTTCGATCCTGTCCCGTGGTGGACGCGAATGGGGCGGTAAGGGGTGGAAGCGGATGCCGGGGGTATTCGCAGGGTCAGCCGGGGCGTCCGTCGTGACGTAGCAGGGGACCTGCTCGCCTCCAACGATCGACGGCCGCCCCGGTGCGCGCCATCCGACCATCCGAAACCAGAGGCGCGGCCACGGCCCCGCGCGGTACCGGCATGGACGCAATCACGGTCGAAAAATGTTGGATCCGCCACGCATGGCCGAGTTCGGGGGCACGTGTCGCGCGAACGTCGTACGTCCAGGGGAGGACCGGGTCCATGTCTCAGACCGCCACGATCACCAACACCACCAGCGTGGTGGCGACCTCGCCGGACGCCACACCCGGAAGCGATCAGTCCACACACGATCTTCCCCGGATTGACGACGCCCGTCAGGTGGCGCCCGCCGACGCCCGGGAGCTCTCGCGCCTCTTCCTGGTCCGGCTGCGCTCGCTGGAGGAAGGGACCCGGGAGTACCAGTACGCCCGGAACACGCTGATCGAGATGAACATCTTGCTGGTGCAATTCGCCGCCCGGCGCTTCCGCGGCCGTACCGGGGATGGCGGCATCGACATCGACGACATCGTCCAGGTGGGCACGATCGGGTTGATCAAGGCCATCGACCGCTTCGACCCCGACCGCGAGGTCGAGTTCACCACCCTCGCCCTTCCTTACATCACCGGCGAGATCAAGCGCTTCTTCCGCGACACCACCTGGGCCGTCCACGTCCCGCGCCGCCTCCAGGAACTGCGCACCGAACTCGCCAAGAGCCAGGAAGCACTGACCGAGATCTTCGGCCGCGCCCCGACCGTGAAGGAACTGGCCGAACACCTCGAACTCAGCGAGGACGACGTCATCGAGGGCCTGGTCGCGGCCAACGGGTACACCAGCGCCTCCATCGACGCTACGACGAGCACCAGGCAGCGCACCTCCGGCGACACGGGTCGCTCCCTCGCCGAGACGGTCGGCGACGTCGACCCGGACATGGAGCTCTTCGAGGACTTCCACACCCTCGCCCCCCTCCTGAAGACACTCGGCGAACGCGATCGACGGATCCTGAACATGCGCTTCGCGCGGGAGATGACCCAGGCCGAGATCGGCGCCGAACTCGGTATCTCACAGATGCAGGTCTCCCGCCTCCTCACTCGCACCCTGACCCGACTGCGCGCCGGAATGCTTGCCGCGTAGCCACCTGCTCGGCTGAAGGGGCGGGGACCTGACAAGAGTGCGGGTCGCACCCGCGGCGGTTGGTCTGGCGCTGTCTGCTCGGCCGTGACCGGCGCCCGCAACCGGACCGGAAACTCCGAATCCGTCCGCACCGCGGGCCCGCTTGCCGGTCCGACGACACCCGTGCCGGCAGGTCATGGGGTCGCCGGGTGCGGTTCCTCCAGGACTTCGGCGACTCGGCGGGCCATCCTCGCGATGTGCGGGGGCAGGTGGTCGTCGAGGGCGTCGATGTCGTCGCACAGGCGGGCCTTCAGCCCGTGCACAACCGCTTTGGTGAACAGCTTTTGCGGTTCGTCCTGCGGGTACTGGGCCTGTTCCGCCTGTCTCTGGCCTCTGCTGTGGCGCATCATCATGCTGGGTTCCTCGGAGCCGGCGGGGGCCGGTCGGCCCAGCAGACCGGCCAGTTGGGCCCGGCCGGTGTCCCGGGCCCCAGGCTGGGTTGCACTGTTGGCTGAGTTGCAGGAAGCCGTCCAGCTTGTCCTTGGCCATGTCGGTGTCTTGGCAGTACGCGGCGATCAGCATGGCGGCCGTGTTCATGTGCCTGACCATCGGGTTGTCCGTCGCCTCGTGGGTGACGTCGATGAAGGTTGAGCCGGCGGGGGTGGACAGGGCTGATCGGTGGGGGATCTTCATCGGGACGTGGCCGGCGACCCGGTTCGGCTTGGGCGCGGCCTTGGCGCAGTACGAACGCGCCGACGAACTGTTCGCAGACGACGCGTGAGCCGGCGTCCGGCGTGGCGCGGTCCCGGGCAGGACAACCCGGGACCGCGCTCAACGGGCCCGCGCCTCGGGCTGCTGAGCAAACCCGTGCCCAGGATGCCGGCAGCCGCACCCCGTCTTCTGCCCGTGGGCAGTACCCGCCCCTGTTGGGCGTCGGGGGGTGGCATTGCCCTCAGTGGCCTGCGCGACGTGGTGGCCTGCGCGACGCGACGGGTCTAGCGGGGGAGGAGGGCGCGGACGGTCTTGCCGCCTTCGGGCTTGGGCGTGACGACGGTGGCGTAGGCGAGGTCGTTGACCATGTGCCAGCCGAATCCGCCGGTGCCGTGGACGAGGTCGGGGGTCCGCAGGCGCGGCATTTGCGGGCTGGAGTCGTCGACGGCGACCTCGATCGTGCCGGGGTGGGCTGCTAGGCGGAGCGCGTGAGTGCCACCGCCGTGGCGCAGGGCGTTGGTGACGAGCTCGGAGACGACCAGGACCACGGAGTCGGCGTGCTCCGGACCGACGGCCGGCACCAGGGTGTTCAGGAACGTCCGGGCGGTGTGACGTGCCTCGGCGACGGCGGACAGGGGTTCAAGGGCTGTGCGCTCGGTGCTCGTCGTGGTCATCTCGCGCTCCGGTCTCTGTGTTCGTGTCCAGCCGTGCCTGCCGGGCCGTTTGTGCCCCAAGCCGCCACTCTTCAATCCTGGTGGGCTCCGAATATCTACCTCATCAGCCAGGCGGAAATCTATGCCAGCCGGAGTAGACATCGCGCGGCGGTGTGGTTATGGTTTCTCTCGTAGCCAGAGAGGCCGCGAGGCCTGGCAGAGACGAACTGCCGGGCAGCAGTAGCGCAGTACAGGTGATTGCAGTACAGCAGGACGGTGCGGTGATGGAGTGTCGAAGCCAGGGTGGTTGCAGGACGGCGACGGGGCTGATCATCGGACCGGGTGGCCCGCGGTCATCAGGGGCCACCACAGGCAGTACAAGCAGTTGACCCAGTGGTGCAGTACCCGCAGTAAGTGCAGTTCGCAGTATCAGCAGTGAAGTCGGTGAGTAGCACCTCGGTGAAGGTGTCGGCTGCGGGCGCGCGCATCGGGAGGTTCGGCAGTGGGGTTCCAAGCCAGAGCGGATGCAGGATGGGCGACGGGGCTGGCTGCCGAAAGTGTGGCGCTTGGTCAGGCCACAAGCAGTTCGCAGTATCAGGCAGTTCCCGCAGGTAGGTAGTTGATCATCCGAGGGATGAACGGAGGGATTGGTCATCATCGGGATCGCCCGGACGCCACGCGAGTCCGGGTACCGCAGGACATCGATAGTGAGGTGGTCTCCGGTCGAGCAACCGCGATCCCCGCACCACCCGTCCCCTTCCAGGCGGGCGTGCGGATGAGGCCGGCGCAGTTCCAGGGCCGGTAGATGGTGTAGCAGTTCCTTCGGGGCCCTGGTGCGGTAAGCACCAGGGCCCCTCCCCGTAACCCGCTCCCTGTTCCTTCACCTGTTTCGCAGTGAGGTGCGATGACAGCAGACGATTCGTTCGGCCGTCTCGACGACGACAACTATCCCGCCTACACGATGGGCCGGGCCGCCGCCATGCTCGGCACCACCCAAGGCTTCCTCCGCGCCATCGGAGACGCCCACCTCATCACACCGCTCCGTTCCGCCGGCGGGCACCGCCGCTACTCCCGCCACCAGCTCCGCATCGCGGCCCGCGCCCGGGAGCTCGTCGACCAGGGAACCCCGATCGAGGCGGCCTGCCGCATCGTCATCCTCGAAGACCAACTACGCGAAGCCCAACGCCTCAACGCCGAGCATGGGCACGCCACCGCGGCCGCGAATGCCGGGGCCGCGGCCTGAAAGGACACTTCCTCGGCCACCGCCAACACGACTGCCAAACCTCAATGGGGCCGACGTGGACGATTGAACTCCCACGTCGGCACATCCCATCCGGCAATGACCGGCATGGGCATTGTGTGATCAAGGAAAGACCTGTGGAACAAGAAGTACTGGTACTGCCGGACGCGGACGACGGCGTGCGGGTGATCGTATGCGTCGGAGAGTTCGACCAGGACACCCTGGAAGCCTTCCGGCAGGCCGGCAACCCGGCCGTCGCGGATCCTTCCGTCCGGCGGATCGTGTTGGATGTCAGCCGGCTCACCTTTGCCGACTCCTCGATGCTCAACGAGATGCTGCGCCTGCTGCGCTCCGGCCGCCTGGTCCTGGCCGGCCCGATTCCTCCCAGCCTGCGGCGCGTCTTCGAACTCACCGGGTCCGGCCCACTGTTCCCGACCGCCGTCAGCGTGGAAGCGGCCCGCACCTTGTAGGGCGACACGACAGGTCGAGCGGACCGTCGACTGTCCACAGGGCGCTCTCCACCCGCGAACGTACAAGGGGCATCGAGCGGGCGGGTGCGGGTCAGACGGCCGGTGGCGGGTCGAGGGTGAAGAGGGGGAGGGCGCCGGTGCGGTGGAGGAGTTTGACGAGTTGGGGGTTGGGTGCCCGCAGTCGGAGGGTGCGGCCGTGGGAGAGGGCGGCGAGTTGGGCGTTCAGGAGGATGTTCAGGCCGGTCGAGTCACAAAACATGAGCTCGCTGACGTCGACCGTGATCTCCGCGGGGTTGTCGGGATCGGTGACCGCACGCCGCAGGGCAGCGTCGAGCTCGGCGGCGCGCCCGGTGTCCAGGTCCAGTTCGCCGCGGACGCGAACCAGGTCCGGTCGGAAATCCACGGGGGCAGGTCCTTGTGGCGGTTGGTCGTGGACGGTCATGGTTTCCCCGCAGCTGGTGTTCCTGCGCCGACGGTATCGGGCTCGGACCGTGTCCGAGCCCGTCACCGGCTCAACCCGGGGAGCCCCCCGCCTTGGCGCTGCCGCCACGGCGAAAGCCGGTGTCTCGCCGCGATCGATGGACCCTTCGACCTCGGAGCACGGTTCCGGCCCATCGGGGAGTGTGCAACATCAGAGACGAGCCGGGGCGGGGGCGGCGAGGCGGGAGAAGGCGCCCGTTCAGTGCGGGAGGCTGAGGAAGCGGTTGTATCGCGTCGGTGAGGTACCTGGTTGCTCAGGCCTTCGTCCACGCGTCGATGAAGGCCTCGCGCCTGGACGGATCGGCGGTTTTGTGGTCCGCGTGCAGCACACGCCAGGCGGTGAGTTCGAGGTCGCGGAGCCACAGTTCGCCGATGACCTGTGTCTTGAGGTCGGGGAGGTGGTCGGACTCGGCCAGTGCCTGACCGATGACCTCTGCGGCCGCGATGCGCTGGGGCGGGGTCATCTCGTTGACAGCCGAGAGGATCTGTCCGGCCAGACCGGTGCCTTCTCCGGCCAGTGAACTCAGGACCCAGGTCTTGATGTTGGCGGGCAGCAGGTAGAGGGAGCCCGAGGACCTCCACAAGTCCGACCAGAAGGGTTCTCCGGCCTGCGTGGGAGCGGGAAGCGCTGCCAGGAGTCCGAGGAGGTGTGCGGTGGCCGCGTATCCGTCGCAGTGGGCCGATGCGACGACGGCGATGTCGGCGATCCGCTCGATGTCGATTCGGCCCGCTTCGAGGCGCGGGTCCAGCCCCAGGCGCTGCTCCAGTTGCTGGGATACGGGGACGGATGCGTGGGAGTAGAACTCGGGAAGCATCGGCGATCCTTGAAAGTAGGAGAGCGGAGAGGCCCGTTCGGGGTCCCTGATCGTTCCCACGGCCCGTCGAATTGCACGACTTTCACGGCACCGGTTGATGGCAAAGCGTCAAGTGCCACCGTGGGCGGCGGAACCACCCGGGTTCGGCGACGCCGACCGAGGATGCGAAGTGGACCTCTGAGAAGGGTGCCGCTCGCGGGCTCCTAGCATGAACACATGGTTGCCAATGATGCCCAGCGGTTCTGGTCAGGAGGGGAAGCGGTGTCCCGAGACGACGCCGAAGCCGGCAGGTTTCCTCATGCGCCCACGGTCGACGAACGCCAACCCATGGGCGTTCCCGTCGGATCGCACCGGCCGGAGACCGTTGAAGACTCTCACCCGGTCGCCGACCTGGTCGCGCGGGCGACCGACCTGGTGGAGCCGATCAAACCGAAGCTGCGAGGCTGGCTTCACGCCGGTATGGTTCCCGCATCGTTGGCGGCGGGAATCGTCCTGATCTGCCTGACGAGGACGGCGCAGGCCACCCTGGCGTGCACCGTGTACGCCGTGACCGCCTGGCTGCTGTTCGGGACGAGCGCCGTCTACCACCTCGGCACATGGGGAGCACTCGGCGAGGCCATTCTGCGGCGCCTCGATCACGCCAACATCTTCCTGATCATCGCCGGCACCTGCACGCCCCTCGCCGTGCTCCTGCTCTCCGCCGATCAGCGATCCGTCCTGCTGTGGATCGTGTGGACGGGCGCCCTGGCCGGCATCGCCTTCCGTGTCCTGTGGGTCGGAGCTCCCCGCTGGCTCTACACCCCCTGCTACCTGGCGCTGGGCTGGGCACCGGTGCGCTACCTGCCGGACTTCCTGCACAACGGCGGAGCGGCCACACTGTCCCTGATCGTGGCCGGTGGGCTTCTCTACAGCGCGGGCGCTGTTGTCTACGCCCTCCAGCGCCCTGACCCCTCGCCCCGCTGGTTCGGTTTCCACGAGGTCTTCCACGCTCTGACCGTGGCTGCCTTCACCGCGCATTTCATCGCCATCGTTCTTGCCGCCTCCTGACCCCGACGGCGTGACGCGCTCTCGCCGCCCAGGCGGGCGGCGATCCCACGAGAGGCCTGGTTGGTCCTCTCCCGAAGGGCCGGCATCCGCCTGCGCGGGGATCGCCTTGGGGATGCGACCAGCTGTCGGTCTCCCCGGCTCGTGCCCCGCGCGCCGACCGGGGTTCAAGGGGGAGGCGGCGCCGGTGCGATGCGGGTAGCGGCACCACCTACATCCCCCACATTTCCCACGTGTGGCGCTCGCAACAATGCAACGCACCGCCGCCGGTGGTCAAAACGCGCCCGCCCCTGGTGAAACCCCCCTTGCTGTCGAACGTTGCACCCGGGGTGAATCAATATCTGATCCGGCCGTCTAAGAGTTCGACGAGCCCTACAGGCAGAATTTTTATTGCAAAAGACGTGATAGGAAATATGGGACGTACGCAACCGGCAGCAGCGTGCTACTGTCGATCTCGGTTGCAGTTTTGGTACCCAAAAACTTCAAGCGCACTCAGTCGGCCACAGCGTCGAACTATCTGCTGCGCTTTGTATTTCCGGTCATTTTCCGGACGGGGCATCATCGCGGCGACACGGTGCCCGCAAGGGCGGACACCTCTGTACTGCCCCAAAGGAGATATGACATGGCATCTGGCACTGTGAAGTGGTTCAACGCGGCCAAGGGTTTCGGCTTCATCGAGCAGGACGGTGGCGGCGAGGACGTCTTCGCCCACTTCTCGAACATCGCCGCTCAGGGCTTCCGTGAACTGCTGGAAGGCCAGAAGGTCACCTTCGACATCGCGCAGGGTCAAAAGGGATCGACGGCCGAGAACATCGTTCCGGCCTGACGTTGACGCGCATCCTGTAGCTGGGTCCCGCATCCCTCGGGGTGCGGGACCCAGCTACACCCATTCCCCGCAGTGCGTCCACCTGCGGGAAAGGCATTTCAAGGACGCTGCCACTTGAATGCTGCGCCGTAATTGATTTATCTGGTCAGTGCGTCCGTGTGACGCCACCCTCATTCCAGCGCCCGTGCTCATATCGCTTTCAGTGGGCCGGATTCGTTTTCATATTCTGCTCGGCACGTTCTTGTGATTCCCTGCGCCGCTCTTTCGCTGCGGGAGTTCCTTGATTGGTGCCGCATCAAGGAAGGTTCTGAATGAACCCCACACGTACGAACGAGCGCTCTTCTCGCACCCGCAGCCGTTCCGGCGGCCCCGCTTTCGGCACGGGCGCCGGTTCAGCACGGAGCAGCCGCTTCGGCTCCTCGGCCCCGAGCCGTTCCGCGGGTGCGAGCCGCTCGGGCGGCTACGGCCGCCGGCCCGCCTCGGTCCAGGGCGAGTTCGCCCTGCCGAAGACGATCACCCCGGCGCTTCCCGCCATCGAGGCGTTCGCGGATCTCGACATGCCCGGGGCGCTGCTGACCGCCCTCGGCACGCAGGGCGTGAGCGTGCCCTTTCCGATCCAGGGCGCCACCTTGCCCAACACCCTCGCGGGCCGTGACGTCCTGGGCCGCGGCCGTACCGGTTCCGGCAAGACCCTGGCCTTCGGCCTGGCCCTGCTGGCCCGCACCGCCGGACAGCGCGCCGAACCCCACCAGCCGCTCGCCCTCATCCTGGTCCCCACCCGCGAGCTGGCCCAACAGGTCACCGACGCCCTCACCCCGTACGCCCGCTCCGTCAGGCTGCGTCTGGCCACCGTCGTCGGCGGCATGTCGATCGGCAGGCAGGCCGGCGCGCTGCGCGCAGGTGCCGAGGTCATCGTGGCCACGCCCGGCAGGTTGAAGGACCTCATCGACCGCGGTGACTGCCGGCTGAACCAGGTGGCGATCACCGTCCTCGACGAGGCCGACCAGATGGCCGACATGGGCTTCATGCCCCAGGTCACCGCCCTCCTGGACCAGGTACGCCCCGAAGGCCAGCGGATGCTGTTCTCCGCCACCTTGGACCGCAACGTCGACCTGCTGGTCCGCCGCTACCTGACCGACCCGGTCGTCCACTCGGTGGACCCCTCGGCCGGCGCGGTGACCACGATGGAACACCACGTCCTGCACGTACACGGCGCCGACAAGCAGCGGATGACGACGGAGATCGCGGCACGCGAGGGCCGGGTGATGATGTTCCTCGACACCAAGCACGCCGTCGACCGCCTGACCGAGCACCTCCTCAACAGCGGTGTACGAGCCGCCGCGCTGCACGGCGGCAAGTCCCAGCCCCAGCGCACCCGCACCCTCGACCAGTTCAAGACCGGCCACGTCACCGTGCTGGTCGCCACCAACGTGGCCGCGCGCGGCATCCACGTCGACAACCTCGACCTCGTCGTGAACATCGACCCGCCGACCGACCACAAGGACTACCTCCACCGCGGCGGCCGCACCGCCCGCGCGGGCGAGTCCGGCAGCGTCGTCACCCTCGTCACCCCCAACCAGCGCCGCGACATGACCCGGCTGATGAGCGCCGCGGGCATCACCCCGCAGTCCACCCAGGTCCGCTCCGGCGAGGAAGCCCTGCACCGCATCACCGGCGCGCAGGCCCCCTCCGGCATCCCGGTCACCATCACCGCGCCGGTCTCCGAGCGGCCCAGGCGCAGCGCGACCTCCCGCGGTCGGCGTCGGCCCGTTTCGGCTGCCCGGCGCGTGAGCGCTGGACAGTCCGCCTTCGACGCGGCGGCCTGAGAACCAGTGATCCGGAAACTGACCCACCTCTGCAGGAGGCACATGTTGACGCTGGTTCGGATGCAGCCCCGCTCGGCGAACGCCGACCTTGTACAGCGCACGGTGGACGACGCGATGGAGGCGGCCGGCCCGCAGGTCTGTGACGACATGACGGTCGAGGTGGCGCTGGCCGTGATGGCCGGCGCCCACGCGGGACATCTGCTCGTCTGCGACGAGGACGGCCTGTGCACCGGGTTGGTCACCCGGGCCCAACTCGCCGCCGTCCGCGACACCACGGCCTACACGGACCAGGTCCGTCTGCGAGCCGTCCTCGGCGACCGCGGGCCGTTCGCCTTGCCCACGACCACGATGGCCGAGGCCGACCACGCGATGCGCTATCGCAGGCTCGATGCCCTGCCCGTCGTCGACGAGCAGGGCAGCGCGCTGGGCGTCCTCGCCCTTGCCCGCTGACCCGCCTCACCGCGGCACAACCGTCCCCTTCTCCCTGTGAGGCATCATGCGCTGCGTCATCGCCCGCTTCCCGTTCGACCTGACCAAGAGCGGTGTCCTGGAGTCGATGAAGGGCGTCAAGCCCGAAGAAGTCACCGGCGAATCCGTGATCATCGGCCGCCGCACTTACCCCCTCAAGCAGGTCGGTCAGGTCATCACCCGCCAGGACCGCCGGGACTTCAGCGCCGGCGAAGTCCTTCGCGCCATGACCCAGCTCGGCTTCACCTGCCGCGGCCTTCCCCTCGCCGCCGCCGTGCCCACACGTGTCCTCAGCCCGTTCCGGCAGGCTTCCGCGATGCTCGGCAGCCCGGTGACCGCCTGACGAAGGCCGGCCCGAGCCGACACCCGAACAACGACAAGGGCCCGACCGGCACGCGCCGGTCGGGCCCTCCCGCGTCCCGATCCCTCTCGCTACACGGCGCCCGTCAGTGGTCGGAGTAGCTGAAGTCGCCCACGGTCCAAGCGCTCACATCCGCGATCGAGACGCGATACATCCCACCCGTCTCCGGGATCCCCACCGTGCCCTGAAGGATGCGGGCCACATGAAAGTGCAGATGGGTGGGCGGCCCCTCCCGAGGTGGCGTGGCGGTGAAGACGGCGGAGAACTCACCCAGCCGGTCAGAATCCGTCAGGACCTCCGACACCCGCCGCCTCCAAACGGCTTCGGGAGCCAGCCGACCGGTGATGACAGCACCACCGGTGACCACGGTCAGGGACATCTGATTGCTCTGCCCGGACTCCACCAGAGTGGCAACCTCAACGAGCAGCTCGTCATGCTTCGACATGAGAACCGATTTTATGCACGGACCGCCCGCCTCACTCGACCGGTCACACTTCCACCGGTGTGGCCGTAGAGCCGGCTTCGGTGCGGGCGGACGAAGGAGTACAGACGGTCGCGCACGAGGCGGGCGCGCACGTGCATGCGCACACGGCTCGGACCGAGTGCGAACCCGCCACCGGGTCGACCCCGGGGTGTGCCCCGCCCTGGCGCTGCCGGCGAACGCCAGTATCTCGCCGCGATTGGTGGACTCGTCGCCCCGTGCACTGCGTCGCACGTCGAAGCCTCGCCTCGGATCTGTCGCCGGCCCAGGATTGCCCCGGCCGGCGCCGGGAAGACGTGCAGCCGGCCGAGCCCTTGGAGCCGCTGTGCGGGTTGCCGATGACGAGGAAAGCCGTCGTGGAAAACCTGTGGAGGTACGCCCCGGACAATGGCTGTGTCCCGCAGTCGCTGGCGGGTTTCACCGTGGAGGCGGTTGACGGTGTCATCGGGCACGTGGACCGTCGGCAAGACCAGCCCGGCATGCAACATCTGGCGGTGACACCGGGGTATGGGTGTGCGGCCAGAGAGTCCTCATTCCGGCCGGCGCCGTCACCGCCATCGATACCCGAGCCCAGACGCTGAAGGTCACACCGATCAGGGCGGAGGTCAAAGCCGCTCCCCGGTTCACCACCGACAGCGAGACGGCCGACCGCGACTATCTGCCCGAGATCGGGGACCACTCCTCACCCTCCGACCCTGAGCCGGATCCGCGCTTGACGCCCCTGTTCTCTCACTCTCGGGTCTGTCGGGGAGCGGGCCGCCTCATGTCGTCGGTTGTGAGGCGTTGGTGAGGTCGGCGCCGGTGGCGGCGTCGCGCTCGGAGTTGTGGACGCCGTGCCAGTCCAGGCACATGACGGTCGCGTCGTCGTCCAGATGACCATCGCCGGTGTCGACGATTGCTTTGATGAGGGTGCGGGCGGCTTCTCGGGGGTGCAGTGCGCGGGTGGCGACGATCAGGTCCGACAGATCGAGGCTTTCGGCGCCGCGTTCCAGCATGCCGTCCGTCAACATCACCAGCCGGTCACCCGGTCGCAGGTCCAGCGACTGGACCCGGTAGGTGTTGGCTTGCGAGATCTGGAGACTGAGGCCGAACGGCGGGTCGACCTTGGGAACGATCTGCTGTACTTCCCCATCGCGCATCCGAAGCGGCCAGGGGTGCCCGGCGTTGAGGAACTCTGTCTGGCCGTCGAGCAGGCTGATGCGCAGCAGTTGGCCGGTGACGTAACCCCTGCGGCCGTGATCGCGCATGGCCTGGTCGGCCTGGTGGGCCTGTTCCGCGAGGCCGGCACCCGCCCGCCGTGCCCGCCGCAGGGCGCCCACCACCAAGGTGGCGAGCAGCGCGGCGTCGACGTCGTGACCCATGGCGTCGGTTACGGAGAGCTGGACGGTGTCCCGGTCGATCACGTAGTCGAAGGTGTCACCCCCCACGTGTTCGGCGGGTTCCAGCGCGCCGGCGACCGCGAACTGTGCCGCCTCGCACGCCAGTGACGCCGGGAGCAGACGGTGTTGGATCTCCGCGGCCAGGCTCAGGGGCTTGGTGCGCCGGCCCCACTGGTACACATCGGTGTGAGACCGATTCGCGATGACGATGTACGCGAGAGCGTGCGCGGTCTCCCCGATCTCCCGCATCACCTCCGCGTCCGGTACCGCGGGCAGGAACAGTTCCAAGAGCCCGATGGCATCCCCGCGGTTGGTCACAGGAGCGACGACCCGCACCAACTGACCAGCGCCTCGGTGCTCCACTTTCGGCTGCTGGCTGCGGATCACGTCCTCGTACAGGGTGCCGGGCAGCGGGATGCGCCGGGGCGGCTCGTCGGTCTCGACGCTGTCTGCGGCTCCCAGCCGCACGACCGAACTGCCGGTGAAGTCGGTGATCAGGAAGGACACCGATGCCGCTTGGAGGTGCTTCTTGAGCATGCGGGCGACCACGTCGAGTGACTCCACGGGCGCTGCGGCCTCCGCCGCCTCCAACGCCCCCGCCAAGGTCATCGCCTTACCGTGGTGGCTTTCGCCTCCGGGGAGACGAGAGGTATGTCCGCCGTCCGGTGCTCCTGCGGTCACAGCGATCCCTCAATGCTCGATGCCGCCCGGGTTTCGTCCCGGGTGCGCGAAGATCCGCGCCGAGACGGCATCGGACAGGCCCCATTGCACCATGAGGCGCTCGATAGCAGGACGGCAATGTCCCCGACCGCAGTCGGCTGGGCCGGCAGCCTGCGGATGACCGCTTCGGCGCCGCGCCAAACGGCCTGGAGGACGCGCTCGATCGTTCCCGCGCGTTGGGTGTCACGCCTGCCGGACCGGCCGGGCCCAACCAAGGGCCGGCCGGCAGGCTCGCCCGGCTGGGCACCTGATGCGGTGCCCAGCGCTGCCGCATGTCATACATCCCCAACGGATCGTCCTCATGGCGGGTCACGGCCCGTGCTTCGAGTCCGGCCGAGCAGTCCCGCCGGGGCGGCCGCGGCTGTGCGGCGTTGGCGCCGGCGGTGACCGGCGAAGATTTCTCGTGGGCAGGTCGCCGGCAGCGTTATCGGGCGAGGAGGGCGCTCACGGTCTTCCCGCCGGCCGGCCAAGGGGTGACGGCGGTGGTGTGGGCGAGGCGGTTGACCATGGGCCAGCCGAATCCGCCGGTGCCGCCCTTCAGGTCCGGGGTGCGCATGCGCGGTGCCCGCGGACTGTCGTCGTACACGGCAACCTCGATGCCGTCGGGGTGCGCGGTCAGGTTCATGGTGGCGGTGCCGCCGCCGTGGCGCAGAGCGTTGGTGACGAGCTCGGAGACGACCATGACCACGGTTTCGGCGGCCTCGGCCGCGATGACCGGCAGGAGGTCTTCCAAGAAGCGCCGGGCGCTCTCGCGCGCTCCGGCGATGGAGGTCCCGCAGCGGCCGGGGGCGACGGTGACGCTCATCGTGTCCATCGGATCACCTGGTCCCTGATCGTCGCCGTCCTGTCCTGTCCGTGCGGTTCTTGTGCCCCGACCTGTGCGGGTTACCCCGTCGATGACCGACTTGCGTGCCCGGCCGCCGCGACGGTCGCCCGAGGTCGATTACCTCGCAGTCGAGCGCGCGGAAATCTATGCCGGCTGGATTAGACATCGGGCGGTGGTGTGGTTATGGTTTCTCTCGTAACCCAGAAGGACCGCAGGGCCTGGCAGAGACGAACTGGCAGGCAGCAGTACAAGTAGTACCTGTAGTTGCAGTACGCATGACGGTGCGGTGGTGGAGTGTCGAAGCCAGTTTTGTGCAGGTCGGCGACGGGACTGGCGACCGGACCGGGTGGCCCGCGGTGATCAGGGGCCACCACGAGCAGTACCGCAGTAGCAGCACCCAGCAGTACACGCAGTTCGCAGTACCAGCAGTAAATGCAGTTCGCGGTACCTCGGTGTGGGCGTCGATTGTGGGCGTGTGTGCCGGGAAGTTCGGCAGTGGGGTTCTAAGCCAGAGTTGATGCAGGTTGGGCGACGGGGCTGGCTGCCGAAGACGTGGCGCTTGATCAGGTCACGAGCAGTACACGCAGTACGCAGTATCAGCAGTATCGAGTGGAGCAGTACCAGTAGTTCCAGCAGTATGTAGTCCCCATTTGGTATGTAGTTGATCCCGAGGGATGAACGGAGGAATTGGCGCCATCAGGATCGCCCGGACGCAAGTGTCGAGTCCGGGTACCGCAGGACATCGTTTGTGAGGTGGTCTCCGGTCAAGCAACCGCGATCCCCGTACACCCGACGGCATTCAGGTCGGGTCGGCGGAAACAGTAGGCCGGCGCAGGACTAGGGCCGGTAGATGGTGTAGCAGTTCCTTCGGGGCCCCGGTGCCACAGGCACCGGGGCCCCTCCACGCGTTTCACAGAGAGGTGCGATGACGGCAGCAACCCCGACCGGCCCGCTGGGCGGTCACCTGGACGACGACGATTACCCCGCCTACACGATGGGTCGGGCCGCCGCCATGCTCGGCACCACCCAAGGCTTCCTCCGCGCCATCGGAGACGCCCGTTTGATCACCCCGCTCCGCTCGGAGGGCGGTCACCGCCGCTACTCCCGCTACCAGCTGCGGATCGCGGCCCGCGCCAGGGAGCTCGTCGACCAGGGCACGCCGATCGAGTCGGCCTGCCGCATCGTCATCCTCGAAGACCAGCTGGAAGAGGCCCAACGCCTCAACGCCGAATACCGCAATGCCGCCGCGGCGACGGACCCGCCTCCCGCAACGTGAATCGGTGCGTGCCCGCCGGCACGTTCGTTCTCCTGCGCGCGCTCTCGATGGAGTGCGGCGTACGAGTCGTTTCACGTGGTGACGGAGGGTGCCGGCGTGTAGCGTCGGGCTCAAGCTGTCGTGGTTCGGAAGTTCCCTTTGCCCACGCCTTCGGCGTGGGCGTTTTGCTGTGCTGTGCCGCAGGAACCAGGGCGATCACCTCCGTCTTCCGCAGGGTGCGGGAGGCGTTCAATCGACTGGAAGGCATGAATATGGCTACGGGAACTGTGAAGTGGTTCAACGCGGAGAAGGGCTTCGGTTTCATCGCCCAGGACGGCGGCGGCCCGGACGTCTTCGCTCACTACTCGGCGATCAACTCCTCGGGCTTCCGCGAGCTCCTGGAGGGCCAGGTCGTCACGTTCGACGTGACCCAGGGCCAGAAGGGCCCCCAGGCCGAGAACATCAACCCGGCCTGACCCACCCCATCCAGGACCGTACGGGCGCCCACAGTTCCGGCTGGGGACCTCATCCCCGCGGTGCCGGCAGGGCTCCAGGTGTACCGGATCAGGGCCGCGCGGCAGACGCTGCGCGGCCCTGATCCGCGTCGAGGCCGGCTCGCCGCGGCCTTCGGCGGGGCAGCGTGCGCGCCTGCACTCTGCGAGGGACAACTGCGAGGCCGCCGGCCGGCCGCTGCAAGGCCCAGACGCGGCGCCTTGGTCGCGGCCGCCGACCGCGATGAGCGACGCGTGTACGGGCTCCTTCGGTCGTGTTCCGGCTGGAGCTCATCGAACGCGGGCGTCAGCGGATGCGTCCCTCGAATGTCCGACGCATGCCGGGGAATGAGGAGGGTCGATACGATCCGAGAGCCTTGGGCCTGGGTGTCGAGGGGGAGGGGACGAAGCTGTGGGCAGCGTGTGGATGTACGCGCAGGACAGCGGATACACGTCGCGCCAGTCACTGGTGGGCTTCACCGTGGAGGCCGCCGATGGCGCCATCGGGCACGTGGACCGTCAGCAGGACCAGCCCGGCAGACAACACCTGGTGGTCGATACCGGCATGTGGGTGTTCGGCCAGAGCGTGCTGATCCCGGCGGGCGCCGTCACCGTCATCGACACCGAAACGCAGACGGTGAAGGTCGCACCGAGCCGCGAGCAGATCAAAGCCGCTCCACGGTTCGCCACCGACAGCGATACAGCCGACCACCGCTATCTGTCCGCGGTCGGCAACTACTACCTCTCCCTGTGACACCGAGCGCAGTCGGCTTCCAGGCAGGTCTCCCCGCGCGTGGTCGGCAGGGAGCGAATATCGGCTCTCACGTGATCTGAGACCGGATCACTCGTGTGGTGTGCGTCCCGAGCCGGACACCACACCCCGGGGGCGCGCCCGCGTATCGGAGCGCATTCCCGGCTGCCGGAGCGGCGCACCGTGGTTGGGCCCGCCGCTCCAGCAAACCACCCCAAGCGGGGCAAGCCGGAATCAGGTGGTGTGAGGCGGGCGGGCTGCCGGTTCGCCTTCGCGTCGGTTGGGGCAGGACCTCTCATGCACGATGACTCCGCCTTCGGGGCCGCCTATCGCCAGGGCCCGGGCTCCGCACCGCCCGCAAATGGGTGGCCGACCGTCCTTTTCACCGGTGGGTCGCGCGGGGCGCGCGTTCATGAGGCGGGCCTTGTCCTGGGGCAGGCCCGTACCTCGTTGTCGGTGTTGTGGACTCCTGGCCGGCTGGAGATCTTTCCGCGGGAGACGGCGCCGGCGGTGGGTTTCCTGCCGCAGGCGAAGCAGGCCCGGCCTGTCAACGGCCATTGAGATGCCCAGGTGGGCGGCCGTCGGGTGTCCGGGCTGGTGGCCATCAGAAATCCATGCCTGTGGCCAGTGGTGTTCCTGGGGGTGGGGGTCAGGTCAAGGGGACCACGCCCTTGCCGGCGAGGGCCTCGGCGAGGCGGTGCGAGTCACTGGTGGTGGTCACCAGGTGAGCATGGTGCATGAGGCGGTCGGTGCTGGCCCCGGCGAGAGTCTTGGGCATGATCGTGTCGAACCCTGAGGGGTGGATGTTGCTGGTCACCGCGATCGAGCGGCGTTCATAGGCGGCGTCGATGATCCGGTAGAACGCCTCGGCGGCGTCCTCGCCGACCGGAAGCAGGCCGATGTCGTCGATCACGATCAGATCGGCCCGGCAGATCCGGGCGACCGTGCGGGCGGTCGAGCCGTCGACCTTCGACTTGCCGATCGCGGCGGCGAGGGTCTCCAGGGTGAACCAGGCGACCCGCAGGTCCTTCTCGATCGCGGCCTGGGCCAGACCCTCGGTGAAGTGTGACTTCCCGGTCCCGGACGGGCCGGCGATCACCAGGTTCTCCGCGCGGCCGATCCACTCCAGGGTGATCAGGGAGTTCTGGGTGGGTTCGGGGATGGTGGAGTCCTCGGCCCGCCAGGACGCGAGGGTCTTGCCGGTGGGGAAGTTCGCCGAGTGGCGGCGAAGGCGCCGGGTGGCCGCGTCGCGGCCGGTGACCTCCTCGGAGATCAGCAGCCGCAGGACCTCGGCGGGGTCCCACCGCTGGGCCCGGGCGGTCGCCAGGACGTCGGGTGCGGCCTTGCGCATGTAGGGCAGGCGCATCCGGCGCATCAGCTTGTCGAGCTCCTCGGGCAGGGCCGGGGCCTGGGGAAACGTCACGGTCGGTAATTCCTTCGTGGGTCGCGGTGGGCGCCGATAGGCTCGGCGGATGATCAATATGGCGGTGCGTGGTGACAGCAGGAACGTCGTGGCTCGCGCCAAGGCCGGTGTGGAGTGGACGGCCGGCTTCGCGGATCTGGACCCGGCGGAGTTCCCGATGCTCTGGGCCCTGACGCCGTATGGGGATGCGGTCTTCAACCAGCGGCAAGTGCCGCTGCTGCTGGCGGAACTCGACCGGCTTCCTGACGACTTGGGCGGTGACTGGGTCGTGCAGGCCCGCGAGCTGTGCCAGGTCGTGGAGCGCGGGTTGCACCTGTATCTGTGGTTCATCGGCGACTGACTGCGGTCAGTCGGCCCTCGACTCCCCAGTCGCCGTCTGCTGTCGGCCCAGGGCCTGCCAGGCGATGGTGCCGTTCTGGACGGAGTGGGCCTCGTCCGCGCGGACGACCTGGCCGACGGGCTTGCTGGCCGCGATGTGTTCCAGGATGGAGACCAGGTCGTTCTCGGCGAAGCGCCCGGCCGCAGCCGCGAGCCCGAGGGCCTGGTCGACCCGGTCGCTGCCCAGGACCGCGGCGAGCTCGACGGCGTGGGCCGTCTTGGCGCGGATCCGGGACGCTCCGGCGGGTCCGGCCTCCTTCAGCCAGCGTCCGGCTCCCGGTCCGATGCCCACGAACGCGACCTCCGCCTCCGAGCGCGGTCGCAGCCGGGGCTGATGGACCGAGCGGCCGTCGGGGTGGTCGGGGTAGTGCGCATCGATGATCTGCGGGATGCCGGGTGTGGACAGCTGGTGACGCCAGATCTCCGACAGGTCACCGGAGCTGGTGCGGGCGGTGATCGACAGTTCGTCGCCGACGACCCGGCACCAGACCCTGGCGCCGGTGTAGCCGGGCGGGGTCGAGTAGCGCACCGAGTTGAAGCTGACAGTGCGGTCCGAGCCGACCACGCGCTCCTCGCCCAGCGCGAGTGCCAGCGGCTCCAGCGGGAGGACGTGTAAGGTGGTGCGTTCGATGTCGAGCCGGTCCGCCGGGATCTGACCGGTCGCCCGGTGCCGACGCGAGTTCACCGTGTCGCACCAGATCAGGCAGGCGTTTGCGAGCTCGGCGAAGGTGTCGTAGGCGGGCAGCAGGTTCGCCTCGGTGGGGACCAGGTCGGCTTTCGCGATGCGGACCGTGGCCTCCGCGCCGCCCTTTGACTCGGGGTCGTAGGGAACGCAACTGACGACCTGGCAGCCGTAGTGCCGGCCCGCGGCGACCATCTGCGGGTGCCGGACCGGGATCCCGGCGATGTGCTCGACGGTGACCGTCTTCGCGTTGTCGGTCAGCACGTAGGTCGGAGCCCCGCCGATCCACCGCAACGTGGTGTCCAGACAGGCCACCAAGGTGCCCAGGGTGCAGTCCCAGACCGGGATCACCACCCGGAAGCTGGACCAGGACAGCCACGCGCAGAACAGCCAGGTCCGCCGCCCGCCGATGCGCGGGCCCTCGCCCCAGTCGAACTGCAGCCACCGCCCGGGCTCGGGGATCCACGGACGTTAGGTCCGCCGCTTGCCGGCCTTCCACGCGGTCTTCGCCGCGTTCACCGCCCGCCGGGTCGAGCGCGCGCTGCCACGGAAGCCCATCTTCACCAGCTTGTCGTGGACCACGTCGGCGCGGATCGTCCCCTTCGACTGCTCGACCCACTCCTCGATCTTCTCCAGGAACGCGTCGATCATCTTCGGCCGCGGCTCGCGCCCGAACGGGTTCCGCCCGCTGGCACGGGCCTCGACATACCGCTTGACCGTCTTCGGGTCGTGCCCCGTGAGGGCGGCCGCCGACCAGACCGTCTCGGTCAGGTCGTACGCCTCGAATATCTCCATGATCTCTCTGTCAGACTTCGTCACAGGACCTCTTCGACCGATTCGCTGATGCTTCGCAAACACCAGCAAACCGGACGAAGGGGTCTCCCTCGTCTACGGAAGCGATCAGGAACACCGCAGGCCGGACGGCCGTCCACCTGGAATTCTGGTGGCCATCAGCCGGGACTCAACTGGCCGCACACCTGGACTCTGCCACGGCCGCCGACACGGCCCACGCCGACCGCCCAGGGCAGGCCCTGGGCCGGGGGCAGGGGAGTGTCCGGGCATTGCAGCGTCGTCGTGGTCACGGGGTCACCCTCCCACGGGTGTCGGGGCTGTGGGGCGCGGCAGTCCGCCACAGAGGTCGCAGGGGGCCTGGCTCCGCACGGTCGCCTACCGGAACTACCTGCGTCAGACCACGAGCCGTACACACCCGCTGGATCCCGTCCCGGACCGCGCCGGCGGCACGTGTCCGGTAGACCTGGTCCTGCTCAGCGAGCAGCCGACGGCGGTCCTGGATGCGCTCCGGCAGTTGTCGCCGGCGGAACGGGAGGCCATGGCGTGGAAGCTCGACGGGTTCACGCACCGAGGACGCGCTCGACGAGCTCCTCGGCCAGTACCGGGACAGCCTCCTGTCCTCCGTGGTGCCGGCTCTGGACATGAACGCGGGTTTTGGCCAGGCCATGGCCTCGATGGTCCTCGTCACTCCCTGGTCGCACGACGTTCGTCGCGCCGAGAGTGAGGACGAGATGACGCGCCCGGTGCGCTTCTCCGACTCGTCGGAGGACCCTCGTTTCGTGTGGACGAAGGTCCCGAGCGAGGCCTTGCACGCGGCCCTGGATGCCATCCGGTACGAGGCTGCGCAGTTGGAAGATCTTGCGGAGGAGATCGAGTCCCTTCTCGGGGTCTGCCCCGCTCCGCCCTCGGTGCGTGTGCCCCCTGGGCTCGCCGTCCGGATGACGCTCGGGGAACTGAGGAGGATCGGCGAACTGCTGGGCACCGGGAGCGTCACCAAGCATTCGGTGCCCAGGGAATTCAACGGCGCGGAGCAGATTCTCAAAGACCAGGGCATCGGCTGGGGCCAGACTCTCGTGAACGCTCGATACAAGCAGCGTCGCGAGATGCTTCGCGAGAGGCGGCTGTCGGAGAGCTTCATGACCAGGCTCGACGGTCTGCTGTTGCTCCGAGAGAGGATCATCAGGCTCTTCGAGGACGCTCCTCAAGGCGCCTACCAGGTCAGCTGATCGGCATAGGCGTACCGCCCCGCGACCCCGGATCGGCCTCCAGCCGGAGCCCGATCAGAGTCAGAAGGCCGAACGACCATCCGCCCCGTCTGCCGGGTGCCGCTCGGGGCCCTCGTCTCGGGCGGGCGTACCCGCACCCACTCGCACCGTGGTGGTCTGTGGCCCCGTCAGTACGTGGGGCAGAGGTTGGTCTGTACGGCGGCGAGGATGAAGGCGGCCTTGGTGGGGCCGAAGCCGTCCGGATGGTTGGGGCTGATGAAGCGCCGGTTCGTGGACTCGACACGCTTGGTCGGGTCCTTCTCGTCCTTCATGGACTGGCACTGGCTCAGCCCGCGGCTGATGGCCTTGTCGTCCTTGCCGTTGACGATCTCGGGGTCGATCTTGTTGAGCGCGGCGAGGTAGATGGCCCGCTGCTCGGGGGCGGGGCTGGGCGGGATGCCGGCGGCCGCGGCGGCGGAGCTGAGCGCCTCGGGGGAGACGCTCGACTGCGATGCGGACGGCGAGGAGGCGACCTTGGCGTCGGCCTGGGGCTCGCTGGTGGCCTCGGAGCAGCCGGTGAGGGCAAGGAGACCGGCAGCGAAGAGGGTGACGGTGTGGTGTGTGCGCATCGCACCATGGTGTCGGCGCCGGGACCGGTATGGGTGGGCTGTGACTGATCCGTGACGCCCGCTGGTGTGGGCGCGAGGAGCGCGGCCGGGGTCCAGCAGTGGATCTCGGCCAACGCGTGTGGGAAATCGGGCAGTCATCGCCCAGCGGCGAATCTTCGTCCACGTGTAGGAGAAGCCCCGAAGTAGGCACGCTCTGGATCTGATGCGCCGCCGAACGCGACCACTGCGTGCCACCGGTTGGCGAGTTCGGATCGGTATGGCTTGAGTACGCCCGGCGCACTAGGGGGCGCACAAGGCGTGCTGTCGTTCGGGGCTTTGTGGTCTGCGTCACAGAGCGTTGCGACTTCGAATGATGATTCCTCAAAGCAAAGGGAACTTGAACCTTCACGGATCGGATAACCGTGCAGGTCACGGGCGAGGGCGAGAAGCCGAATGGGGCACATGACCCCGGGAACGTCCAACTGCGAACCTCTGTGCGGATTCTGAGGGACCGGTGGGTAACCCTCCGCGAGAAATTGGGTCGGCGGCCCTCTCCACGAATGGGCACCCTCACCCGCTTTGCTGGTCCACGAGAGCAACCCCGCTCCGAGCGCCGCCCGGGGAAACGGCACTCACCCCCTTCAAGCATGAATAGGACCACCACCCTGTGATGAACCACGACGTGGCCAGCCTGGCGCTGGCCCTGGCCGCCGCGGGACGCGCCTTCGCACCCGACGTGCGTGCCCTGATGCGGCGCCTCCTGGGCGCCGGCGTCCGAGTGGGAGCGGCGAGTCTGGTCGAACAGCGGGATCTGTCCCGCCCCGAGGCGCTGGACGAGGGGAGTCGATGATGACCGAGCAGCCACCCCCGGATTCCGCAGGGACGCGCGAACCCAGCCGGATCATGCCCCACGCCTACTGGGCCTTCCTCGCCCTGCACCACAAGCCCTACCTCGAATACGCCCGCGTCCTGCTCGGCGACGAGAAGGAAGCCGAAAGCGTCGTCCACGCCACGTTCGTGCACCTCGCGGCAATATGGGCGCACCTGACCGCGCAGCCCAACATGGCCGCCTACGCCTGGGCCCAGCACAAACTGCTGGTCGCCGACGAGCTGATCATCAGTGGCCGTGAGCCGGCGGCCAGCGCCACCATGGCTTTCGACCGCGCCACCCGGGCCGCGACCACGGCGGTACTTCGCGACTTCCGCGAACAGTTCCGGGCACAGATGGACGAACTCGAGAACAGCATCGGCCTCTATGCGGCCATGGACCGCCTTCCGGAGCGCCAGTTCGATGTCATGGTCCTGTGCTACGCCCTGAAGTACATCACCAAGCAGACAGCCGACACGATGGGCATCACACCCGCGACCGTCCGCACCCTGCGCTGCAGTGCGCGCCGCAGAATCGCCACCGAAATGGGCCTGGACATCGAACTGGGCATCGAAGACGAGGAGTGACCAACCCGTGCTTCACACCCCCCGCACCATCGACGACCTGCTGGCCCGCGCACGGGTCTTCCAAGGTGACTACACCCCCGCCCACCTCGATGCCGCCCGCGAGCGCCTGATCAACCACCTCAACGAGGCCCGCTGGAGCCAGCTCCTGGTCGGCGCCCCCGCCTTACCGCCCGCCCAGGCGAGCCGGCCCGCGGCCCTCCACGAGCAGGCCGCCCACCAGCTCTGGGCCCTGTCTCAAAACGTCATCACCGACACCGAGGCGGCCGACTACATCGCCCGCTTCCAGGACGGACGCGACCCGGGCGGAGCACTCGCCTTCGCCTGCCTCCTGGACCTCGCCCACATCGAAGACGGCGCCCAGTTCTGGTGGCAGTTCGCCGCCGGAGCCGGCAACCCCACCGGCGCCCTGTGCCTCTACCTCCTCCACCTACGCCGCGGCGAAATGCGCGACGCCCGCCACTGGGCGGGGCAGATCGGTGTCCTGGAGGGCGACGACGACGGTGAGATCACGCACTTCACGCCCGTCCCGCACGAGCAGACCCAGCCCACTGCCCCCGCGGTCGGCATCACCATGCGCTACGAGACCCGAACCGCCCCCGACGACATCTCCGTCTCCGACGAAGCCGTAAAGGACACAGTCGACCAACTCGGCATGGACCGCCACGAAGAACTCGGACGGATCCACACCCCCACGGCCGACCTCGCCAAACAGATCGGAGAACTTGCCACGCATTGACGGATACGCATCAGACCAGGAAGGCCAGGACCAGTGTCGCCGTGCCGCGTCACCCACCTTCAGGGCGGGGTGACGCGGCCCCTTCGCGTTCTACCAGCAGCGCGTCGGCAGCCAGCCCAATGTTTGTCTCGACGCGCTCGGCGTGCTCGCGTAAACCCGCTCGGAGGACTTTGCGGTTCCCGACTCGGAGGCGGCGTAGGTGGTGGTGCGCCGAAGGGGAAGTCCCAGCTTGGCAGTCGTCTTTCCGAGCTTCATTGCGTCTGTTTAGCGGCTGTCCGCCAGCGGACCAGATCCGCGCTCGCCGACAACAGCGCCATCGCCGGGTACAGCGGTTCGTAGGGTGTGTGTACCGATGGGCTCAGTTACTGGTTCGGCCCATCAGTGTCCCTCCGCCGGAATACCGGTTCGTCGGCGCCGTGGAGGGGCTGCTGCCAGGAAGGGGGGCGTGCCCACAGGAACCGGGGGGTTGGCAAACCATATCGAGGGCAGGGTCAGGGAGCCTGACAGGGGGCTTCCTTCGGGTCGCTGTGCACGAACAAGCTCCCCGTCGGGCTCATACAGGGAATCCGGTGTCTTGCACCAACTGTCTTTCGAGGCGGTATAGCCGCGCGCGGAGTCGGCCGCGCCGGCCGTGGTGCTCCTCACTACTTCTGAGTCACCACGACGATGATGTAGCCTCCGGAACCGTTTGATCCGTTTAGCTACCCGTCTCCACCAGGAGGACTCATGCCCGCCCCCGTAGCCGCCACGATTGCCATCCTCGGGAGAGGCAGATCGGGTGAGGGCTCTGCCTACGGGCCGCAAGGCTCCGGCCTCATGAACGGCCCTGCTACCGGACGCTCGCGTCCACGTCGCACACCGACGGGAGGAGCACTGGTCTCTTGAGGTTCCGGATCGGACGCCCGACAAACCCACCCGCTCAATCGCACCCGCAGGAGCCCGTGCCCCATGCGACTGCCGCCTCGCCCTCGACCAGTGCCGAGCCAGCCGTCGAGCCGCCGCTCTCGGCCCACGAGATAGCACTCATACGGAGTTCCGTCTCCGTCGTCGAACCGCTGGCCGCCGACATGACGGTCTACTTCTACGCAATCCTCTTCGCCCGCTACCCCGAGGTCCGTCCGATGTTCCCCCCGGGAATGGACGCCCAGCGCGGCCGTCTGCTGCGCGCACTGCTGCGCATCGTGGACCTGGTCGACGACCCGGAGAGCCTGGTCCGCTTCTGCGGCCACCTCGGCCGCGATCACCGCAAGTTCGGCACCCTCAGCGCGCACTTTCCCGCCGTGGGGGAATGCCTCCTCGCTTCTCTGGCCCGCTACGCCGGTCCCGCCTGGACCGAGGACATCGCCGCAGCCTGGACCAAGGCATACGGTGTGGTCGCCGACGTCATGATCAGCGCCGCCGAGCAGGACGAGGCGCAGCGACCCGCCGTCTGGCCCGCCACAGTGGTGCACAAGGTTCTGCGCGGACACGGCATCGGCGAGGTCACCGTGCGCCCCCACATGCCGTACCCGTATGCCGCCGGACAGTACGTCAGCCTTGAGACGCCGTGGTGGCCCAAGCAGTGGCGGTACTACTCTCCCGCCAACGCCCCCCGTCGGGACGGCACCCTCACCTTCCACGTACGTGCGGTGACGGGCGGCTCCGTCAGCGACGCACTCGTACACCGTTCTGCCGTGGGCGACGTCCTTCAGCTCGGCTCACCGATGGGCGACATGGTGCTGGATGCAGCCGTCCACAGTGACCTGCTCTGCGTGGCGGGCGGCACCGGTCTCGCACCGATCCGCGCGATCGTCGAGGAGGTGGCGTGTCGTGGCGGACGACACAAGGTCGACTTGTTCCTCGGAGCCCGTACCGGAGCCGAGCTGTACGGAGTCGATGACATGCTCCGCATGGCGCAGCAGTATCACTGGCTGTCCATCAGGGGCGCCGTCTCCCACGAGCACATCCCCGGCATCCGGGGATCCCTGCCGGAGGTTCTGGCCGAGTACGGCCCGTGGTACCAGCACGACGTCTATCTCAGCGGACCGGCTCCGATGGTGGTCTCCGCCAGCGAGACACTCACGCTGCACGGCACCCTGCCCGACCGCATCCACCATGACCCGTTCGAGACCCCCGTGCTGTCCGCTCCATGAGCTCTGCTCTTGCCGTCTGATCCTGCCAGGAGAACACCCCATGCCCTTGCCCCCACAGTCGTTCGGATCAGCGGGCGAACGCCGGCTGCAACAGCATCTGGGCAGCGCCGACCGCGCCACCCGGTTCTACGACCAGCAGGTGCGCCCGTGCCTCACCGCCGAGATGCGGGAGTTCATCGGGTGCCAGAGCATGGTTTTCCTGGCCACCGCCGACTCGCACGGGGAATGCGACGCCAGTTTCCGGGCGGGCCCACCCGGTTTCGTACACGTACTGGACGAGCGCACTCTTGCCTACCCTGAGTTCCGGGGAAATGGGGTGCTCGCCAGCGCCGGCAACATGACGGAGAACCCCCACCTCGGCATGCTTTTCGTCGACTTCACTCACCATCACGTCGGCCTGCACGTCAACGGCGTCGCCCACCTTTACGCCGATGCCGAACTCCGCGCATCGCACCCCGGCCTGCCCACCGACATCGCTCCGGGGCGCGGCCCCGAAATGTGGGTCCACCTCCGCGTTGAAGAGGCTTACATCCACTGTTCCAAGTACATACCGCACCTGGTGCCGGGCCCTCGCCCCGCCCCCGCCGCCGACCGCCCGAAGGATGCGGACTACTTCACCAGTTCCCGCCCCGCGTCGGACCCGGCGGCGACCAGCGGCTACCGCGGGGAGGCCCTGATGACGGGGCGGAAGTCCTTTTGAAGGGGGGCGTCCGCCATGGCGGGTCAGGTGGGCAGGAGGCCGTCGTAGCCGTCAGGGACCTTGCCCCCGAGTTGTTCACACGTATATGCGGCTCGGGCCAGGGTCGGGCCAGGGTATTGGATGTTGCTTGGACGTCGCCCTCGTCGGCGATCGGGGCCCGCTGGCCGAGGCGGGACGGCCGGCGGGTGTTGTATCGAGCCAGCCGAATGAAGGCGTCGAGAGGCGCCTCATGTATTCGGGCAGCGAGCTCGGCCTCGACGGCCTGCCGGACCGTCCGCGCCGCTGCGGCGCCTGGTCAGATGAAGATCGTGCGACCACACGGGCAAGGGTGTCGCTGCGGTCAGCCGCGAGAGGTGCGCGGGCAGCGGCGAAGGTGGCCGGGCCCACGCCTTGGCCCTGCCGGGATTCGATCGTTCATGCGGACGAGAACGCCGGTTCGCGGTCCCCGATTCTCCGACCAGCGCACGCCTCGCCACCCCTACCGAACAATGTTGTGGAGCCCAGCGCTCGAGGTTTTGGTGGGAGGACAACCCCATTGACAACGCCGGGCGGTGAGAGGGCAGAATCAGCCCGGTATGAATCCGACCTCCCTCCCGGTGCCACCGGCAACCCGTGCCTCCAGGGGCAAGGGCCGCAAGCAACCGATCCGGTCGCGTGTCCGGCATGGCAGTCCCTCCTGCGCCGACTACGGGTGCGGGCGACCCGAGTGCATAGCCGCGGCGCGCCGTGATCGTGCCCGGCGTAACAGGGAGCTGCAGGCCGGCCGTCCCGCCCGGGTCCCTGCGGCGGAAACCGCTTCCTATGCCTGCCAATTGCGGGAGACGGGTCTGTCAGCGGCGGACATCGCCCAAATCTCGGGAGTCGCCGTCACCCTCGTCCGGCGTCTGCTTCGTCCCGATGGGGAGCGGCCGGCCGTCATTCACCGGGTCACCTCGGAAGCCATCCTCGGCGTACCCCTGAACAGCGCCTTCAGACGGGAGCGCTTTCTACCCGGGCTGGTTGGCTCGGACCGAGCGGCCACGAGCCTTCAGGACCTCGCCGAACGAGGCTGGCCAACCAGCTTCCTGGCCGCCCAACTGGAAACCACGGCGCACACCGTCGCCGCCATCCGCAGCCGGGAACGCCGACGCCTGGCCCTCGCGCTGGACAGCAAAATCCAACGCCTTGCCGCGCTCCTGCTCTCGAGCGAGCCGGCGGACCACGGCATCGCCGAGCACCGAAGCCGCCGGGCGAAAACCGCTGCGCGCCGGCGAGCGCGGAGAGCGCAGCGGCCGGGCGCAAGCACCCGGCGCCAACCTGGGGACGCGGTCTGAGTAGGTCATCCCGTGGCCCTGCTGGGACCCGTGCCGAAGAGGGGTGCCGCCTGGGCGGCCATATCCATGCGGAGACGACGACGAAACCGTAGGGGGTGGCGGTGAATGCCTCCGTGGTCGACGGCCGTGTCGGCGCTGACCTCTGCCACCAGATCCGGCCGGGAGGAGCACGACGTCCAGGGCCTCGCGGGACCCCCACGCGGCCGCGAACCGTACGCCGGTCCACGGGTGACCGGGATCGGCGGACTCCAGATGTTCGGCGACCTGGCGCGCCTGGTCCGGGCGCCGTGCCACGTTGCGGCCGACGGAGCGGGGGCGGCCCGCGGTGTCGTGGCGGCCGAGGACAGGAGCTGGCGGCGGGCGAGGGTGCCGGTGATGGCGCCGATGATGGCCTCGGTGGTGTCCCGTCTTCTGAATCTTGGTCCAGCTGCGGTGTCCAGGCAGGTAGTGCTGTCCTTGTGCCTTGATCAGGATGCCTTCGACGCCGGAGACGTCCGTCCAGGCTCCAGCCACTCGCGGGCTTTCGCGAGGTCGGTGGTCATCCGGCACAGCGTCCACGGTGCGCCCAGGCCGCGCGCGGCGAACAGCACCTCCAACCTTCGGCGACGCTCCCGATAGGGCAGCTCGATGTCGTCGGCCTGGAGAAGGTCGAAGACGATGAAATAGGCGGGGGTTCGCGCCGCCCGGGCGGCGGCGCCGCGGGCGCGGGCGGCGGCCCGGCGCTGGAGCGCCTCGAAGGACAGTCGGCCTTCCGCGGGGTCCCGGACGAGGAGCTCGCCGTCCAGGACCAGGCCGTTGGGGAACTGCTCGATGGCGGCCGCGACGAGGTCGGGGAAGCGGTCCTGGATGAGCGCGCCTCGTCTTGTCTGGAGCAGCACCTGCTCGCCGGGGGCGGGTGGGGTGAACAGCAGAGCCCGGTGGCCGTCGAAATTCTGCTCGTACGCCACATTCCGCAACGTGCCCGGCGATGGGATCGTCTCTGCGGCTTGCGCCAGCAGGACGTACTCGCCGCCGGCGTCGTAGCCCTTCACGATGTCGTCGAGCTCGACCTCATCCCCGGTGCGCTCGTTCACGCGACGGTTGCGGATCCGATCCGAGGTACCGCGTTGTAGCTGATGGAAGTGGATCGTGTGGCTGTCGGTGGCCGTGTACAAGCCCACCGGCAGGCTGACCAGCCCGAACGACAGATTCCCGGCCCATACCGGACGCGCCGCGACCGCCACCTCCTCCGCGACCCCCTCCTCCAGCTCACGGCGCCTACCCGCGTCGCGCCCCCCGACCTGCCGCCGGCCCGCACGTCTGTCTGCCGAAAGGGTCACGAACCGGAGCGCCGACTTCCCTCACAAAATCGAACAGGTTTACGATTCAGGAGTGACCGACGAGAGTACCTTCCCCGACGACCTCCTTCAGCTCCAGGAGCGCCTCCACCGCGCCCACGCCGAACACCGTACCTACCTCGCCGACCTGCCCTGGAGCGTGGAACCCCAGACCGGCTGGAAGCGCGGTGAAGGGTTCTCCCACCGCGGCGACGTCCCCGACAGCCCCGGCTGGAGCGACGAACAGAAGGAGACGGTCGACCGGATGTGGGCCGAGATCCGGGAATTGTCGATCGCCGTCGCCGGCCACCCCCACTGGGCGTCCGTCGCCCGCGAGCACCTCGTGGACGCCCGGATGCGGCTCAAGAAGCAGACCCGCCCCGCCGAACCCCGCATCGAAGTTGTCGAGGCTGCCTGACAGCACAGGGCGAGACGCGCCCCACAGATGATGATCCTTTGGCCCGGGCTCCGCCGGTTGTCAGGCGGGGCGTGGCGGTCGTCTCGGGTCGGGTTGGGCGCAGCGGACGCAGGTGGTCGCTGCCGGGCGGATCTCCAGGCGTTCGGATGGGATCGTCTGGCCGCAGTGTTCGCATTGCCCGTACTCACCTCGTTCGAGGCGTTCCACGGCTTGGTCCAGTTCGGCGAGGTGTTCGAGTGCCTGGGCGATCAGGGCTGCCACGTGTGCTCGTTCGAAGGCGGTGCTGGCTCCCTCGGGGTCGTGCTCATCGTCGACGGCGACCAGGGCGTTCGCTGCGACGATCGCGTCGAAGTCGCGGCTCAGCGCGGCGGTGCGTGCGAGGGTGTCGGCGCGATCGGCCGCAAGACGTGCCTGCGCCACGGCGACCGCGGGCGGGCCGTGCTCGTCATGGTCGTGTCGGGGTGCATCGCCCATGCATGCGACAACGCCGGGTCGTGGACCCCGATTCCCTACCTCGATCACCGCGTCCGCGCCCCGTCCGGTCGGGCCGGGTTGGGGGTGGGGCGTTCCCCGGTGGTGGCGAGGCAAGCCGGCCGTAGGGTGCCGGGTCCGTAGCGGGCTCGGGCACGGTCGGTGACCGCTTCGATCGCGAGGGCGCGGTCATCATCCGGGTCGAGGGTGAGCTGCCGGGTGGCTTCGGTCGCGGGGCGCAGATCCTGTGCGCGCAGGCCGAGGGCGCGGACCCGGGCGCGTTGCAGGCCGAGCAGGTCGTACAGCTCGTATCCGGTGGTGGCGAGCGGGCGGGTGTGGGCGGTGGCTTCGGCGAGGGTGCGGCTGCGAGTGCTGACGCTGCGATCGGCGTATCGGACAGACAGCACCAGCGCGCCGGCGGCCTGCCGTTCGTCGCGCAGGCGGGCGGCGACTTCCTCGGCCAGGCAGAGCAGGGCCCGACGGTGCTCGATCGGGTCCAAGACGTCGTGCTCGAAGGTCCGTTCGGCGCCCAACGATTTCGCGACCGGCTGCGTTCGGACCGTGCGGAGGTCTTGGCCGTGGGCGTGGAGGGCGCGACGGTGGCTGCGCCGAAGAGCCGGACCAGGGTGGGCACCGGGGTATCGGCCAGGTCGCCGATGGTGTGCAGGCCAAAGGTGCGCAGCTTGCTCGCGGTTGTCGGTCCGACGCCGTAGAGGGCGGCGACCGGGCGCGGCCGCAGCCACCGGCCGCACCGGCCAGGGGCCCCGGGGCGTACGCGGTGACGGCGGTGGCACCCATGTTGATGACGGGCTGGCAGCGCCGGGCCGGCGCCGCGGTGGGGGTGGTGGTGCGGGGAGGGGGCGCTTTCGTGTGTCTGGGGTCAGTCGAGGGCGTTGATGGCTTTGAGGATCAGGGCTCGGGCTTCCGCGCCGTACACGGCCGAAGAGCGCAGTTGCTCGAACGCCTTGAGGTACTGGGCGATCTCCGAGGGTTGCGTGATCTTGACCTGGGCCGAAAGGAGTTCCACTGAAACGAGCCTGTCATCATACACGTGAAACGTCTCAACTGGCCATACGGCCCGGGCTTTCGTGCTTGATGGGATCACGCCAGGGACACGCCGGGTAGTGCGCCGGCCGTCAGGAGGTAGCCGAGTTGGGCGGCCATCGCTTCCGCGTCTCCCATTCGGTAGTGCAGGGCCGCTTCCTCGACGATCAGGACTGCGCGCCTTCCCGGGTCGTGAATGACCTGGGACCGGCTGACGCGAGCCCGGGCTGCTTCCAGCCCGCCGCCGGGGACCTCGCGGAAGCGTGCGACGACATCAAGGAGGCCGGCCGCGTATCCCTCGGTCTGCAGCAGTCCGGGGACGAGCGTGGAGGAGTAGATGCGGAACAGGCGGGTCTCCTGGAAGAACTGCACCCAGGATTCCTGTAGCCGCTTCAAGCCGCCCTGTACCTGGTGGCGCCACTCGTTGTACATGGTCTCGGCGTTGCGGGACTGCGCGAGGAGGTCAGCTGTTTCGGCCGTCGCGTCGCAGGCCGCGCACCAGCGGCGGATGTCGTCCGGTGACGGTGGCGTCCGCCCGTTCTCGATGCGGGAGGACTTCGAGTGCGTCCAACCGCAGCGCCGGGCCAGCTCGCTCCCGGTGATGCCCGTGTCGGCTCGCAGGGCGCGCAGCCGGTCGGCTACGCGTTGACGCGCGGCCTGTGCCGAGGATGACGGGGAAGCGGGCATGAGCTGGCCTGTACGCCTTCGACTAGTGGATCTGGAACGACTCGTGTGGGCAGGCTCTGGCCCACACTTTACGGAACGCCTCCGCGCACAGCAGGGCTGCGGCCTGGTCCTCGCTGACTTCTCCTTCCCGACGGAGGGGCGTCATCACCGCAAGCAAGGGGAAGAACGGGCTGCGCCTGACTGACCTGGCCAACCCGGCCGGCCCCGCGACCACCGTCCTTGACCAGGAGGTCGTCCAGCGGGCAGCCATCAGCCCGGACGGCAGCACCATCGCCGCCGTCATCATCTCCGACCGCACCGTCAAACTCGCGTTGTGGTCCCTCGCAACCCGAACCCGTGTCACCACCGCAGACCTCAGCAGCACCCTTGGGGGCGGGATCCCGGTGCAGCCGGTCTTCAGCCCCGACGGGCGGACGCTGGCCACCGCCAGTGAGGACAACACCGTCCGACTGTGGCCGCTCCCCATCCAGGCTGCTCACCCGTAGCCGTGGCCTCTGGTCGGCACAGAGCCCGGCGGCCCGGGGCACGTGAGGTTCGTGTTTGGCGTCGAGGCCATGACATCAACCGAGGGCAAGGGTCCCGTGTAGGGCTGCGTGGTGCCCATCGTGCTGGTGATCGTCGCGGTCGGGATCGGCGTGATGATGCTCGGCAAGACATGATCACCCCGGAGACCTCGACTCTCTGGGGCAACCAGGTGATCAAGTAAGACCGTGTCCTATGTGGTGAGTCGTGGTTGGCCTCGGTATGGGGCGGGGTACTTGGGGTTGGATTGTTCCGGACGGGTTGTGGGAGATCGCGGAGGGAGACGCTGATCCCACCGTCGAGGGCGCGGTCGCAGGGTGGTGGAACACCGGATACGCCTGATGAGACGCTGTTCGCGGCGATCGTCTACGTCTTGGTCAGCGGGTGCGCCTGGCGGGCCTTGCCGCCGTGTTTCGGGATATCGAAGTCGACGGCTCACCGCCGATTCCTGATCTGGTCGAGGGCTGGTGTGTGGAGTCGCCTCACCAAGCCAACTGCAACGCTTGTCAGGTCGGCCAGTTGACCTGCCCGGTCTTGACCTGAAGCACATCCGGAGCCTGGGCTTCGTGGAACCTGAGGAATCCGACCCTGATCGCGCCATTCGCGAGCAGGTGGGTTTCGTGGGCCCTCGTGGCCAGCCAGCAGAGCAGCTCGCCGACCTTCTCGAACTCGTCCGGGTGGATCTCCTGTCGGGACGTCAGCGCACAGCCCTTCCGCGGTAGATCCGCGCGGCTGACCAGGGTCGAGCAGAGCACACCACCCACTCGCGATGCCGCGCCCTGACCGGCCAGCAGTGGGTAGGGATCGTCCTCGATAGCCGGGATCCCTGAGTCGTCCACCACCACGACCGGGAACTCGGTGACGATGGACAGGCGTTCCGGCCGGGGCCCTGTACCCAGATGCCAGCTCAGCTCGGCGAACTCCGTCTCGGAGATCTCGTCCCGCAGGTCGACGGCAATCATCAGCTCAAGAATGTCACTCACCCTGTGACCCTATGGCCGGCCACCGACAAGGCGAGTGGGGCTGAGCGCTCGTCCACCTCCAAGGTGTCAGGGGCGCTGTGGTGGCAGTGGACGGGCGCCAGCGCCGGCGAGGCGACTGATCCTGGCCATGTTGCACGATCCCCAGCTGTTCCAGCACGCTGAGGCACCGGGTCGGCCGCGATACTCTTGTTTGTTTTACGGGTCGACCCGTAAGGTAAATGTCATGAGTTCCTCTCCGCTCTCCAGGGGGCGTCCCAGAGATCCCCGATCGCACCAGGCGATCATCGAGGCGGCGGCAGAGCTGTTGATCGATGTCGGCTACGCCGCAACATCGATCGGGGCGGTGGCCGCTCGGGCCGGTGTCGGCAAGGACACGATCTACCGGCGGTGGCCGGGCAAGGCGGAGTTGGTCTTCGAGGCCGTCTTCACGACCACCGATGACGCTCCGGCCCCGAACACCGGAACGCTGGCCGGGGATCTGACCGTACTGCTACAGAGCCTGGTCGACGAGTTCCATGCGCCTGCCGCAGCGGCGGCGCTCCCGGGGCTGCTCGCTGACTTCGCCGCCGATCCGGAACTGAAGGCACGCATCCGCGGCGACTTCCTGGCCCCCTCGAAGGAACGCCTGCTGATCCTCTTCGAACGGGCCTTGTTGCGAGGGGAGATCGCGGCCGGAACGCCTGTGGACCTGGTTCTGGACACGCTGGCAGGAGCCGTGTTCTTCCATGTGGGACTGGTCGGGGAGCACCCGGACCAGCAGCTGGCCGCACAGCTGGCCACTGTCGTGGCCAAAGGAATCGAGGTCCGATGAACGGTTGGCTTCTCGCGGCGGGCATCACCGCGCTCGGCGTGGCCGCGGTGCACGTCGTCGGCGGGCACCGCGACGTCGTGCGTCCGCTGCTCTCCTCCTGGCTCGCGGACGAACCAAAGCGCGTCCTGCACGCCGTTTGGCACATGGTGAGCGCCGATCTCGTGCTCTCCGGACTCGCACTGCTCTACCTCGCCCTGACGGACGGCACGGCGGAGACCGGCCTTTTGGCGTGGTTCGTTGCCGCGCACTTCATCGCGTACGCGGCAGCCTTCCTGGCCGTCACCCTGTCCGTCGATTGGCCCCGGCCACTACTCCGCCTGCCACAGTGGATTCTGCTCCTGCCCGTCGCGGCACTGGCAGCGGCGGGCGCCGTGTAGCCGCACCCTCGGACTCGCGCCCAGGCACAGACGCTGCAGGGTCGCCCCCCGAGGCTGCTATGTCGTGTCAAGCGGCTTGAGTAAGTTCCTCGCTGCTCCCGATCTTGGGACGAGCAGCGCGTTCGAGGGTTTTGAAGATCGAGCGGCAGATGACTCGCTTGAGGCATCTCTGCGCGTCGCGAGGGGTCTTCCCCTCGGTGATTCTGCGGGCGACGTACGCCTTCGTGGCGGGGTCAAGCCGCATCCGGATCAAGGTGATCGTGTGCATGGCGCGGTTGAGCTGCCGGTCTCCACTCCGGTTGAGCCGGTGCCGGTTGGTGAGCCCAGAGGAGGCGGGGATTGGCGAGACGCCGGCGAAGGATGCGAAAGCGGCTTCCGAGCGGAACCGGCCCTGATGGGACCAGCTGACCAGTATCTGAGCTGCGGTGATCGGTCCGACGCCGAGCAGACCAAGGAGTTCTGGGGCGATCTCCCGGATCAGGGTGAGGATCTCTTTCTCGAGGTCTTTGGCCTCGGCCTGCAGGGACTGGACGCGCTGGGCGGTGGAACGAAGCGCGCGTGCTGTCATCCGGTGCTCAAGGTCCTGGGCGGGCCGGTCCCGCATCTGGGCACAGTAGGTGACCTGTGCCGGGCGCTTGAGTTTCCGCAGCTCGGCGCGGAGGTCGTCGGGCGCGGACACGATCAGGGCCTTGAGCTGGTTGATCGCGGCCGTGGAAGCGAGGACCGCCCCCTGGCGGGTGGCGAGAAGGACACGTAGTGCCTCGCGCTCGCCACGGAGTCTGGGCTGGATCAGATGCTCGGTGGACAGGGCGTCCTTTGCGGCGCGGATGGCGTCGAGCATGTCGGTCTTTCGTCCGCCCCGGTTGGCGGCCCGCTTGGGCCGGCATACCTCGACGACGTGCTCGCCGGCCTGGCTGAGGAAGGACGCGAGTCCGGCGCCGTAGCTGCCGATGCCTTCCAGAGCCCAGCAGCGGCGTCCCGGGACGTGCTCGCGGGCAAAGTCCAGCAGACGACGGTAACCGCGGGCGTTGGCCGGGGAGTCGGTGCTGGCCAGGACTGCCCCGATGGGGCTGAGAGCGGCTGCGGCGAGGGTGTCCCGGTGGGTATCGACGCCGATGACGCCGTCGACCTGTTCTGCGAGGATGGCCACTCGGTTGTTCTCCTTGATGGGCGGACGACTGTGGTCGGCGTCGGCCTGGATGGAGTCACCGCGTGGCGGAACTGTGATGAGTCACGCCGCAAGGCGGACAAGCTGCTGATCAAGCCAACGGGTAGGCCAGGTCGACGCCGATGTCCGGCAGACATCTCGGGGGAACGACAGCCCCTGACGGGGCGCCAGTTATCTTTCGAGTCATGCCGGATCATCGGCGCCGAGCCTGGCAGCAACCCATCCCGGGCCGCAGAAGAACTCTCACAGTTATCTTTTTCGCGGTCCTGCAACGGGGCCGCTGGCCTCCGGGCCCGGCATGGCTATGTCCCCCTGTCGAACGGATGACCTGGGGGGTGGTGTCACCGGGCCCGGGAGGTGCCGTCGGAGACGCTGATGAGAGGTCCGGCCACCGCCCGGTCCGGCGCAATGCCGGACAGCTCGCGGGCGGCAGGTCTGCATAACGTGGATGCGCGCGTACGACACCCATGCCGAGGCCGGCACGTTCAACCCGCCTGGAGGGGCGCGATGTTCGATACCGAAGACGTGGGCGTGTTCCTCGGCCTGGACGTCGGCAAGAGTGCCCATCACGGACACGGACTGACTCCGGCCGGGAAGAAGGTCTTCGACAAGCAGCTGCCCAACAGCGAGCCGAAGCTGCGGGCCGTCTTCGACAAGCTGGCCGCGAAGTTCGGCACGATGCTGGTGATCGTGGACCAGCCCGCCTCCATCGGAGCCCTGCCCCTGGCCGTCGCCCGGGACGCGGGCTGCCAGGTCGCCTACCTGCCCGGCCTGGCGATGCGCCGGATCGCCGACCTGTATCCGGGCGAGGCGAAGACCGACGCCAAGGACGCCGCGGTCATCGCGGACGCCGCCCGCACCCTGCCCCACGCCCTGCGCTCGCTGCACCTCACCGACGAGATCACCGCCGAACTGACCGTCCTGGTCGGCTTCGACCAGGACCTCGCCGCCGAGGCCACCCGCACCAGCAACCGGATACGCGGCCTGCTCACCCAGTTCCACCCCAGCCTCGAACGCGTCCTGGGGCCGCGTCTGGACCACCAGGCCGTCACGTGGCTGCTGGAGCGCCACGGCTCCCCGGCCGCCCTGAGGAAAGCGGGCCGCCGCAGACTCCTCGAGCTCATCCGGCCCAAGGCGCCGCGCATGGCCGCCCGGCTGATCGACGAGGTCTTCGACGCCCTGGACGAGCAGACCGTGGTCGTGCCCGGGACCGGCACCCTCGACATCGTCGTGCCCTCCCTGGCCCGCTCGCTCGCGGCCGTCCAGGAACAGCGACGGGCCCTGGAAGCCCAGATCAACACCCTGCTGGAGGCTCACCCTCTTTCCCCGGTCCTGACCTCGATGCCCGGCATCGGAGTCAGGACCGCCGCAGTCCTGCTGACCACCGTCGGCGACGGCACCAACTTCCCCACCGCCGCCCACCTCGCCTCCTACGCCGGCCTCGCCCCCACCACGAAATCCTCCGGCACATCGATCCACGGCGAACACGCACCACGAGGCGGAAACCGGCAGCTCAAACGCGCCATGTTCCTCTCCGCCTTCGCCTGCATGAACGCCGATCCCGCCTCCCGCGCCTACTACGACAAACAACGCGCCCGCGGCAAAACCCACACCCAAGCCCTTCTCCGCCTCGCCCGCCAACGCATCAGCGTCCTGTTCGCCATGCTCCGCGACGGCACCTTCTACGAGTCCCGAACCCCCACCCTCACCCTCGCCACATGACCACCCCAAACAGCCACATACCCGGCACCACGTCCTTGACGAAGGACATAGAGGCACCCCCCTCGGGATCACGGGCAGGCTGAACTTCGGCCGGTCGGACCGGGTGAGGTGCTCGTTCGCGTGCACGCGGTCCGGGCAACTTTCCGGCCTGGCCGCACGTACGCCCCTTGGCCGTTCTGGCTGGTACAGAACAGGCCGCACTAGCGGTGAACCAATGGGTCACCGCGAAAACCGGCTATAGAGCCGGTGAGAGACCCGAACAGGGCTGGGGATCGGCTCGCGGAACAGGCCACAGCGCCTCGGGTGACGCCACCGACGCGACAGCGGGAGGGGGACGCAGCGGTGCGCTGAAGGCGCCGGGCGAACTCCCCCCGGATGGCGGCACCGCGCCGCTGAAGCTGGAAGGCACGCCCAAACCACCGTCCGCGATCCCGTACACGAAGGTTGCGGCGCCCGAGGTGTCGCCGCCCAAGGGCTTCGATCCGAAGGCCAGCACCGAGGTGCCCGCCGAGCGCTCCGAGCGCGGTCGTACCTTCGCCAACCCGGACGGCACCCTCACCACACGCTTCTACAACCAGCCCGTCAACTTCCGTGGGGAAGACGGTAAGTGGAAGGGCATCGACACGAGCCTCGCCCGCCAGGAACAGACCGGACGGCGGACCATGAGTGTCTCCGGCCCCGGCTGGGAGCCCCGCTCGACTGAAGACGCGATCCGCTTTGCCGAGTACGCCAACGAGGAGACCCTGGTCAGCCTCGGAATCGATGACGCGTCTTCCGTCGGCTACGGCATCAAGGGCGCGACCCGTGTCCAGGGCCGGGTAGCCGGAAGCGCCATCACCTACGCGGACTTGCGCCCCTCTGCCGACGTGGAACTGATCGCCAGTAGCAATTCTGTCAAGGTGGCTTTGTTCATGAGAACGGACAGCAGATGTTCACCACTTCGGGAGGCATCGCTGTCCGGCGCTGTTCGATTGCGGAGCACGTCGGAGGCTGGGTACCGGCACGTTTGGTCAGTCCGCTAGAAGAGGCCGGCGCGCATGTGCTGCGTGAGGTTCTCGGAAATCTCGCGCAACCACGGACGTTGGACAGCTGGAAGCCGGACCAGGGTGTGTTGAAACACGCCCGGATCGGCCCGGAACAAGTACCGGGGGCGCGGTGCGGGTGGGTCGTCGCGGAGGACGCCGTCGGGCATGCCGCCCGACGCGGGCACTGGCAGGTGCGGCTTGGGGAAGGCCAGCCACAGCCACACCCCGAACGGCAGAGGCACCGGGTAGGCCGTAGTGGCCGCGTCGGCCGGGGTCCAAGTCTCTCCGGTCTGCGGATGGGTCGGCACGAGGACGATGTCGGCGTCCCCGTTCAGGGTGGGGTGTCCTGGTCCGGCTAGGACGGCGTGCCGTCCTGGGGGACCCGCGGGCAGCAGGGCGTCGAGGGCGCGTTGGAACACTTCCTTACTGAGACCGTCCGGGACGGTCACCGGCCGGCCCCCCGAGGCTGCTAGCAGGTGAGCGAGTGCTCGGCCGACCGCGGCCTCCCACTGTGGGCTCCACGACCAGAAGTGGTTCGGCCCGAGCCGCGACCTCCATGTGGCGATCGGCTCGAACGGAGGCGTGCGCTTCCCTTCCTCCAACAGCTCTGCCCAGGAGAGCGGTGCGGAGTCGGCGCCGTCGACGAGGAAGCAGCGCACGGCGTTGGGGGCGAGCCATACTGCCTGCCAGAGTGAGCAGTCGTCGATCCGGCTCGCCACGGGCAGGCCGCAGTCCTCGCATGCCATGTTGGGGCCGTCTGCTCCGTCGAGGCCGCAACAGTAGCCGCCGGCCCGCTCCGGGATCAGCAGGGTGCCGCGGGCATCGCCGGGTGCGATGACGATTGAGCCGGGGGCGCCGTCGGAGAGGGCGTAGACCGGAGCGTAGATGCCGCGGGGCACCGCCTCGTCCGGGTGGATCTCCTCCCATCTCCGCCACGGCGGCTCGGGCTCCGGGTCCACGGCGAACGTTCCCGACTCCATCAGCACCGGGAGCTGAAGCCCGTTCCCGTACTTCTGATGAGCGTGGGCTGGCAGGGCGACCCGGGACAGCAGGTTGGTCAGCTCGGCGCCGCATCCCACACAAACGAAAACGAACAAATGCCCTCCGCGAGAGAAACAGAGAGCATCGTCGCAGCTCCGTGGCAGAAGGGCCAACGTGTTTTGAATCCCTCTGCGGGGCCGAAGCACAGCCACGACGTTGAACATCACCGTTCGAATCCACGGCGGCCTCCGATGCCTCCCGAAGTGGTGAACATCTGCTGTCCGTTCTCATGAACAAAGTCACCTACCGTCCCGAGGGCGATTCGGGACGCCAGACGCTTGTCGTCTCCCTCGACCGGAAATGGCTAGAGGACCCGGAACGGGTCTTCCCGGTCAAGGCCGACCCGTCCGTGAAGGGGGTCAGCGCGGGCACGTACGTTGAAGCGCCCTACAGCACCACCTTCTCCAGTGACAAGGTCCTCAAGGTCGGCACGTATGACGGCGGCGCTCACAAGGCCGCGAGATCATGGGTGTACCTGTTCACACTGACACGAAACGGAGAGATCGCACCCGTGAGGTCGGCTTTCGGCGGGCAGTACTCGGGCGTTGTCGATGGAGAGGTGGAGCCGGCCGTCGTCCGGACATCGCAGGCCGATGGTGAGGCCTCGGATCCGGCGGTCCTTCGTGAGAACGAACGCGAGGGCGACCTCGAACACGCGGTGTCCCTCAGGACACCGGCGGATTTCTCCGGGCTCGCAGGAGTCGGGGGTGTGGGCCGGAAGCGGGGCGTACGACGGCTCCAGGTTCCATGGGAACTGTCCCGGGAAGCCGCCCTCCCAGCCGTCCGGTACGCCCATCGGGAGGCAACAGCCGAAGCAGAAGAGCTCCCTCTCCACCGCCTCGAATTCGTCCGCACCGCACCATCGGCAGATCAGGAGTACGGCGTCGACCGTACCGACCAGCCGCAGGAGGGCGGCTCGGCCCTCGGTCTCGTTCAACGGTCCGGTACTCCAGGCCTCTCCGCTTCCCATAGGACTGGATCCTCGCATGTCGGTGGCGAGGCTGTCGTCGCGCAGTTTCGTGGCGGCGTCCCTGGCCGGCAGATCGTCTCGGCGTGGCTGCCAGTGTCGATGAGCCGCTGGACAGGGGAGAGGTGAGCGGTGGCGAGAGGTCCGACCGTTCCCGCTCCCGCCGTCACGGCAGCGGGTGTCGGGCCCCGGCGTTCCGGCGACAGAGCCGACGTACACTCCCTGACGCTTCTTGTATCACCGTCGCGCCATGTGCGGAGAGACCGCCGAGCACGCCGGTTGGCCGGTCTTCGACTCCTCCGCAAGACGATCCTGCTTCAGTGACCCTCAGCAACGACTCCCCATTCCCCGCCCCGCCCTGCCACCGATCCGCGCCGCTCTCGTCGAGGAGTGACGGGTCGCCGGACGGCCCGTCCCGGGCGGGCGTGAGGAGAAAAGGATCCTCCTGGCCCCGCCGCTCCGGCAGACCACCCCGAGCCGGGCGGGCCGGCTTCATCAGGTGGTGTGGGGCGGGCGGGCTGCCGGTTCGCCTTCGCGTCGGTTGGGGCAGGACCTCTCGTGCACGATGACTCCACCCTCGGGGCGCCGATCATCTTCTTCACCGGTGGGATGTGCGGCGCGCGCGTTCATGAGGCGGGCCCTGTCCTGGGGCAGGCCCACACCTCGATGTCGGTGTTGTGGACTCCTTGTCGGCTGGAGATCCTTCCGCGGGAGACGGCACCGGCGGTGAGTTTTCTGCCGCAGGCGAAGCAGGCCCGACCCACGCCGACCGCCCAGGGCAGACCTGGGCCGAGGGCAGGGGAGTGTCCGCGCATTGCAGCGTCGTCGTGGTCACGGGGCCACCCTCCCACGGGTGTTGGGGTCATGGCGGGCGGCAGCCCGCCTCCGGTGGGCGGATGGGCGGGTCGAGTTCGGATGCCCCGACAGGCGAGGAACCTTGCCCCGGTTGACCGGTTTCGCGCATGGCCCGGTTTCCCTCATGATCCCCCTCCGCGGGATGTTGGGGGTGTTCGCGGCTTATGGGGTGCCACGACGTACGTGGCTGCTGAGGTTTGCGTGGCTGTGTCCGACTGTTGGTCATCGTGCCAGCGTGGGGATGTCCTGTACGAGGCGGGACAGGCCGTCCTGCTGTCGTAGCCGGCCTTGCATGCGCCGGGTGTTGTGGCCGTATCGCTCGTCCAGGAGGGTCTGGCGGAGGGCGTGTGTGAGATTGGCGGTGGTGACCTGGCGGATGGGCAGGGAGGTGGGGGCCAGGCCCAGTGCGGTGAGTCGGGAGGCCCAGAAGGGCTGGTCCCGGCCGACCGGGACGGGGAGGGTGGGTGTTGCTGCGGCCAGGGATGCGTGAGTCGTTCCGGGTCCGGCGTGATGGACAGCGGCGCGCATACGGGGGAAGAGCCAGTCGTGGGGGCATTCCGCGATGGTGAGGACGTCGTCGGTTTCGGCGTGGATCCCGGCCCAGCCGGCTTGGACGACAGCGCGGACCCTCAGTTTCTTCGCGCTGTGGACGATGGCGCGTACGAGGTGTTCACCGTTCACCTCTTCCATCCTGCCGAAGCCGAAGTAGACCGGGGCGGGCCCGCTGTCGAGGAAGACCTGCAGGCGTTGGTCGGGCGACCAGCCGGGCGGCCGGGCCGGTGGCCAGTGGCCGGTGGTGCTCTGGCCCGCAGGCAGAGTGAAGCTCGGGGGCAGCAGGGCGTCGCTGATGCCGTAGCGGACCGGCTGGTTTCGCAGTGAGCCCGCCAGGTCTTGGATCTGTTGCATGCGCATGCCGAGGGTGCGGCGCAGGCATGACAGGGCCGGGGCGTACATCGGGCTCATGAGCAGTCTGACAGTGAGGTCGGCGACGCTGTGCCGCCTCCACGGCAGTGCGGCCATCAGACGGGGAACCATCATGGCGTGGCTGACGGTGTAGATGCCGATGCAGGGAAGGCGCAGGGCTTCGGCGATGACGGCGGCCATGGGGTGCAGCAGGGGGTGGGTGAGGAGGATGTCCTGACCCTCCGCCGCGGTGCCGAGCATGACGGAGCCGGCCTCGGTACTGATGGCCTGCCCATTGTGGACTCGTTCGCGCCATGGTTTGGCCTGGCGTGCCCGTTCCTCGAAGTGGTCGATATGGATGGCGCGTACGGCGATGCCGTGGTCGGTGAAGTTTTTGGCGTACCGGTTGGAGGTGACGACGGTGACGCGGTGGCCGGCGGCCTTGAGCGCGACGGCGATTCCGGTGTACGGGGCGATGTCGCCCGCGGTGCCCCAGGTGGCCACCAGCACCCGCAGGGCCGGGTTGTCAGGGGGTGTCGAGTGCACGGCGCGGCCTCCTGTGGTGTGGGTGGTGTGCTGATGCCGGCGTGGCCGGCTGTCACGACCGGGTGGGTGGTGTGTTTGAGGGTGTGGTGACGGTGTCGGGCGTGGTGAGGGGCCGATGGTGCAGGAAGCGGGTGATGACGTCGGCGAAGTCGGCGTCGCGTTCCATGTGCAGGAGGTGGTCGGCGTTCTTCATGACGATGAACGTGGCGTCGTCGATGGTGGCGGCGACGGCACGGTTGTCCTCGACGGGTGTGACGGTGTCGTGTTCTCCGACGCCGACGAGTGCGCGGACGGACCTGACGCCGCCGGGCGGCAGCGGAGTGGTGAGGAGGAGGTGCCCGCGGTCGGCGATGTAGCGGACAAGGGGATCCTGGGGGGAGGCGGTCAGCTGGGTGAGCATCACGCGGGCGGCGGCGCGGATCATGAGGCAGTGTCGGCCTGCCTGGGGGTTGGTCAGGACGCTGACGAGTCGTTCGGCAACCTCCCGGTGAGACCTGGGATCTGGGGCGCTTCCAGCGCCGGGTACTGCTCCCGTTGCCCGGCCGCGGTCGCGGTCGGGCGGCTCGGAATCGGTTTCGCGGCGCAGCCCTTCGTGGATGAGTGCGGTCAGGCGGGGCCCTGGGCGCGGGGCGGCGCCGAAGAGCATCAGGTCGCTGATGCGATCAGGGTGTTGCTGTGCCAGGCGGTAGGCGATGGGGAAGCCGGAGGAGACGCCGAGGACGGCGAAGTGCTTGATACCCAGGTGGTCGGCTGCGTGGAGCGCGGCGTCGGTGAGGTCGTCCCAGCTGAGGGATTGGGTGCCGGGCAGTGTGCCGGGACTGCGGGCGGGGGGCAGGTCGGGGATCAGGAGGGGATGGAGGGGCGCGAGGTGGCGTTCCAGGCGTCCCCAGGAGTGCCGGGTCTGCAGTCCGCCGCTGAGGATCAGCAGGGGTGCCGCCGACGGTGAATGGTGCTGCATCACCGTGCGGCAGGGGTAGGTGTGGCCACGCCAGGGGATGGGATGGTCTGCCGCAGCCGGCGGGGCGTAGGCGGCGCATGTCATGCGGTGGCCGTTTGATGCGTTTCGATGAAGTCCGCGAGGTCGGCAATGGTTCGGACGCCGGAGAGGTCGGTCTCGGTGACGGCCAGGCCGTGGTCTTCCTCCAGGATCATCGCCAGGACGGCGATGGCCATGGAGTCGACTCCTGCGCCGACGAGCGTGGCGTCGGGGGTCACAGGTTCCGGAGGCAGACCGGCGTTGCGGGTCAGGATGTCGATGACGGTGGTGAGCATGTCCGGCACGGTCAGGGTTCTCCTGTAGACGGTCAGGTGCGTGGGTCGAGATTTTCCGGCCAGACACAGGTGGTCGCGGCCCAGGAGAGGCCGCTGCCGAAGGCCACCAGGACCGCGCGTTGTCCCGGCTTGAGCGTTCCTTTGCAGGCGGCGTGGGAGAGCAGCAGTGGGATGGAGGCGGCTGCGGTGTTCCCGACCGTCTCGATGTTGGAGGGCATCCGTGCGGCGGGGAAGGAGAGGGCCGCGGCGACGGCGTGGGTGATCGCCGCGTTCGCCTGGTGGGCGAGAAGCACGTCGACTTCGTCGAGGGTCCAGCCTGCGGCGTTGACCGCTTGGCGTACCGCGTCGCTCATGCGGCGTACGGCGTGACGCAGTACCTCGCTGCCGCGCAGGTGCAGGAAGAGTTCATCGCCTGTGACGTCGGGGGTGCGCCGGCGGGCACCGCCCGCGTGGATGGCGATGATGTCGGCTCGGGTGCCGTCGCTGCCCCACACCCCCGGTCCGAACGTCGGTGCCTCCGCGGGCCGGGCCGCGCGCAGAACGACGGCGCCGGCGCCGTCGCCGAAGATGGGGGCGGTGTCGGGATCATTGGGGTTGACCATTGCGGAGGCCGTCTCGGCAGCGACGACCAGGACGCTCCGGGCGCTCGCGGCGGCGATCAGACCACGGGCGAGTTCGCAGGCGTACAGGAAGCCGGAACAGCCGGCGTTGATGTCGAACGCGGGGATCCCGGTCATGCCGAGTTCGCTGGCGACCTCGGGGGCTCCGGCAGGGCAGAGGCGGTCGGGTGTCGTTGTCGCCACGATGAGCGCGTCCACCTCTGACATGCCGCCGCTGAGCAGGGCGCGTCGCCCTGCCTGCGTGGCGAGGTGGACGGTCGCGCTGCCCGGCGTGACCCGGTGACGACTGGCGACGCCGATGCGGCGCCTGACGAAGGCGGCGGTGGCGGGGGCCATCATCTGCTCGTTGTCCACCACGGTCGGAGGCAGCCAGCCTCCCAGACCGCACAGAACCGTCTGAGCCACACATCCTCCTTGCATCGGTGCCGTCGCCCGCAAACTCGGGGCGACGGCGGGTCAACCGACCGCCACGTCGGTGGCGTCGTGTGCCGCGCGGCTGTCGCGGTCCTGGCCGACGAGGTAGGGCAGACCGGCCACTGACCGGCCGGTGAAGAACCGCATCACCAAATCCGTGGCGGCCTCCCTCCGTTCGAGGAACACCCAGTGATCAGCTTCGCCGATGGCGGCGAATCGGCTGTCCCCGATGGCGGAGGCGAAGTCCCGCTGCTCGGCCGGCGAGCTGATGGTGTCGTGCTCGCCGCAGAACACGAGCGTGGGCACACCCTCCAATCCGCCCACGGGGTCGAGGTTCTCCAGTACCGACCGTTCCATAGTGACGAAGCCGTACGGATTCTCGGTCAACGCACGCAAGGTGATGCGTCGTACCAGCCTGCGGACGATGTCGCCGTTGTGCACGCGTGCCCGGCCCGCAGGGCACAGGAACATCTTCATGAGGATGTCCACCATGCCCTGGGGATCTCCCGCATTCATGCTCTGCGCCGCGCGCGTCCACAAGGCCACGAGTCGGTCGCTGATGTGCACCGGGACCCCACCCAGCACCAGCCGGGCCACACGCTCGGGCCGCCGCTGCGCACAGCGGTAGGCGATCGCGGAACCGAAGGAATAGCCGAGGAAGTTGACGCGGTTGACACCGAGATCGTCGAGGATCACCTCAACGGCGCGGCACATCACCTCCATGCTCTGCTGGGGCCGCAAGGGTGTCGAGTCCCCCGCACCGGGCAGATCAACGGAGATCAGGTCGGCCCAGGGAAGCACATGCTGCTCCATGATCGACCAGCCGTGCATGCCCTGCAGCACGCCCCCGATGACCAGAACCGGCTCGATCGACGGGCTCGGGCTACGCACCAGCTGGTAGGACAGGGACAACCCGTCGAATCGCAGCGTACGTGCGATCACTTCACTCATGGTTCTCCTCACGAACCGTCACCGTGGACCCCGCCTGGGCCTGCCGCCGTGCTCAGCCCTGCGCGAGCCGACTGCCCCGGTCCACGTCGGCCAGTCCGGTTCGAACCAGGTCGGCCGTCTGCTGCAGCGTGAGTTCCCCGTGCGCCTGAGAGTCGTCCAGCTGGATGCCGAAGTGGTCCGACAAGGTGACGAACAGCTCCACCTGAGCGATCGAGTCGAGGTCAAGGCTGGAAAACGTCGCCTCAGGGGCCAGCCTCTGCGCCGGCAGACTGAAGGTCCGCGCGAGGAAGTCGGTGACGAAGACCAAGGGCTCCTGGCTGCGTGCGTCCATGACAGTGCTGCTCCTTCTGTTTCAGGGGGAGGGCTGAATATCGGGCCAGGTCAAGGCGACGGCTCCCCACACCGCCCCGCCCCCGAACGCCGTCAGAAGCGTTCGGGCCCCGGGAGCCACGGCTTTCTCCCGTACCGCCTCGTCCATGACGAGCGGGATGGAGGCCGACGAAGTGTTCCCGACACTGCGAATGTTGCCCAAACAACGCCCGGCAGGTACGCCCACGAGGTCCGCCACCTTGTCGAGGATGCGCTGGTTGGCCTGATGGCCGATGAACGCCTCGACATCCTCGACCTGCCAACCGACTTCCTTCAGCACCCCACGGGAAACCTCCGTCATCCGGCGCACCGCGTGGCCGAACATCTGAGGCCCCTGCATCCGCAAGCACCGCTCCCCGGGCTCCGCAACCTGCTGCGGATCCGGCCACCGCGCGCCGCCCGCAGCGATCACCGCCAGATCCTTCTGCGTGCCGTCACTACCGAGCCGGACGGCCAACACCGCGCCAGCCTCCTCGCGTGTGCCTTGCCGCAACACCGCCGCCCCCGCACCGTCGGCGAACACGACAGCGGTACCGCGGTCGGACATGTCGGTGATCGTGGACAGCGTCTCCGCACCGATCACCAGAACCCGCTGTGCCGTCCCGGACCTGATCCACGCGTCACCGGCAGCGACCGCGTACACGAAACCCGAACAGGCAGCCGCGATGTCGAACGCCGGGAGCGAGCCAAGGCCCAGCTGCGCGGCAACCCAGGGAGCCGTGGCCGGAGACCGATGGTCTGGAGTCGTCGTCGAGAGCACCACCAGGTCCACGCCGTTGACACCCGCACTTTCAAGAGCCCGCCGGCCCGCTTCCACGGCCAGATCACCCGTGCTCTCTCCCAGCCCGGCCCACCGCCGCCTCTCGATTCCCGTCCGCGACCGGATCCACTCGTCGGTCGTGTCGAGCAGTGCGATCGGCTCATCCGTGTTCTGCACCACCCGAGTCGGAAGGCAACAACCAACCCCCGCCACTACGGCGGCGACGGAATGATCAAACATGAAACCCCCCTTGGACAGGAGCGCGCGGTCGACGGTCCAGTAGGTGCCTCGTGCACAAGCGGTCGAGGCAGCACAGACACCGAGGATGCTGCCGCGGAACCTAACGAGGGTCGAGGAAATCCGGAAACGGTCACGGGCGCAGGGGTCCCCCTTCCGAGGGAACAGCTACTTCCGGACACCGTCCTGACCCGGCCTGCGTCCCGACCTCACCTTCCTCGACGAACTCCTCCCCGGCCTCGACGAACGCCTCCAGGGGCCCGTCGCCCTCACTCCGCTGAGGGGCCACCGCGCCCAGCCGATGCCGGGGTCGGCCAGGCGCTCACGCTGCTCGCTGTTCAGCCGTCCCCAGTCCCGGCGTTGGGTGGCTGGCCACTGGCCGACTTCCTCACTGCGCACGGTCACCGCGGACGCGGCACAGTGCCTGTCGGCTTCGGAGTCGCTCGCCGATCGAGCCGCGCACCCCACGTGTATCGGGCCAACTGGCCGCCGAGTAGGCGAAGGGGTCGACCAGGGCGGGCGAACAGATTCGGCCGGCCGCACGGTTTCGGTCTGTGTGTACGAAGAATCGTACAGAACGGCAGTTACGGAACTTGCTGCTCCGGTTGAGTGACGGACGGACCAGTGCGCCCGGTGGTGCGCTCCGGGCGCTTGGGTCCTCGGCCCACTGCGGGCCGGGCACCCGCACCGCTACGGAGTACGTATCGGCGGGTGAGGCACAGTTCTTGAAGGGCCACGAGATGTCTGTTTCCTCGACCGCCCGCCGTATGGGTGCCACTGTCCTGGCCGCGGGTGCGATCGTGTCCGCCGCGGCACTCCCGGCCACCGCGGCGGACCGGGGTCATGACCGGCAGCCGCGGGTGGAGATTTCCCGGGTTCAGGCCGACAGCCCCGGGCGTGACGATCGCTCCAACCGTTCTTTGAACGGCGAGTGGGTCGAGATCCGCAACACGACCCGCCAGGCCGTGAACTTCCGCGGCTGGACGCTGCGTGACTCCGACGGCAACCGTTACCGCTTCAACAACGTCCGTATCGGCGGCCGTGCCACCATCCGCATCCACACCGGATCCGGCCGCGACATCCGCACCGACCTCTTCCAGGGCAAGCGTGACCACGTCTGGGGCAACCGCGCCGACACCGCCACCCTGCGCGACGACCGCAACCGCACCGTCGACACCGAGTCCTGGGGCCGCCGCCGCTAACCCGGGCCCCCGGCTGCCGCCCGTGAACGGGCGGCAGCCGAAACCGCAGTGATCGTGTGCCGGGCCGCCCGCCAGCCGCCCGGCACACGCCCATGTCCCGGGTCAGTCGCCAGGGGCGGCCAGCGCTCCGTCCGCATGGCGCGGGCGCTGTCGAGGGTCCGTTCCCGCAGCACGGCGGGCGGCACTTGCTGGACATCACCGCTGACCGGCCGCAGGTCCGGTATCGAGCCGTCGGAGGGCGGCGCGCCGGTCCGCTTCGCGCGGGTTCTTCTTCGTCGTTCGGAGTCAACTCGCCGGTTCTGGCCTTGCGTGCACCCCCCGTTGCGCGATCGTCGTATCGGGGAGGTGGACCGCGTCCCGTGGGGACGGTGTTGGAGGTGTTTGTGGAGACGGATGAGACGTGGACGTCGGATGAGTACGGCCGCTCGCGCGAGGGCCGTGTGGGCGTGCTCGTTGATGATGGGTCGGTCCCCGAAGCCGGTCTAATGGGGCGCAGCGAGCAGCCGGCTTTCGCCACCGCGTGCGACGTGGTGGCCGCCGCGCCCGTGAAGCGGAGGGAGCGCCGTCTCCCGTTTCACGCCGGAGTGGTGCCGGCAGCTTCTGGAGTACCTGCGGGCCGGGATGGCGACCGCGAAGGCTGCGGCCGAGGTCGGCATCATGAACAGCGACGGTCTACCAGGGGTCGCCGCGATCCCAGCTTGGCCGAAGCCATGGACCGGGCGACCGCCACCCCCGGCACCCTCGCACTCGGGATGCGATTCAACGGGATGGCGAGCATGGTGGAAGAGAGGCATGTGCTGCCCTCCAGCTGGCTCGAGATTATGTCGCCCTGGGGCCTTGCTGGTCGTAGCGGTAGTGGGGACGTACGGCGTACTGGGAAATCCCGCTTTGCCCGTCAACTTCCCGCGCAACACCAACAGCCGCTCAACTGTCAGGCAAAGTGATCCGAGCCGAGTATCTATTGCTACTTCAACCTGTCCGTGCTGGGTGGACCGGAGGGGGCACCCGGATGGTATTGAGGCTCCTGCCAGACGAGTTCCAGCCGAGCTGGCTTTGTCGTTGGCTGCCTGAAGGTGCCTCAACTGCTGTCATACCTGACCAGTTCAGTGATGGCGCAGTGTCGAGAGGAGAAGTCCGTGAAAGGCAAAATCGCATTGAGTGTCGCCGCGATAGTCGCGCTTGGAGGCGGAATGGCTGGAGCCACCGTCACCTCAGCTTCCGCCGTTGCCGCCCCGAAGTGTCGGGTGAGCGGAAGCACTCTGACGGGAGAGAGCTTCGCTGCCAATAAGACGTTCACCGTCTCGCCTGGTGGAAAGTCTGTGCGCTCCTCCTCTGACGGTCGCATCGCACCGGTCACCGTTACGGGCCGGGGCCCGTTCTCCGTAGGTTCTGTGGCTTGCGTCGGCCCTGCAGCGTCCTCGGCACAGGCAGCCGCTGCCCTGAAGGCGGGTACGGCTGCAGCGCAAGCGGCGGAGCGGAGAGGTGCCCCTCCGCAGGTGGTTAAGGCAGAGGCCAGGGCAGCGACAGAGGCCGCGGGGAAACGCCTCGGCATCGCTCAACCGGTCATAGTCCAAATCATCAATCAAATCAACCAGCAGCAGCAGCAACAACAACAGCAGAACCCGCAGCAGCAGCAGCAGCAACAGCAACAGCAACAGCAGCAGCAACAGCAACAGCAACAGCAACAGCAACAGCAACAGCAGCAACAGCAGCAACAGCAACAGCAACAGCAACAGCAACAGCAACAGCAGCAGCAACAGCAACAGCAGCAGAACCCGCAGCAACAGCAACAGCAACAGCAGCAACAGCAACAGCAGCAACAGCAACAGCAGCAGCAGCAGCAACAGCAGCAGCAGCAACAGCAACAGCAACAGCAACAGCAACAGCAGCAACAGCAATAGAGGCTCGGTGCCCGGTTTGCGGGGGCAGTACCGACGGGCCGGGCACCCCCAAGCAGACAGCCGACCCCGGCCGGTAACGGGCGGTCAGTGCGTGGCGGCGTCCAGATCTGTGGCGGGTTGGCGCCGGTCGGGGAGGAGGGCGTCGCCGCGGACGCCGCGGACGCCTCGACTGCCTCGGCGGCGAGTCGGCCCCGGCGGCCGGCCGTGGGCTGTGCGGGGGTGGGCAGGGATTCGGCGTAGTCGCATGATGTCCGGTTCGTGATCATGTGAGTCCCAGGAGCGTAAGCGGGCGCCGTGGGCGTTGTGTCGTAGACCGGATCGGACGCTCTGCGACTACGCCGAAGCCCTGGATTATGGGCCGGTCTGATTGAGCAGGTGGCCGTCTGGCTCGCAGCTGAGCCACAGTGCGCTTTGTTGCGGGGGGTCGTCACCGACTGGTGGCGGCCCCGCTTCGCTGTGTCCGGGACTGGTCGCCAGCGTCCCCCGGGCGTGTGATTTCGTCCTCGCGACGCGAGCGTAACGCGCCGAGCGCAGCGAGCAGGTGCTCCTGAGCGCCTGGCCGGCGGCGAGGCGGAGTGCGCTCGGGCCGGTGGTTGCGGCCTGGTCGGGTTCGCCCGCGGTGGCCAGCGCGCTGGAGAGGTACGCGGTGAAGAACGCGCGGTCCCTGGGGGCGAACATCCTGCGTGCGAGGCGCTGCTGGAGGATGTCGACGGCGCGGGCGGGCTGACCGGCTTCGCAGTGGCTGATGGTGCTCTGGGCCATCAGCCGGTCGAGGGTGGCCCGGCGGGCAGGGGCCCGGTGCAGGAGGCGGGTTCGGCGATGCCGGCCTGGCCGAGGGCGTGGTGGGTGTCGTCCAGGACGTGGTGAACGGTGCCGTCGTGGTCGGTGCGGTAGAGGTTGCCGGCGCCGGGGGTGGTGCCGTCGTAGGGCATGCTGCCGGCCCAGAACCGGCCGTGGGGGTCGCAGACGCCGTCGTTCATGCGGGTAGGGACACGCGCGTGGTCTTCGGGGCGGGCGAGCCAGTCGGTGGTGCCATCGGGTGTGAGGAGGGTGATGCCGGTGCCGGCGGCGGCGATCCAGTGTCCGGGGCGGCAGGCGACGGGGGCGACAGCGCCAAGGGGGACGTCCAGGCGCATGAGTTCCCGGGCGGGGGCGGGGGCGCGGTTCCGGGCTTCGAGGAGGCGTCCGGTGAGGATGTCGGTGAAGATCAGGCGGTCGTCGACCCAGCGGGCGCCTTCGGCGAGTTGATGGGCGCCGCGGGCCCGGACGGTGATGCGGGGGCTGAGGTTGTGCATGGGGGGGCCTCGGGGTCAGCGCAGGGTGGTGCCGGCGGGGGTGTCGAGGAGGGCGAGGTCGGTACGGGTGGGCAGGCCTTCCCAGTCGCCGCGGGTGGCGACGGCGAACGCGGCGGTGGCGGTGGCACGGTGGAGGCGTTGCTCGGTGGTGAGATTGTCGAGGACCCCGGAGAGGTAGGCGGCGACGAAGGCGTCGCCGGCGCCGATGACGTCCACGACGGGCACGCGGCGGGCTGGAGCGTGGTGGGTGCCGTCGGCGATGGTGGTGATGCTGGCGCCGTCGCCGCCGCGGGTGATGACGACCTCCCGTGCGCCTTGGGTGAGGAGTCCGGTGATGGCGTGGTTCTCGTCGTCGGCTGGGTCGTCGGCGACGAGGTGGAGTTCGTCGGCGGAGGCGATGAGGATGTCGGCGTGGCGGGCCAGGGGCAGCAGGACCTGTCGGGCCTGGTGGTGGGTCCACAGGCGGGCGCGGTGGTTGACGTCGAGGCAGACGGTGGTGCCGAGTTCCCGGGCTCGGGTGGCTGCGGCGAGGACGGTCTGGGCTGCGGTGGGGCCGAGGGCGGGGGTGATGCCGGTGAGGTGGAGGATGCGGGTGTCGGGGTGGAGGGCGGGTAGGACGTCGTCGGGGTGGAGGGCGGATCCGGCGGAGCGGTCGCGGTAGTAGTGGATGGTGGCGAGGTCGCCGATGCCGTCCTCGCGTATGAGCAGGCCGGTGGGCCGGCCCTGGGTGTCGGTGCGGGCGTGAGAGGTGTCGACGCCTTCGGCGCGCAGGGTGCGCAGGATCAAGGCGCCGAACGGGTCGGCGCCGACCCGGCCGACCCATGCAGTGCGGTGACCGAGGCGGGCCAGGCAGATGGCGACGTTGGACTCGGCCCCGGCGACGGACAGTTCCATGGGCGGAGCGAGCCTTATCGGTCCGGTGGCTCGCAGCGCGGCCATCGCCTCCCCCACGGTCACCACCTCGGGGACCAGGGTGGCAGGGGTCGTGGTCATCGGGTCACCGCCGGGGTGAGGGCGGTGCGCCACTGCGCGGCGCGGGTGCGCAGTGCTGCCTGGTCGCCGCCGTCGGCGGCGTCGCCGATGAGCGGGGAGCCGGCTCCGACGGCGACGGCCCCGGCGGCGAGGTAGGCGAGGGCTGCGGTGGCGTCGATCCCGCCGACGGGAACGAACGGCACGCCGGGGAATGGGGCGCGTAGCGCGGCCAGGTAGGCGGGGCCGCCGAACTGGGCGGGGAAGAGCTTGACGGCGAGGGCGCCGTGCCCGGTCGCGGCGATGATCTCGGTGGATGTCAGGGCGCCCATCAGCACCGGCAGTTCGGGCAGGCCTGGGACCAGGCCGGGGGTGACGAGGAACGCGGCGCCCGCGTCGGCGGCCCGGACGGCGTCGTCGGCGCTCAGGACGGTCCCGGCGCCGAGCAGCGCGTCGGGCCCGAGATCGCGTCGGGCCTGTTTGATCACCCACAACGCATCCGCCGTGGTCAGGGACACCTCAGCGGTGGTGATCCCCTCCTCGGCGAGGGTCAACACGGTGCGTAGAGCGGCGTCACGGTCGCTTCCGCGGACGATGGCGAGGGTGCGGTATGGCAGGTCGGTCAGTCTCACTGGGGTCTCCCGGGGGGTGGGGTGCGGGTGGCGGAGATGTCGAGTTCCCAGCGCAGTTCGCCGCTGGCGGGGACGGTGGCGGCGTCGTTGTCACCGGCTTCTGCGAGGTCGAAGACGGATCCGAGCATGGGTTCGACGCCGATGCTGCGGTAGGGGCCGGCGGCGGGGTAGCCGCGGAGGTTGCGCCAAAGGGCGATGGACAGGGGGACGTCGGCGGCGGTGTGCAGGGTGAGGCGCAGGGTGTCGGGCCCGTCGGTGACTGAGACGTCCGGGCAGCCGGTGAGGATGGCGCCGACGGCGGTGCCGTCGTCGGGTCCGAGACGTTCCAGCGGCAGCCCGAGCGGTGTGGGCCAGTGCCCGGTCAGGTAGGGTGACTGGTCGGGCCACGGTGCGTCGATGAGGTGGGCGGCTTCGGGGAAGACCCGGGTGGCCGTTGCGGCGGGTGCGGTGAGGCGGGCGTCGGGGGTGACGTCGAGCAGGGCGTGGGCCGCCCAGAGAAAGCGGTAGCCGGGGTCGGCCGACAGCCGGTAGAAAGCGCGCAGCCCCTGCGGTCCGGGCCGGATGCGCCGGTGTAGGACGAAGTCGGGGCACTCCACACTCTCCTCGCCGCCCGTGCGTTGCCAGGGCCGGGACCAGGCGTGGCCGTGGTCGGGATTGCCTCGGATGGTGGGGAGGCATTCCTCCAGGCCGCCAGCGTCGACAAACGCGTCACCGGGCCGGACGGGTTCGCGGGCGCCGTGGGGGCGGTGCCAGAGCCATTCGCGTGCGCCGCCGCGCAGGCTGGTCCACCGTCCGCCGTGGCGGGGGTCGGTGGTGGCGGTGAGGGGGATGTGGTTCACCATTCCGCGAACGATCCATCGTCGTGGTGCCACAGGGGGTTGCGCCAGCGGTGTCCGATCTCGGCGGCGCGGCGTACGGCGTCCTCGTCGATGTCGATGCCCAGACCGGGGGCGGTGGGAAGGACGGCGTGTCCGTCGGTGAAGCGGAAGGGCTCCGTGTCGATCAGGTAGTCGAGTACGTCATTGCCGCGGTTGTAGTGGATGCCGATGCTCTGTTCCTGGATGAGGAAGTTCGGTATGGCGAAGCCGAGTTGGATGCTCGCAGCGAGCGCGATCGGGCCAAGCGGGCAGTGGGGGGCCATCGCGACGCCGTGTGTTTCGGCGAGGGCGGCGATGCGGCGGACCTCGGAGATGCCGCCCGCGTGCGAGACGTCAGGCTGGGCGACGGCGATGCCGGTGGGAAGGACGTCACTAAAGTCGAAGCGGGAGTAGAGCCGTTCGCCGCAGGCGAGGGGCACGGTGGTGGAGTCGACGAGCCGGCGCAGGTCGCGGGCGTGTTCGGGCAGGACGGGCTCCTCCACGAACAGGGGGAACAGCGGCTCCAGGTGGGGCAGGACGCGCCTCGACATCGCGGTGGACATCCGGCCGTGGAAGTCGATGGCCACGTCGCAGTGGTCGCCGATGGCGTCGCGTACGGCGGCGACCCTGTCGACGACGGCCTTCGTCTGGGCGGGCGTGTCGATAGACCGCATGTGCGCGGAGCCGTTCATCTTGACAGCCGTGAACCCGGCGTCGACCTGCTCGCGGGCGAGTTCGGCGACGTGGGTGGGGCTGTCGCCGCCGATCCACGCATACATCCGCAGCCGGTCGCGGACCGGACCGCCGAGTAGCTGGTGGACGGGCACCCCGTGCGTCTTGCCCTTGATGTCCCACAGGGCCTGGTCGATGCCAGCGACGGCGCTGGACAGGATCGGGCCGCCGCGGTAGAAGCCGCCCTTGGTGAGCACCTGCCAGTGGTGCTCGATCCGCAGCGGGTCCTCACCGACGAGGTGGTCGGCCAGTTCATGCACGGCCGCGCGAACGGTGTCCGCACGGCCCTCGACGACGGGTTCGCCCCAGCCGGTGATCCCCTCGTCAGTGGCGATCCTCAGGAACAGCCAGCGCGGGGCGACGAGGAACGTCTCCAGGGACGTGATCTTCATGCGGTCCCCCCGGGGGGCATCAGGCTGTCGAGGTCTTCGTCCGCCTGGACGAGCAGGTGGCGTACGGCGTGTTCGGCGGCCTGTGGGTCGCGGTCGCGGACGGCATCCAGCACGGCGCGGTGCGCGGGCACGGGGTCGGCCCAGTGCTCCGTGCTGTGGACTAGGTGGTCACGCACCCGCAAGCCGGCCTCGATCACCACTTCCATCCGGGTGAGCAGTTCGTTGTGGGTCGCGGCCAGCAGGACTCGGTGGAACGCGAGGTCCGCCTCAACCGCGGCGTCGGTGTTGTTGCCGGCTGCGGCCATGCGCTCCAAGGCGTCGGCGAGGTCGGCGAGGTCGGCCTCGTCGCGGCGCTGAGCGGCGAGGCGGGCGGCGGCCGGCTCCATGATCGAGCGGACCTCGCCCAGGTTGGCCAGGAAGCCCTGGTCGGGAACTCCTGCGCCCTGCCAGCGCAGCAGGTCGACGTCCAGGAGGTTCCAGTCCGCGCGGGGCCGTACGAAGGTTCCCCGTTTCTGGCGGGAGTCAATGAGACCCTTGGACGCCAGGACACGCAGCGCCTCGCGCAGGACGGTTTTGCTGATCCCGAGCTCCTGTTCCAACTGGTCCGGGGAAAGGAGCGAGCCGGGCGCGTGGGCGCCGCTGACGATCCGCCCGCCGAGGATGTCGATGATCTGCTGGTGCAGATTGCGGGTCGGCGGCTGGTTCATGCGGGGGCCTTCCTGAAGGCGGGTGTGTGCGGGACGGCCCGGGGGACACGTCGCGGTCTGTGTTGTCACGAAGAGGCCTTGACGATCGACCAGCCCCCGTCCACCACGAGAGTGGTTCCGGTGATGTAGGAGGCGTCGGGGGAGGCGAGGAACGCGACCGTGGCCGCCACCTCCTCGGGGGTGCCGAACCGTTTGGCGACCGTCTCGGCCACGCTGCTGGCCCGCCCTGCCTGCTCCACGCGGTCCCACGCCGCCGTCATGATCGGCCCGGGGACAACGGTGTTGACCCGCACCTGCGGACCGTACTCGACGGCCAGTTGGCGGCCGAGGGCGCATAGCGCGCCCTTGGCCGCGGCGTACGCGGGATGGCCCGGCAGCCCTACCAGTGCGTGGACGGACGAGGTCAGTACCACCGAGCCGAAGTTGTCGCGCAGCAGCTCGGCGAAGACACGCACACCGAGCCAGGCGGCCTTCAGCGTGACTGCCAGCTGGCCGTCCCATTCCGTCTCCGTCAGCTCGTGCGCGGGCTTGACGACCACTGCGTATGCGTTGTTGTGCAGTATGTCCAGCCGCCCGTAGCGCTGCTGCACATGCGCGGCCAGGTCGTCCCACATGGCTGCGGAGGTCACATCGCCATGCCGGTACTCGGCCCGCCCGCCCTGGCGCGTGATCGCCTCGGCTGTCGCCCGGCCTGCGGCGTCGGCGATGTCGACGATCACCACCGCGGCGCCCTCCGCGGCCAGGTGCTGGGCGGTCGCGGCGCCGATACCGGCGGCGGCGCCGGTGATGACTGCCACTCGGCCCTGAAAGCGGTGGCACCTTTGCTCTGTCATGCCCTGAAGGTACAGCCAGACATTAATTATGCAAATACCTTGACGCGGGCATGTCGCGGCCACAGGATCAGCGCCCAAGACGACAACGGAAACAGGTCGGAAACCAGCACAGCCGCACCCCGAACCGCTCCGAACTCACGGAACACGCAACGCGTCGTGGAGGCTCCCCGCCGAGAGCCCCGCCCGCCCGACCCTTTCACCGCGGACCGTCACCACCACGCACCCACCAGGCCGGCAACAGCCATCGCCGTCGGTCCCCGCGACCGGGCGGCCTGGCGGGCCGCCCCCGAACAGCCCCGGTCGGCCGGTCATCCCCCCCGGCCGACCGGGGCCCCTCCCCTCCTCACCGGCCACTCTCGGCCAACCGTTCAGTCCCCACCGCCGTCCCCGAGGTGAACAACCGCCATGACCGGCCCCCGCCGCACACCAACCGACCCGCCGCCGGTCCAGCCCGCTGCCGGAAGCGTCGGTGTCCAACAGGTCGCCGAGCGGTTCGGCGCGGTCCAGACCCTCGGCGGCGTCACCCTCGACTTCCCCGGCGGCCAGATCACCGTCCTGATGGGAGAGAACGGCGTCGGCAAGTCCACCCGGTTGAAGATCCTCACCAGCGACCACCAGCCTACCGATGGCCACGTCGTCCTCGAGGGACAGCGCGTCGACCTGGACTCGCCGGACCGGGTACGCGCCGCTTACATCCGGATCATCCCGCACGTCTCCGTTGCCGAGAATGTCCACGCCGGCGCCCTGCCCCACACAGGCACGAAGCGCCTGGAGCGGACCGGGCTGCGCCGGCGCACCACCGCCGACCTGAAGCGCCGAGAACCGTGCCCAATCCGGAATGCCAAACGCCATTCGCCACAGATGTCCCCCACCCGGTAGCACCCGGCAACGACATCGCCTCGGCATCCCACCGCAGCGCGGCCGCGCCTCCTCGATCCGCCGGCTTGTCCTCCAGGCCCCCGCCCCCGTCATCGCGAAGGCGTTCGGCTACCAGAACTACCAGACCCGGCCGTTGTGGGTGGCGGTCTTCACGTCCAGGTGACCGGCCCCGCGTACGCGGACATTGCCGTTGTGGGTGCGGGCGGCGAGCTTGCCGGTGGAGGCCGGAGTGGCGCTGATGGCCACGTCGCCGCTGTGGGTCCCGGCGGAGCCACGGCGGCTGTTGTAGGCGCCGATGGTGATGGAGCCGTTGTGCGCGGACGCCTCCAGCTCCTCATGGACGGTGTCGATCAGGACGGAAGCGTTGTAAGTCTCGGCCTCCAGAACCTCCACGCCGCCCGCCTGCAGGGAGCCGTTGGCGGCGTCGAAGCGAATCGCCTCGAGGTCACCGCGCACGGTCGCCTCGGCGTCCTGCCGGGCCGTACGCGAAGGGAGAACGACAAAGGGGCCGACCGCCGACTCCGGACCCTGCGGCACGACCGCTGTCAGGCCAAGAACCCCGCAACAGACCTATCGCCGAAAAGTGTCGGAACATCGGTTGACTCACAGACGGCCATCACGCCGGGATCAATCACGAATCATAACGGGTCCAGTCCAGTTGGGCAGTTGACGCCATGCTTCGGTGCGAGAGGGAGCCAAAGGGCCCCTGCTCTTCCGACCTCCCGGAGACCCTCACCGTGAACCTCAAACCACTGGCACGCCTTGCCATCGCCCTGGCCATTGCCGTCACCGCCACCACGCTCCCGCTCGCGGGAGCGGTGCAGGCGGCTCCGAGCAGCCGGACCGCGGTCACCGCCCCTTACAAGAACCTGCCCGGCGGCACCAAGAGGTCGAAGAGCCTCGTCATCGGTGTGGACGGAGCGGCCTTCGACGTCCTGGCAAAGACGGATCTGCCGCGCCTCAAGTCGCTGATGGCGGGCGGCATGACGGCCACGAGCAACCTCTACGCCAACCCGTATGCGCCCACCGTCTCCGGCCCCGGCTGGTCGACGATCGCCACGGGCGTGTGGCCGGACAAGCACAACGTCAAGGACAACAACTTCACCGACCCGGCCTTCGGCACCTACCCCGACTACGCCACCCGCCTGGAAACCGCCGACCCGGCCATCTCCACTCTGGTGGTGGGTACGTGGTCCCCGATCCCAACCATCATCTTCGGCGAGAAGACCGACCTGCGACTGGAAGGCGGTGACGACGCGGGCACCACCGCGAAGGCCGTGGACTACCTGCGCAACGGCAACCCCGACTCCACGTTCGTTCACCTCGACGAGGTCGACGGCGCCGGCCACAACTCCGGAAGCGCGAGCCCCCAGTACGCCGAGGCACTCAGGAAAGCCGACAACCAGATCGGCCAACTGCTCGACGCCGTGGCCACCCGTCCGAGCTACGCGGACGAGGACTGGCTCATCACGGTCACCGCCGACCACGGACACACCCCCACCGGCGGCCACGGAGGCAACACCCCGCTGGAACGGAAGACCTTCGTCATCGCCAAGGGCCCCGGAATCCCTCCCGGTTCGGTACGCAACGACGTGAAGATCACGGATATCGCGCCCACCGTACTGAAGCATGAAGGCGTGATCACCAATCCGGCCTGGAAGCTGGACGGCACGTCGATCCGTGACCTGGTCGCCGACGATTTCGACTCCCTGCGTGGTTCGCTCAAGACCCAGGTCGACGAGACCCGTCCAGGACCGGACGTGAAGGGCTGGACCACCACCGCCCCGCAGGGCTGGAGCATCGACAATTCCCGGATGCCGGCCGGCGGCATCACCGAGTGGCGCGGCTGGTCCTTCGCCACCGACGAGTTCTGGACCAACTCCGAGCTCGGACAGAACCGCGAAGGCAATGTCCGCGCCCGCGACGTCTTCGCCGTCGCCGACTCCGACGAGTGGGACGACAAGGCGCACGACGCCGGGCAGTTCGACTCCACCCTGGTCAGTCCCGTCTACGAGCTCGCCGGCACCGGAGCCGTCAATCTTTCCTTCGCCAGTCACTACCGCGTGGACGGTCCGCAGACCGGTGACGTCTACGCCGTGTGGGACGGCGGCGCGCCCGCCCTGCTCAAGTCCTACCGGACCAACGTCAACACGAACGAGATCCTCAAGCTCACCGCGCCCGCAGGTGCACGATCCCTGCAACTGCGCTTCCGCTACACCGGCACCAACAGCGCCTTCTGGACCGTCGACCGGGTCACCGTCCACCAGAGCGCGCCCTCGCAGCCGGCAGTCGCCTCCCTCACCGCACACGCCGAAAGCCTCGACAAGCCCGACATCACGACCCCCTGGCGCATCACGGCCAAGACACGGATCACCACCCCGAACGGGCAGGCCGTCCGCGATGCCACGGTGACGGCAGAACTACGCTTCGACGGCCACACCACCACACTGAAGGGCACCACCAACAAAGGGGCAGTGGCCAAGCTCGTCGGGTACGCCCTCTACGCCAACAGCGCCGAACTCGCCATCACCAAGGTCGAGAAGGGGGCGCAGCCCTACTTCGGCGAACTCGACCGAATCAACACCCTCACCGTGAACCGTCCGACCCACCGCTGACCTTCCATCGCAGGGATGTCGTCCGACCTGAGGCTGATCCTTGGGGTCTGTACGGTCACCGGCAGATCTGCCGCCTTGTAGAGGAAGTCGGCTACGTAGCCGGGCCCGCGCTGTCGCTCTTTGACGAACAGCGTGAGTGAAGGACCCGGTACGGCGTCCTCGGGAATCGCCGCCAGGTCGGGGTAGGCGTCCCAGGGCTCCATCATGGTGGCGATGAGTGACTTCTTCCACAGGTCATACTCCTGGGTGCTGCGCGAGCAGTCGTAGGAGTGGTCACGGATACGAGGGTGGTCCGGCCTGAGACGGCGCTCATCCTCGGGAGCCTCGGGATTAATGTAGTCGTCGGCGCTGAACTCGGGCTGCGGCATGCCTCCCAGGCTAAAAGTGTGGACGATCACGGGATGTCGGCGGACCGGGGTGTACGAAGGGGCGCGGATCGCGCGACGGCTCTCGGAGCAGCGTGGTCAGTCCGTCGTGGTGTGCTCCAGGCAGGCGAGCAGGAACTCCTTGACCTCGGTGGCGTGTATGCGTTCCCGGGCGCCCGTGGGGCTGGAGCACAGCAGGACGGGGCCGTCGTGGGGGTCGTCCGGGAGTCGGCCGTGGCTGCCGCGGACGCAGGACGGGTCGGTGGGCACGACGGACATGGCGGTCCGTACGCCCAGCTTGAGCTTGGCCACGGTCATGGCGGCCCTGGCCATGACCAGTGGATCGGCCGGGTCGAAGAACAGCTCGGCCGGGTCGTAGCCCGGCTTGCGGTGGATCTCGACCCCGCGGGCGAAATCCGGGGCCCGCTCGTCGTCCAGCCAGTAGTAGTAGGTGAACCAGCTGTCGGAGGAGGCGACGGCGACGAGTTCACCGGCTCGCGCGTGCCGCAGCCCGGCCTTCTTCTGGTCCTCGCGGTCCAGGACCTGGTCGATTCCCTCGGTCCTCAGCAGCACCTCCCGGACGTGTGACAGGTCCTCGGGGTCGGCGACGTACACATGGGACACCTGGTGGTCGGGGGTCGCGAAGGCGCGGGAGGTCCAGGGGTCGAGGTACTCCATCCCCTGCTGCGTGTACACGTTCAGCAGGCCCTCGCGGCGCAGGGCCCGGTTGATGTCGACGGGACGCCGTACCTCGGTGATGCCGTACTCGCTCAGCACCACGACCGTGCTGCCCCGCACCGCCAGGGATTCCAGGAGAGGCGCCAGGACGGTGTCGAGTTCACCGGCCGCGGCCCGCGCCTGGGGGGAGTTCGGGCCGTGGCGCTGGAGGTCGTAGTCGAGGTGGGGGAGGTAGATGAGGGTGAGGTCCGGGTCGTGGTCGGCGAGGACGCGCCGGGTGGCGTCGGCGATCCATCGGGAGGAGGCGATGCCGGCTTTCGGTCCCCAGTAGTCGAACAGCGGGAACGGACCGAACTCGGTCGTGAGGCTGTCGCGCAACCCTGCCGGGACCGTGTAGCAGTCGGGGGATTTGCGTCCGTCGTAGTGGTATACGGGTCGCGGGGTGACGGTGATGTCGACATCCGCCCCCATGGCGTACCACCAGCAGATGTTGGCGACTTTCAGGCCGGGGCGGGTGCGTCGGGCGGTCTGCCAGACCTTCTCGCCCTGGACGAGGGCGTTGTGCTGGCGCCAGAAGGCGACCTCGCCCATGTCGCGGTCGTACCAGCCGTTGCCGACGACACCGTGTTCGGCGGGCATCCGCCCGGTCAGGAAGGTGGACTGGACCGTGCAGGTGACCGCGGGCAGAACCGTGTCCAGTCGGGCGGTGAAACCCGATGCGGCGACGGCTCGCAGGCGGGGCATGTGGGCGAGCATGCGCGGGGTGAGCCCTACGACGTCCAGGACGACGACACTCATCGGGCACTCCGGTTCCATTCGGGCGAGCGGTCCCGCTCGGGTTCGGGGTTCGGCGCGGACAGTCCGAGCCCGAGCAGTTCGCGACGCGTCCAGGCGAGTTCGGCGGCGATCCCGTCGGCGAGACCGGCGCTGTCGAGCGGGGGCTCGGGCAACACCGACCAGGTGTAGGTCTCCGTCTCGAAGTGCCGGGTGACGGGGTGGTCGGCGCGCAGCAGCGCGGCCAGCGCACCGCGGAGGACGGACCGGGTCGATGTCAGCGGGGGCACCGGGTCGGCGTGTACGGGGATGTGGAAGTGGGTGCGCCAGGGGCTGCCGTCACCGAGCGCCGCGGGTCCGGTGAACGCCTCCGGCAGGTCGTCCGTTCCGGTGGCGGGCCGTCCCGCCCGGCGCGTCTGATGGAGGAAACGGGGTTCGGCGAAGGCCGCGAGTGCCGCGCGCGTGCCCGCGTTCGCCGGGTCCTCGGCGTGCAGGGCGCAGGAGATCTGCGCCTTGACCACGGGGATGCCGGCTCCGGCCAGGCGGTTCACGGCCTCCTCCGGTGTCTCGAAGGCCACGGCGAGGTGGCAGATGTCCAGACAGAGGCCGAAGTGGTGGGGGTCGAGGTCCGACAGGTGTCGTACCGCGTCCGTGGTCGTCTCCACGAGACATCCCGGTTCCGGTTCGAACGCGACCCGGACGGTCCGGCCCGTCCGTCGGCCGATCTCGCCGAGTTCGGCTCCCAGAAGGCGTATCTGGCGTGCCGCCATGTCGGAGTGGTGCGGACGCCAATCGGCACTCCATCCGAACGGGAGCGTGGAGATGCTGCCCTCCGCGACGTCGTCCGGCAGGAGCCTGGCGAGCACACGGGCCAGGTTCGCGGTGTAGCGGCGCCGGTCCGGCGAAGTCCAGTCCGGCCGGTACACGGCGTGCTTGACGACGGGCCGGTGGAAGCCCTCGTACGGGAAGCCGTTGAGGGTGACGACCTCAAGGCCCCGCGCGGTGAGTTCGGCCCGCAGCCTCCGTGTCAGGCCGGCTTCGGCGGCCAGGGCGGCGGCCACCGGGTGGGCGAGCCACAGTCCGATGCCCAGGACCGGTTCTTCCAGGCGTTCGCGCACGGGCAGGGCGTAGGTGTCGAGCTGGGCGAGGATGCCGTCCAGGTCCTCGGCTGGATGCACGTTGGTGCAGTAACCGACGTGGACGAGTTCCCCACCGGGATGGCGCAGGCGCATCAGTTGCCGCCCCTGCGGATCGAGTTGCCGGCGAACACGGCCTCGCCCGAAGGGAGGTCGACGTCGTCCAGGACGAGCCTGCCGCTCTGCCCGTAGAACTCGACCGGGTTGCGCCAGAACACCTGGTCCACGTCGTCCTCGGTGAATCCGGCTTCGAGCATGGCGAGGGCGGTCGCGTGGGTGCGCAGCGGATCGCTGTGGCCCCAGTCGGCGGCCGAGTTCACCAGGACGCGGCGGGTGCCGTGCTCCTTGAGGAGGGCCACCATCCGGTCCGGGTCCATCTTGGTGTCCGGGTAGATCGAGAAGCCCATCCAGCATCCGGACGCGGCGACGACGGGGGCGGTGACCTCGTTCAGGTGGTCGACGGCGACCAGGGCGGGGTCGATGCCGTCGGCGCGGACGATCTCCAGGGTACGGGCGGTGCCGGCGGCCTTGTCGCGGTGCGGGGTGTGAACGAGGGCGGGCAGGCCGTGTTCGCGGGCGAGAGCCAGCTGCACGGTGAAGGCGTGCTCCTCGGCGTCGGTCATCGAGTCGAAGCCGATCTCGCCGACGGCGACGACGTTGTCCTTCACCAGGTACCGGGGCAGGTCGTGGAGGACGGGCAGGCAGCGGGGGTCGTTGGCCTCCTTCGGGTTGAGCGCGATCGCGCAGAAGTGTCGGACGCTGTACTGGGCGGCGCGGTACGGCTCCCAGCCCAGGAGCGTGTCGAAGTAGTCGTGGAAGCTTGCGGGGGAGGTGCGCGGCTGACCGAGCCAGAAGGCGGGCTCGACGAGAGCCCGGACTCCGGCGGCACGCATGGCCCGGTAGTCGTCGGTGGTGCGGGAGGTCATGTGGATGTGGGGGTCAAAGATGCGCATGTTGCTCTCCGGTGTCGTGGAGGTCGAGCTGGGTCAGCAGGTCGTCGGGGACCGGCCGCCCGGCGGCAAGGCGCTCGGCGGCGAAGGCCCGGAACATGCGGACGAGTTCGGGGTCGGTACGCCGGGCCAGACCCGCGATGGTGGCCAGCGGGATGTTCATGAAAACGCATTTCAGGACGGCTTGGCGCCAGGCGGGCGGGTCGAGGTACCGGGCCGCGTACGGCCCGACGGCGGCCGTCACCAGGCGGATGTCGTTGGTGCGCAGGGCGTCGGCGATCAGCGGCAGCGCTGCGGGGCCGACTGCGCCGTCTTGGTCGAGGAGCGGAAGGGCACGGAGCACCGCGAGCCGCTCGGCCGTGTCCCCTTGCCGGTACAGCTCTTCCAGGGCCGCTGCCCGCTCCGGGGCGGAACCGGGCAGGGCCTGCAGCAGTTGGGCGCGCACGGCCTCCCCGGCCTCGGCGCCCGTGTGGCGGGCCGCGACAGGGAACAGCGCGGTCAGGGAACGCGGGTCGGCACGCACGCGCCGGACCGCGTCGGCCGTCCAGGGGTGCGCCGAGGCGGCGCGCAGGGCGTCGAGCGAGCGGGCGGCCGTCTGCGGACCGCCGTGCCCGTGGCGCGGCAGCTCGACGGAGACTAATCCTCGGTAGCCGACCTCGGACAGCGCGGCCAGGACCGGGGGGAAGTCGATCTCACCCTGCCCGAACTCCAGGTGCTCGTGGACGCCTCGGCACATGTCCTCGATCTGTACGTTGACCAGCCAGGGCGCCGCCCGCCGTACGCACTCAGCCGGCGGGAAGGGTTCCAGGCACTGGCAGTGTCCGATGTCCAGGGTCAGGCCGAAGGCGTCCGGATGCCCGAGGGTCTCGCGCAGGTGCTCGTAGCCGTCGAGGTCCGCCACCAGCATCCCCGGCTCCGGTTCGAAACCGAGCCGGACACCGACGAGACCGGCGGTTTCCACGACTGCCGCGCAGCCCTCCGCCAGGTGCCGGAACGCCTCGTCGTGGCTCATCCCGGGCTCGGGGACGCCGCTCCAGAAGGACAGCGCCTCGGCCTCCAGGTCGGCGGCGATCCCCGCGGCCCTCCGCAGGAAGCCGAGCCTGCGGGCGCGTCCCTCCGGCTCGCTGTCGACGAGAGTGGGGGCGTGCTTGCGCCACGGGTCGAGGAGGTAGCGCCCTCCGGTTTCGATCACGACGCCGAGGCCCAGGGCGGTGAGCCTGTGACGGGTCCTGGCGAGCCGGCGGCTCAGGCCCGGGGTGTACGGGTCCAGGTGGCCGCGGTCCAGGGTGAGGGCGACCCCGGTGTAGCCGAGGCCGGCGATCACCTCCAGAGCCTCGTCGAGGCGGTGGTCGCCGAGGCCGTTGGTGCCGTAGCCGAAACGCAGTGCGGTCATGTCGGGGACACCTTCCGAGACAGGCCTCGGGCCAGCGGGTAGACGGCCAGGAGGGAGAACGCGGCGCGGAGGGAGCCGCCGCGTGCGGTCAGCGCCGCCTGCAGCGGGATCATGGCGTGGATCCCGGCACCCACCGCGCGCTGCAGACGGGTGGCGTCGGGGCGGGCGGTTGCGGCCAGCTGGGCGGATCCTGCCGCCAGGACGTAGCCGCCGAGCAGCGCCGTCGAGGCGGCCCTGTGGGAGCGGGCGGCGGTCGGCGGGGCCAGCGCGGCGGCGACCAGGCCGACCGCTCCGGTGGCCGCCAGCGCGCCGGCCGGCAGTGAGGCGCTCGCGCCGAGGGTCTCCCTGCGGCTCACCACCGTGATCGCGTAGGTGTGCGCGGCGAGGAGGGCCGCCGGAGCCAGGGCGTGCCGGGACCGCCGGGCCCCCGCGCCCATGAGGACGTCGAGGCCGCGGGCCGCGGCCATCGCGGCGGGACCGTACGGGGTGTTCTTCAGGGTCAGGTCGTAGGCCCAGACGGTGGCCGCGAGCGGCACGGCGACTGCCAGGGTGTCCCGGCCTCCGGCCGCCGCCGCCGCGGTCAGACCCGCAACGGTGAGCGCGGTCGCGGTGGCGAGGGCGGCATGGGGGCTGATCCGGCCGGAAGGGAGCGGGCGGCCAGGGCGTTCTTCGGCATCAACCTCCCGGTCCGCGTAGTCGTTGAGTGCCATTCCCGCCCAGTACAGGCAGGTGGAGGCGATCGCAAGCCGCCCGGTTCGCCCCGCTGCGGCGGGCCGTCCGCTCGCGGCGGCGCCCGCGAGGGTGTCCCCCAGGACGGTGAGCGCGGCCGGGGCCCGTACGAGCTCCAGCACGGACCGGGACCATGCTGCGGCTGCGGCTGCGGCCCCGGTCACCTTCCTTCTCCGTCGTACCAGGCACGCAGAGCCTCGAACTGGGTGACCAGGCGGTGCTCGGGCGCTGAGCCGTCCGCCCGGACGGGGTCCTTGAAGAAGAAGGCAAGCTGTTCCTGCGGCCCGACGGCCCCCTGCTCTCTGGCTCGGGCCAGGAAACGGGCCAGGTCGAGGACGAGTGGCGCGGCGAGCGCCGAGTCGACGCCCTGCCAGGTGAACTGGAGGGTCATGGCGGTGCCGAGGAACCCTTCGAACGCGATGTGGTCCCACGCAGTCTTCAGCTCACCCATGCTCGGCACGTAGTCGATGTGGGTGAGGCCCTCCACCTGGTCACCGAGCATGGCTGTCAGGCCGCTGCGCTTGGAGGTGTTCTTGCTGAGGGCCGCTTCGGGGTCGGCGAGGGTCGCGCCGTCCCCTCCGCCGAGCAGGTTCGTGCCCGACCAGGAGCGCACCCGCAGCGCGCGGTGGGCGAACATCGGTCCGAGGGCCGTGCGGACCAGGGTCTCGCCGGTCTTCCCGTCGCTGCCCGCGTACGGCAGTCCTCGCAGCTCGGCGAGTTCCCGCAGCGCGGGAATGCGAATGCCCGGCGAGGGCGTGAACTCCACGAATCCGCAGTCGGCCCGCAGGGCCGCGTACGCGTACAGCGAGCTGGCGGGGAGGACGTCGGGGGCGTGGGCCAGGGCCTCCTCCAGGGCGGAGAGGCTCTCGTGGGCGGGGTGGGGAACAGCCGGGGGTTCGGTTGAGGAGACGTCGACGACCACGACCTGGTCGAGACCGTGCCGGTCGCGGAACGAGGCGATGTCCTCGGTGAGGGCTTCGGCCGTCTCCCGCTGGGGCCGGTCCGGGTCCGTACCGACTCCCGGCCGGATCTCCCGGTCGGCGGCCTGGAGCGCCGGCTCGACAGCGGGGAGGAGGGACGGCGGGAACACGCCGCAGGCGGCGAGCTGCTCGGCCCGCTTGGGCAGCGGGGTGTAGGTCACGTCGTGGCCGCCGAAGACCAGCCGGTCGAGCGCGGGCAGCCCGGCGGCCGCGAAGTCGTCCAGCTCGGACACCATGCCGACGGGAGGGACGAGTACGGCTCCCACCGCGGCGGCGCCGACGACGGCGGTGGTCGCCACGGAGCCCCGGGCGCCGATGAACCACACACCGGTCCGACCGGATTCACGCGAGGGATTGTCATTCATGGTCGGTCCCTTCCTTCGGGGAGGGGGTGGCGAACGCAGAGTCGAAGGACGCGGCGGGGGGCCTCGTCCCGGCGAGACGGCGGATGAAGCCGACCGCTTCGGCGGCGCCGTCCAGGCGGTCCATCCCGGCGTCCTCCCACTCGATGGACACCGGGCCGTCGTAGCCGATGGAGTTCAGTGCCCGGAAGCAGTCCTCCCAGGGCACGTCCCCGCGGCCGGTGGAGACGAAGTCCCAGCCGCGGCGGAGGTCGCCCCAGGGCAGGTGGGAGGAGAGCCGGCCGCGACGGCCGTCGCCGACCCGCACGCGGGTGTCCTTACAGTCGACGTGGTAGATCCGGTCCGCGAACTCCAGGATGAAGTTCGCGGGGTCGATGTCCTGCCAGACCATGTGCGACGGGTCCCAGTTCAGGCCGAAGGAGGACCGGTTACCGATGGCGTCGAGGGTCCGCCGTGTGGTCCAGTAGTCATAGGCGATCTCGCTCGGGTGGACCTCCAAGGCGAAACGGACGCCCTGCTCCTCGAAGACGTCGAGGACGGGGTTCCACCGGTCGGCGAAGTCTCGGTAGCCGGCGTCGATCATGCCGGGAGTGGCCGGCGGGAACATCGCGACGGTGTGCCAAATCGAGGAGCCGGTGAAGCCGACGACGGTGTCGACGCCGAGCAGCGCCGCGGCCCTTGCGGTGTCGGCCATCTCGCGCGCCGCGTTGCGGCGAACCGTCTCGGGGTCGTCGGACCACAGGCGCGCCGGCAGGATGGCGCGGTGCCGCTCGTCGATCGGGTCGTCGCAGACGGCCTGGCCGACGAGGTGGTTGGAGATCGCCCACACCCGGAGTCCGTGCCGGTCGAGGATCTCTCGCTTCCGGCGTACGTAGTCGGGTTCGGCGAGTGCGCGGTCGACTTCGAAGTGGTCGCCCCAGCAGGCGATCTCCAGGCCGTCGTAGCCCCATCCGGCGGCCAGTCGGCAGACCTCGTCGAACGGCAGGTCGGCCCACTGCCCGGTGAAGAGAGTGATCGGTCGTCTCATGGTGTGTCCACCTCTGACGTCGAGAGCGGGTGCGGGGACGAAGAGTTCAAGGAATAAGGAATGCAACGAACGAGGCTGCTGTGGGGCCTGGTGCCCGCCCGCGGTCAGGGGCGGGCACCGGTGGTCGGAGGGGCTAGACCTGGCCGAACCTCCACTTCTGGTTGGCCGCGGCGGTGCTGCAGGTCGCGTGGGTCAGCTGGATGTCGTCAGCGGTGGAGGCCTGGGGCACGGTCAGGCACTTTCCGCTGAGGAGCGAGACGATCCGGTAGGCACCGAGCCCGGCCGGCTGGAGCTTCCACTTCTGGTCCGACGCACCCGCCACGCACGTCCACTGCTGGACGTTGACGTTGCTCTTGGAAAGCAGGTCCAGACACTTGGAGCTGTGCTGCGCGGTGAGGGTGAAGCTACCGCTGCCCACATCGGTCAGCCGCCACCTCTGGTTGCTGCCGCCGTTGTCCGTGTACTGGATGACGGCCGCTCCGTCTGCAGTCGACGCGGAGCGCACGTCCATCCGCTTCCCGCTGTGCTCGCTCGTCACGGTGTAGGTGTTACCGCTCGTCGGGACGGGCGTCCCGGTCCCGGGTGCGTTGAAGGTGATCGCGTCGAGGTCGAAGGAGTCCGCCGACGGTGCCTTGAAGACCGCGTACACGGTCTGGGTTCCGGCGGTGTCGGTGACCGCGACGGGGGTGAGGTCGACGTAGTTGTCCCAGCCGCCGGTGGACGGGACGGGGCTGGTGGCGATGAGCGTGCCGGTCGGCGAGCCGGCCCGGAGTTCGATCGAGGCGCCGGTGCTGGAGGGGGCGGAGACCCGGAAGGTAGCCGACTCGACTCCGGTCAGGTTCAGGGGCTTGAACGCGATCCAGTCGCCGTCTGAGATGTCTCCGATGCGCTTGCCGTTCTGGGCACCGCTCTGGTCGATGACCCGGATGCCGGACTGGGCGGTGAAGTACTCGGCCTGCTTGTGGCGCGGCTGGAGGGTCGCGCTCGTGGTGCCCTTCAGACCGCCGTTGTCGGTGTAGTCGGCCGACAGCACGAAGTAGGTATTCGCGGTGGCGTCGTGGCCGGAGGCGCTGGTGGTGATGGACCCGCTGCACCCGGTGTACTGGCCGGTGTCGTGGCTGTGGCTGTCGTGGCCGAGCGCCGCGGTCACCACGACCTTTGAGCAGTCGATGGTGCCGTCTTCCGGATCGTTCACGGCGATCTGGTAGTTGATGGTGTCGCCGTAGGAGAAGACGCGGCCGTTGCCCGGGGTGGTGAAGGTGACCTTCGGCCGGGTGTTGCCGACGACGATGGGCATGTTGGTGGTGCCCGTCTTGCCTGCGGCGTCCGTGACTGTCAGGCGAGCGGTGTAGTTGCCGTTGGCGGTGTAGGTGTGCGCGGGGTTCGGGCCCGTGCCCGTGGATCCGTCACCGAAGTCCCAGGTGTAGGTGAGCACGTCGCCGGCGTCCGGGTCGGCGGAGCCGGTGGAGGAGAAGGCGACGTCCAGCGGGGCCTGTCCGCTGTCGGGAGTGGCGCTCGCCTTGGCCAGCGGTGCGCGGTTGCCGGCGACGTAGTCGATCCGGTAGATGCCGTCGTCGGTGTTGGAGTGCCCGTAGCCGTTGCCCCATTCGGCGAGGTACATCGCGCCGTCCGGGCCGAACTTCATGTCGATCGGCGCGCGCAGGCCGAGCTGGGCGACGAACGGGTTGATCTTCAGGAGGTCGCCCGCGGAGTCGAGGCGGAACTCCTTCACGAAGTTGCGGCTCCACTCGTAGAAGAAGGGAGTCTTGTCGTAGTACGCGGGGAACTTGCGCTCGGAGGTGCTGGCCGCGTCGTAGTGGTAGAACGGGCCGCCCATCGGGGCCGCGCCGCCGGCGAGGTCGATCTCGGGGAACTCGGCGGAGGCGTGGTAGTCGTACCAGACCTGCGCGGGCTTGGCCGCGGGTAGCGTGGTCAGACCTGTGTTGTTCGGCGAGTTGTTGACCGGTGCCGCGCAGTTGAACTTGGCGCCGGAGGTGTCGGTGGCGAAGTTGTAGTCGTTGAAGGGGATGTTGTTACCGACGCAGTAGGGCCAGCCGTAGAATCCCGGCTGCTTGATCAGGTTCCACTCCACGGTGCCCTCGGGACCGCGGTTCGCGTTCTCCCCACCCGCGTCGGGCCCGTAGTCGGCGGCGGAGATCCAGCCGGTCTCCGGGTCGACCGCGAAGCGGAAGCTGTTGCGTAAGCCCATCGCGTAGATCTCGGGCCGCGTCTTGACGGTGCCCGGTGCGAACAGGTTGCCCGCGGGGATCGTGTACCCGCCAGCGGCCTTGGGGTGGACACGCAGGATCTTGCCGCGCAGGTCGTTGGTGTTGGCGGACGAGCGCTGGGCGTCGAACTTCTCGCGGCCCGCCCGCTCGTCGATCGGCGCGTAGCCGTCGGACGCGAACGGGTTGGTGTCGTCGCCGACACCGATGTAGAGGTTGCCGCCGGGCCCGAAGGCGAGGCTGCCGCCGGTGTGGCCCGGCTCGTCCGATCCTCGGTAGGCCGGGACCTCGATGACGGTCTTGGCGCTGGCCATGTCGAGCGTATCGTCGGCTTTGATGGTGAACCGGGTGACCCGGTTGATCTCGGCGGTGCCGGTGGGCGAGTGGTTGAGGTAGATCCACCGGTTGGTGGCGAAGTCCGGGTCGAGGGCCAGGCCGATGCCGCCGTCCTCACCACCGTCGTAGACGCTGAGCTGACCGGCGAGGTGCGTCTCGGGCACGCCGTCGTGCGTGTGGATGACGTTCACCTTGCCCGAGCGGGAGATGTAGAACACCTTGCCGTCGGAGGCCACGTCGAGCTGCATGGGCTGGTCGGGGGCGCCGTCCAGGGTCACTTTCTGGTAGCGGTCGGCGACCGTGCCGCCGCAGTCGCCCGCGGCCGCGCCCGCGGCCCACTTGAGACCGCCGAGCAGATGCTTCAGGAAATTCGGCTCCGAGTAGGCGGCCGCCTCGTGGCCCATCGCGGTGGCCCACACCTTGCCGCCCTCGGCGTTGCGGCACCAGGAGATCGGGTGGTCGGCACCCATCCTGGCGCCGCCTGCGTCGTAGGTGGTCTCATCCGCCGTGACCAGGACGTGCACGTCACCGCGCGCGTTCTTGTCGAAGTTGTACCACTCCTCAGACCGCACCCAGCGGTCCGGCAGCCCGGCGGTGGACGGGTGCACCTTGTCCGCCACCTTGGCCGTGCCCTGCACGATGCTGGAGTGCGCCGTCATGTGAGCGCCGGCCATGACGACGTCGTCCCACCAGGGGAACTCCGACTCGATGTTCATGTCGGTGGCGTTGTGGACCGCCACGATGCCGTGACCGCTGCGCACGTACGCCTGGGCGGCGGCGCGCTGGGCGTCGTTGTCCCAGACCATGCCCGAGGACTGGAGCATGACCACGGCGTCGTACGTGTTCAGGGTGGTGGTGTTGAAGACGCTCGAGTCGGCGCTCTCGTCCACCTGGATGCCGTTGGCGGCGCCCATCTGGTTGAAGGCCGCGATCGCCGCGTCCATGGAGCTGTGCCGGTAGGCGCCGGCCGCGGTCTTGGTGAACAGCAGGACCTTGTGATCGGCTTCCTCGGCCGCCTGGGCGAAAGCCCCGGGAACGAGGAGCGCGGTGAGCGCGCTGACGGTGAGTGCCGCCAACGCGCGGCTCGCTCTGGATATGTGCACTGGAATCTCCGTGATGAGGAGGGAAAGGTGCGGTACTTCAGAGGGTGCGGAGGAACGCGAGACCGCCCGTGGCGAGTTCGTCCTGACTCGCTGCGAGCGGGCGCCAGATGGAGGCCGCCGTCGCGATGGTGGTGTTGTCCGGTGTGAAGGACTCGATGACCAACGGCCCGGTGTAGTCCGTGTCCTTGACGGCCGCTGCGAACGCGGCCCAGTCGAAGTGGTCGGATCCGGGGGCGCCGCGGTCCGTGCCGCACACCTGGATGAGCGCGATACGGGCTCCTGCGTCCCGAATCGCCTGGGCGGGGCTCCTCTCTTCGATGTTGAGGTGGTAGGTGTCGAGTGCGAGGCCGCACTCGGCGGGGAGGGCATCGAGGGCCTGTTCGACGGTGTTGATCAGGCTGGTCTCGTACCGGTTGAGGGGTTCGACGCCGACACGTACGCCGCGCTCGCCCGCGTAGGCGAGGACGGGGCGCAGGTTCTCCCGCAGCTCGGCGAAGACGGAGCGCCGCTCGTCCGCGTCGAGCTTCCAGGTGCGCCCCACGGAGGCGTAGGCAGGACCGCTGATCGTCGGCGAGCCGACGGCGACCGCGACGTCGACGCAGTGCCGCAGGTAGTCCTGGGTGTCCCGGACCGTCTCGGGCGAGGCGGCGACCAGTTCCCGGCCGGGGGCCATGACGAGGACCACCGACGCGCCGAGTCCGTGCCCCCGCAGGAGGTCGGCCGTGCGTTCGGGGGACCAGTCGCCCGGGTTCTCGACCGGGAGCTCGACCGTGTCGAAGCCCCATCCGGCGATCCTCGGGACGAGCCGGGCGAGCGAGGTGTCGGTCGACGGCGAGTCCCAGACCCATGTGTTGACGCCGATCGAGGGCATCTACTTACCGCCCCAGTTCTGCGGGTAGCCCGCCATCTTCTCGCAGCCGCAGAGCGCGTAGTGCAGCGGCGGCATACCGGGCTTGAGGTAGGAGTCCAGCTTGTCCTGGGTGATGGCCGGCTGCGGCAGGTTCCAGACCTTCGGCACGCTCTCCCCCTTGAGGATTTTCAGCGCGGCGATGACCGAGGTGCGCCACTGGTAGGTCGGGTAGGTCGGGGCGATCGCGGTGAGCTTCGCGTCCTTCCACTTCTGCAGGAAGTCCTGCTGGTCCTCGCCGTTGAGGGGCGGGACGGGCAGGCCGGCGTCCTCGAACGCCTCGACGGCGGCGACTGAGGTGGCGCCGGCGTCCAGCCAGAGACCGTCGAGCTTGCCGTGGCGCTGGATGTAGTTGGTGACGATGCTCTTGGTCTTGGCGGCGTCACCGTCGGTGAACTCCACGCCGACGACGTCGAGTTCGCTCTTGTCGAACGCTTTCTTCGCGGCCGACCAGCGCGTCTCCAGGACGTCGACGCCGGGCAGGATACGCAGCGCGAGGATCTTTCCGCCGGGCTTGACCTTCTGGGTGAGGAACTCCGCGCCGTCCGCGCCGAAGGCGTAGCCGCCGATCGGCTTGATGAAGGTGACCGGGCAGTCCGTCCCGACGCCGCGGTCGAAGACGATGACCGGGACCTTCGGGCAGGCGCCCTTGACGGCCGGGGTGAGCGTGGCGGTGGTGTTGGGCGAGACGATCAGTGCGTCGCAGCCCTTCGCCGTCAGCTCGGCGATGTCGGAGATCTGCTTGTCGTCCTTGCCCTCGGCGTCCAGGACGGTGAATTCGGCGATCTCCTTGTGCGCGGCGACCTCGGCCTGCATGGTCTTCCAGCCCACCTGGCGCCAGGGGTTGTTGGTGGCGGCGTTGGAGAAGCAGAGGTGGTACGGGCCGGCCTTCTTGTACTTGGCCGTGTCGACCGGCTTGGGGTCGATGGCCTGCTCCCACGGCTTGTCGGCGGGACCGGTCGGCTGCTTGGTCCGCATGGCGAGCTGGGCCTCGTAGTCGGCCTGGTTGAAGAAGGACGACTGCTCGCCCGTCTTCTTCTGTCCGTCGGCGCTCTGGCCGGCGGACGCGGAGCCGGAAGGCGCGTCTCCGGGCAGGTCGCTGGAACAGCCGGTCAGCGCGACAAGGGCGGCCACTGCTGCGGTGGCGAGAAGGCGTCTCTGAATGTGCGACATGGTGCTTCCTCTATGCGGTGGTGGAGGCGGACTTGGCGCGCCGCGGGAACTGGACGGACCCGAGGGCAACGGCGACGATGAGGATGATTCCCTGCACGGTGAATTCGAGGGCGCCGGAGATCCCGTGCAGGTTGAGCAGGGTGAAGAGGGCTTGCAGGGTGAATGCGCCGGCGATGGCGGCCACGGCGGATCCGCGGCCTCCGCCGAGGACGACACCGCCGAGCACGACCGCGGTGATCGCCTGGAACTCCAGGCCCTCGCCGACCTTGGCGGACACGCCGGCGAATCCGCCGAGCAGGATGGCGCAGACCGCGGCCGACAGTCCGGACAGGACGAAGGCCATGGTCTTCACGCGCCGCACGCGCACCCCGGACAGGCCGGCGGCGACCGGGTTGTCACCCGCGGCCATCAGGGTGCGGCCGAAGTCGGAGCGCATGAGCGCGATGACGCCGGCGACGATGGCGGCGAGGACGAGTACCGACCACGGCACGGGCCCCAGGGTGCCGCGGCCGAACTGGCGGAACTCCTCCGACAGCGCGCCGCGCGGGGAGCCGCCGGTCCACAGGAAGACGGCGCCGGACAGGATCAGGAGCGAGCCCAGGGTCACGATGAAGGACGGCACCCTCAGCAATGTGGTCACCAGCCCGTTGACGGCACCGATGAGGGCGCCGAAGGCGAGCAGGAGCAGGATGACCGGCCAGGTGGCGCCGGAGTCCCCGTCGATCAGCCGGGCGGCGATCACCACTTCGGCGGTGACGAGCGAGCCGACGGAGAGGTCGAACTCGCCGGACACGATGACGAAGTACTGGCCGGCGGCGAGGATGGCCAGCGGCGCGGCCAGCTTGACGAAGGCCAGGAAGCCGTCCGGTTCAAGGAAAAAGGGGTTGGCGATCGCGATCGCCACGAGAAGGACGGCCAGCACGCCGAAGATGGGGAGATTGCGCTTCATCGTGCTCGCCTCCGGCGGGCGTAGATCGCCAGGGCGGCGACGAGGACGAGACCACGGACCACGTCCTTGGCGAAGGAATCGATCTCCAGCTGGTTGAAGACGCTGTCCAGGACGGCGAGGAGGAGTACGCCGCCGACCGTGCCCGCGACGCCGCCCTTGCCGCCCGCGAGGGCGGTGCCGCCGAGGACGACTGCCGCGATGGACTCCAGGTCGTAGCCGCCGTCGGTGCCGACGGTGGGCGCGCCGGCACCGAGCCTGGCCGCCAGCAGCAGACCGGCGATGCCCGCGGTCAGGGAGCAGAGGACGTGTGTGGCGACGATGACGCGGTCGGTCCGCACGCCGGAGAGGCGGGCCACCTCCGGGCCGCCGCCGACGGCGTAGATGCGGTAGCCGAGCGGGGTGCGGCGCAACAGGAACCAGGCCGACACCGCGATCGCCAGCCAGAGCAGTGCCGAGACGGGCACGGGTCCGACGCGGTCGTAGCCGAGGTGCTGGAAGGACTCGGGCACGCGGCCGGCGGGACCGTCGTAGCGGTACTCGAGGATGCCCTTGATGATGAGCGACACGCCGAGTGTCGCGATGAATGCGTGCACCTTCAGCGCGGTGATGGCAACCCCGTTGACGAGCCCCGTCAGCGCGCTGACGACGAGAACGGCGCCGATCGCCGGCAGCACGCCGTACTCGGCCATGGTCTCGGCGGCGACGAGTGAGCTCAGGCTCATCAGGAAGGCCACGGACAGGTCAAGCGACCCGGCGAGGATCGCGAGCGTCTGGCCGATCGCGACGATGCCGAGAGCGGCGGACCGCTGCTGGATCCCGACGATGTTGCTCTGGCTGAAGAACTGTCCTCCGTCGAAGGAGAACAGGACCCACGCCACGATGAGGATGACGCCCAGGGCCACGAAGACGGGCCTGGCAGGGCTGTCCGCGGCGAAGCCCCGCGAGGAGAACGCCTTCGCAGGAAGGGTCTGGAGCTGCTGGGTCATGACCCGGCCGCCAGGTGCATCACGGCTTCCTCCGAGGAGTCTGCGGGCAGGTGACCGGCGATGCGCCCGTCCCTCAGGACGACGACGCGGTCACTCATACCGATGAGTTCGGGGAGCTCGGAGGAGATCATCAGGACCGCCATGCCGTCCTCGGCGAGTTCCCGTACGAGCTCGTGGATGGCGGCCTTCGCCCCGACGTCGACGCCACGGGTGGGCTCGTCGAACAGGAGCACCTTCGGAGCCACCGTCAGCCACTTGGCGAGGACGACCTTCTGCTGATTGCCGCCGGAGAGGTACCGGACCTCCTTCTCGGGACTGGGCGGGGCCAGCCGTACCCGCTTGAGGAGGTCCAGGACCGAGGCCCCGGTGGTTCTGCGGCGGGTCCGGGCCACGAGGAGCGCGTTGTCGCGGACCGACTGGTGCAGGGCGAGTCCCTCGGCCTTGCGGTCCTCGGTGACGAGTCCGATGCCCGCGGCGATCCCGTCCCGGACCGAGCCCGGTCGCCGGGGCGTCATCTCGCCGCGGGTGAACGGTTCGGCCCCGAAGAGCGCCTTGGCGAGTTCGGTACGGCCGGCTCCCTGGAGTCCGGCCAGACCGACGATCTCCCCCGCACGCAGTTCCAGGTCGATCCCGTCAAGGACGGCGTTGCCGCCACCGCTCACCTTGAGCAGCACGTCCCCGGCAGGTCGCGTCGCGCGCGCCGGGTAGTACTCGGTGAGCTCGCGGCCCACCATCAGCCGGACGAGTCCTGCCGTGGTGAGTTCCTCGATCGGGAGGGTGGTGACCTTGGCCCCGTCCTTGAGCACGGTGACGCGGTCGGCGAGTTCGAAGATCTCCCGCAGGCGGTGCGAGATGTAGAGGACGGCGACACCGCGCTCGCTCAGTCGGCGGACCAGCCGATACAGCAGCTCGACCTCGCTCTCGGCCAGGGCGGCCGTCGGCTCGTCCATGACGACGATGCGGGCGTCCACCGAGAGGGCCTTGACGATCTCGACCACCTGCTGCTGTGCCACCGAGAGGCGGCGCACCAGATCGCGCGGGCCGAAGGAGCCCTCACCCAGCTCATCGAGGAGCTGCGTGGTGGCCGTCTCCATCGCCGCTCTGTCGACCAGGCCGAGGCGCTTCGGCTCGCGGCCGAGGAAGACGTTCTCGGCGACGGTCCGTTCGGGGAGGAGGGTGAGCTCCTGGTAGATGATCGCCACGCCCGCGTTCTGGGCGTCCGTCGGGTGCTTGAAGGTGACGGTCCGGCCGTCGAGGGTGATCGTTCCCTCGTCGGGCGTGTGCACCCCGGCGAGGATCTTCATCAGCGTCGACTTCCCGGCGCCGTTCTCGCCGATGAGGGCGTGCACCTCGCCGCGCTCCACGTCGAGATGGACGTCCGTCAGTACGCGAGCACCGGGGAAACTCTTGCCGATACCTCTCATGGTCAACACTCGACCCACCTCCCGTCCCGCGCCGAGCGGAGTGCGGCGTCCGTGAGCTGAGCGGCGCGGGCGCCGTCCTCGAAGGTCGGCAGCCCTTCGCGGACGTCCCCGCCGATCGCGGCGTAGGCGTCCGCCACGAAGGCGTCGAAGCAGTCGTGGAAGCCCTGCGGATGCCCGGCCGGCAGCGGCGAGTACCGCTTGGCCGCCTCCGACAGGCTCAGCGGGTCGCGTACGAGCGCCTGGGAGCCGCTCCGTCCGCCGAGCCACAGCTGCTCGGGGTTCTCCTGGTCGAAGGCGAGGCTTCCGGTGGCGGCGGACACCTCCAGGAAGAGGCGGTTCTTGCGACCCGGGGCGACCTGGCTGACGGCGACCGAGCCGAGGGCCCCGGAGGCGGTGGTGAACTGCACGGTGGCGAGGTCCTCGGTGAGGACAGGTCCCCCGCCCGCACGCTCGGGAACGACCACCGAGGTCTGTGCGCAGAGCTTGGTGATTCGGTCTCCCGTCACGAACTCGACGAGGTCGAACCAGTGCGAGCCGATGTCGCCGATCGTGCGTCCGGGACCGCCTTGTCGGGGATCCAGCCGCCAGTTGTCGTCGGTCGACTCAAGCAGCCAGTCCTGGAGGTAGCTGCCTTGGATCAGGCTGATGCGGCCGAGTGCGGTCAGCCGCTCCCTGGCCTCCCTGACCATCGGGTGGAAGCGGTAGGCGAAGGGGACGGCGGCCACCACCCCGGTGTCCTTGGCCCGTTCCGCCATGAGCCGAGCCGTCGGGGCCTCGGTTGCCAGTGGCTTCTCGCAGATTACGGCCAGACCGGCCTCCATCGCCTCGAGCGCGATGGGGGCGTGCAGATGGTTGGGGGTGCAGATGTGCAGGACGTCGATCAGGCCCGACGTGATCAGTTCGGTGACCGTCTCGAAGGCCTTCTCCGCGCCGAGCGCCTGGGCGCCTTCAGTGGCATTCGCCAGGTCCGCTCCCGCGACGCCCACCAAGCGGGCGCCGGCCTGTCGTGCGGCTCGGGCATGGATCCGGCCTATGAAACCGGTTCCTACGATGCCTAACCTGACTTCCGCTGACTGTCGTCGTATATCGAGCATGTTTCGGATCCTAGGGATGACTTATTCCGACCGTCAACCCTAAGTGTGACGAGAGTTATGATTAATGGGGTATGGATCAGCTGCAGCACCGACATGGATGGAGGCAGGACTTGACCACCGAACCGGCAGGCGCCGGCGCCCTTCTGGCGATCCTGCGCGACGGCCGCGCACGCACCCGCACCGAGCTGGTGCAGCTCACCGGCCTCGCCAGATCGACCGTGACCCAACGGCTCGACGTCCTGGCTGACCAGCGGTGGATCCGCCCGACGGAGGACGCGATCTTCTCCGGCGGCAGGCCCGCCACGGCCTTCTCCTTCAATTCCGGGGCACGGACGGTTCTCGCTGCCGACCTTGGCGCCACGCACGCGCGGATCGCCGTCACCGACCTGTCCACCCACGTACTCGCCGAACGCAGCCGCGACCTGCGCATCACCGAGGGCCCCGAGCACGTCCTGGGCTGGCTCGTCGACGAGTTCACGGATCTGCTGACCGAGGTCGGACGCACCCTCAGCGACGTGTGCGGGGTCGGTATCGGTCTCCCCGGACCCGTCGAGCACACATCGGGCCGGCCCGTGAACCCGCCGATCATGCCGGGCTGGGACGGCTTCGACGTTCCCGGCTGGCTCGCGCCCCGCCTCGGCGCACCCGTCCTGGTGGACAACGACGTCAACATCATGGCCCTCGGGGAACACTGGGCCGCCAGCCCCGAGGTCGAGCACCTTCTCTTCGTGAAGGTCGGCACCGGAATCGGTTGCGGCATCATCACGGAACACCGCCTCCACCGCGGCGCCCAGGGCTCGGCCGGCGACATCGGCCACATCCGGGTGGCGACGGCCGGGGACGAACCATGCCGCTGTGGAAACACTGGCTGCCTCGAAGCGGTCGCCGGCGGCGGCGCCCTCGCCGCACGCCTCCGGGAGTCGGGACTGCAGGCCGCGGACGGCCGGGACGTGGTGGCCCTGGTCCGGGCCGGAAACCCCGCCGCGATCCAGTTGATCCGCCAGGCGGGCCGGGACATCGGCGACGTCCTGGCCTCGCTGGTGAACTTCTTCAACCCCGGAGTGATCGTCATCGGCGGCGACATCTCGGAAGCCGGAGAGCACCTGCTCGCCGGGGTGCGCGAGGTCATCTACAGTCGCTCCCTCCCGCTGGCGACCCAGCACCTCTCCATCCGGGGACGGCAACTCGACGACCGCGCCGGCGTGATCGGAGCCGCCGTCATGGTCATCGAGCACACCCTCAGCCCCGCGGCGGTCGACCGGGCCATCGCGACCTCGGACCTGGGGGAGCCCACGTCTCCGTGAGCCGGGCGGGCACGGCGACGGACCTGCCCGCGAAGCGCGGCCGGCGCGCGGGAAGGGAAGAGTCTTCCCGATGCCCGCCGCGGCGGCCGGGACGACGGCGTCGGCCGCCACTGAGACGGGACCCGCGGGCGTCCCCTGACGGGCGTTGCGCACCACCACGGTTCGGGGCTGTCGGTGTGCGACATGGGGGGCGTCGAATCGCCGCTAGGCAGTGTCTGATGGCTCCTGCCCGGCATGGTGGATCTACCGCTGTTCCGGGCAAGAAGTCGTCATGGTGCGTCGGCATGAACTGACGAATGTTCAGTGGGATTACATAGCCCCGCTGCTGCCGGAGACCGGTCGCCCGGGTGGCCGGTGGGCCGATCACCGCACCGTGGTGAACGGGGTGCTCTACCGGACCCGCACCGGAATTCCCTGGCGTGACCTGCCCGAACGCTACGGAACCTGGCAGATCGTCTACGAACGCCACCGCCGCTGGTCGGCCGATGGCACCTGGTCGAGGATCCTGCGAGCGTTGCAGGCCGGCGCCGACTCCACCGCCCCGGACGGGGACGGCGCGTGGGCGGTCAACGTCGACGCCACCACCTGCCGGGCCCATCAGCACGCGGCTGGAGCAAGACACGCGCCCCCGGCCGACCACCCCGAAAAGGGGGTGGCACCCGTGTGGACGAAGATGGACGTGAGGCCCTGGGACGCTCCCGGGGCGGGCTGACCAGCAAGGTCCACCTCCTGGCGGATGACCGCTGCAGGCCCCTGGTCTGGCTGACTTCGCCCGGCCAGCGAGGGGACAGCCCGAGTGTGCCTGGCTGTTCCAGCGGCCCGTTCACTTCCGAGGGCTTCGTTCTCCTGTCCGTTGTCGACTAGCGGTCGGTGATCACGGTCCTGCCTTGTAGAGGCCGAACGTAGCGATGCTGATCGGGCCTCGGGCCTGGGTGATGCTGAGGCGGAACTTCTTTGCGGTGACGATCGACGACAGCGGCAGGATGCGTTTGGCGTTGATGCTGAGGGTCTGTTCGGTGGTCGGTACCTTGACCCAGTTTCCTGAGCTGTTCAGGTATTCCACGGTGAACGAGTCGACCTGCTGCCCCTTCCTGATCTCCTCGGCGATGATCACTCCGTCGACCTGTCGGGACGCACCCAGGTCAACGGTCAGCGTCGCGGGCGCGTTGCTGGGTGTGTCCCAGAACGTCTCGTAGCTGCCGTCGATCGCGTTTGCCGGCGTGGAGCCGGCGGCGGTCGCGCTCGCGGTCACGGTCTTCCCGGCCGCGAGGTTGGCCGGGTAGAGCCGCTGGATGTTGGCACGCCACTCGGCCAGGCGGTTCACGCCAAAAGAGGTGAACCTGCCCGTCTTGTCCGGCGGGATGTTCAGCAGGAGTACCGAATTCCGGCCGACCGACTCGTGGTAGATCTGGGTGAGGTTCTGGACGGACTTCACCTGACTGTCCTGGTTGGCCTTGTAGAACCACCCCGGCCGGATGCTGACGTCGGTCTCGGACGGGAACCAGGACAGGTGCTCCGCGCGTTTGCCAGCCGTGGCGAGCACGGCGCGGCTGCCCTGGTCGGCTGCGTAATAGCCCTCGATCGCGTAGTGCTGGACGGCGTTCGTGGTGGGCAGGGTCGACCACTCGTTCTGCCGGGCGAAACCGCTCTCGTTGCCGACCCAGCGGGCGTCGGGGCCGGCGACGGCGATCACTGCGGTCGGGGCGAGGGAGCGGATGAGGGAGTACCAGCTGTCGTAGTCGTAGTTCTCGACCTTGTTGGCCGGGATGTGGCCTGAGGCTCCGTCAAACCACACTTCGTCGATCTGGCCGTACTGGGTGAGCAGCTCGTAGAGCTGGTTGAGCATGTAGGAGCCGTAGTCGGTGGCCGGCAGGGTGAAGGTCCGCGGGTTGGTGCCCGCCCGGTTGTCCCCGGCGACCAGCGTGGGGATGGTGCGGTTGCTGCGGGCGCTGCCGTTGGCGTAGAGGCCCGTCCCGTTGGAGTAGGCGTTCTCGTCAGCCGGCGAGACGTAGATTCCCACCTTCAGGCCGTACTTGCGCATGGAGTCGGCGAATCGCTTCATGACGTCGCCGGTGCCGTTCTCCCAGTTGCTCGACCCCACATCGTGTGTGGAGTACCGGGAGTTGTAGAGGAGGAAGCCGTCGTGGTGCTTGACGGTCAGGATTCCCATGGCGAATCCGGCGTCCTTCAGCGACCTGGCCCACTGGTCGGTGTCGAGCGCGGTCGGGTTGAACAGGTCGGGATCCTCGTTGCCGTAGCCCCACTCGTTGCCGGTGTACGTGTTGACGCCGAAGTGGAGGAACACGATCTGGTCGTAGCGCTGCCAGGTGTACTGGCGGGGGTCGGGACGCACCTTGCTCGCCTTGGTCACCAGGCTGTCGAGGCACTCGTTGTACAGTACCGGGATCGTCCGGGCAGGCTGGATCACGGAGGTGTCGGTCACGCACGGCGCGGAGCTCATCAGGTACGAGGTGTTGAACGGCCCGGTGAACGTGCTGTAGGCGGCCTGCCGGACGGTGCCGACGAATCCCCGGCTGAGAGCGGTGGGGTGCACGTCGTTGCCCACGCCGACGTCCGCCACCGCGCTCGCGAGGCGCCACGCGCCACCGGTGGTCGAGGTGGCGCTGCCTGCCAGGGTCCCGTCGACGAACGCACGGGCGATCGCTCCGCTCGCCGTGCGCTCGTAAACCAGGGCGACGGAGTGCTCGACCCCTGACGACGGCGCGGGCACCACGGCGCTCCTCTTGACGCCGGCGGGGTCGGCGAACCCGAACTCGAGGTGGGTCGCGTCCGAGTAGCGCACGAACAGGTTTCCACCCGCTGAGAGCAGGGTTTCCAGGGAGGCCGGGGCCGATCCCGCGCTGCGCGTGTACTTCGCTTCCAGTACCAGGTTGGTATCGATCGTCGAACCGGTGAAGGCGCCGGACGACGGCGTGAACGACAACCCCTGTGACCCGCCTGCCAGTTGCACACCCGCCGCGCCGATCGTCTCGCCACCGCTGCGCCGGGCCAGTGTTCCGTTGACCACGTCCCCGGTCGCACCGGTGTAGGTGTTGCCCGTGGCGAAGGACCCCTCCATGCCGGATCTCAGATACCTCGCGCTGGACGCGGGGAGGTCGGTGGCGGGAATCGCGCCGCTGTACGTGCTGTACGCCACGGAGGTGATCGTGCCTCTGAGCCCCCGGCCGGTTCCGGTGGGGTGTACCTCGGTGCCGACGTCGGCGACGGAACCCGTCCGTACCGCGGGGGCGGTCGAGGTGAGGGTTCCGACGGCCGCGCCGTCGAGGAAGGCCCGCATGACCGTGCCGGTGGAGGTGCGTTCGTACGCGAGGCCGACGTTGTGCGCGGTTCCAGCCGACGGGGCCGGCGTGACAACGCGCTTGATGCCCTCCGTGGCGCCGGCCCAGTAGCCGAACTCGAGGTGGGTCGCGTCCGAGTAGCGCACGAACATGTTGCCGCCCACAGCGAGGACGGTGGTGAGCGGGGTCTGGGTCGCACCGGAGGCGGGGATGTAGGCGGCTTCCAGGATCAGGTTGATGTCCACCGTCGAGCCGCTCAGCGCACCGGTGTACGGCTGGAAGTACGCTCCCTGGTTTCCACCGGCCAGCTTGAGTCCGGAGTGCCGGATGACGGGGCGAAGCCGGCCACCATGCCTATCGAACACCCTCTCAGCTTGTTCTTTCTCTTCTGACCTCGACGCCGAAGGTTGGGCGGGCAGCCGCGTGACCGTTGATCTGTGACGCGCCACAGCGCGCTTACCTGGCAAGATGCTCCCATGGAAACTGGGTTCCCCTGGGGGTCTACACCAACCGTCGATCTCCGCCTGTGGCGTGCTGACGCGATCGTGCTGTTCGACTGGCTGATGAGCACCGACCTGAACACCGTGCCGATCACGCACCCGGCTCAGAAGCACGCTCTCGCAGACCTGCTGGCACGCCTGGAGGAGGTGGACATCATCGAGTCCACCGGTGAAGAGATCGCCGCAGCCCAGGCCGAGGTGGCCAAGAACATGGGTTGGTAGGGACTCGCTCGAGGTTCGGGTCCCCTCGAAGGGCGCCTCGAACTGCGTCGCTCACATGGAGAATCACCGGACATGGGGGCGGCCTTCGTCTGATCATGTGCTCCGACCAAGGTGCACGTGACCACGACGAAGGCCGTGAGGTGAGTCTGCTGCCTGATGCTGTTCGGAGGGAAGCGTTCGCGGAGGCGTCACGCTTCCGGGGCGAGTTCTACGAGTGTCTGACCGCTCGGCGCAACGAACTGTTCGAGTTGGTGGACGCGGTGCTGTGTGCCGATGGTGCGGTGAAGTCCCCGGTGGACTTGACCCTTCTGCCCGAGCACCGTCGTGGGCACGGAGCGATGTACGGCGGCCTGAACCACGGCAGGATCGACGTCGACCGGCTCCGGACGCTGCTGGCAGGGCTGCCCCTGCCGCGGTTCGACGGCGGGCGCCTGGTCTTGGCGGTCGATGTGTCACCGTGGCTCCGCTCGGACGCGCCGTGCTCAGCCGACCGACTGTTCTGTCACGTCTACGGCCGCGCGAAAACGGCCTCGCAGTTCATCCCGGGCTGGCCCTACTCTTTCGTGGCCGCACTGGAGCCGGGCGCCACATCCTGGACCGCGATCCTGGACGCGGTCCGGCTCGGACCGATCGACGACGCGACCGCGATCACCGCCGCCCAGCTCCGAGGAGTCGTTGAACGACTCATCACCGCGGGGCAGTGGCAGGCCGGGGACCCGGCCATCGTGATCGTCAGCGATGCCGGCTACGACGTCACCCGCCTGGCCTGGGTCCTGCGCGACCTGCCCGTCGAGCTGGTCGGCCGGGTCCGCTCCGACCGCGTCATGCGCCTGCCGAAACCACCGAGGATGCACGGCGTCAACGGCCGGCCGCCCAAGCACGGCCCAGAGTTCCGCTTCACCAAGCCAGAGACCTGGCCCGAACCCGCGACCACCACGGTCACCGACACCACCAACTACGGCAAGGCCGAGACCCAGGCGTGGGACCGCGTCCATCCAAGGCTCACCCACCGCTCCTCCTGGCTCGACCACGATGGTGAACTGCCCTTGGTCGAAGGAACGCTGATTCGTTTGAAGGTCGAGCACCTGTCGAAAGACCGGGACGCCCCACCGGTGTGGTTATGGTCCTCGAAGACCAGCGCGACCCCGGACGATGTGGATCGTTTCTGGCAGGCGTTCCTCCGCCGCTTCGACCTGGAGCACACGTTCCGCTTCGTGAAGCAGACCCTGGGCTGGACCACCCCGAAACTCCGCACCCCCGAGGCTGCGGACCGCTGGACCTGGATCTTGATCGTCGCCCACACCCAGCTCCGACTGGCCCGCCCACTCGCCACGGAACTCCGTAGGCCGTGGGAGAAGCCCACCAGCCTCGACCGGCTCACCCCGGCCCGGGTCCGCCGAGGGTTTCGGAACATCCGCGCTCGCCCGGCCCGTGTTCCCAAACCCCGAGGCACCGGACCCGGCCGGCCACCCGGCGCCAAGAACAAACACCCGGCACCCCGCTACGACGTCGGCAAAACCGTCAAACGACCCGAGACCCTCAAGGCCATCGGCAAGCCTGGAAGATCTTGGTAGATAAAGAACAAGCTCAGGTGAACTGGGGACTGCTGGTCGGCCGGCAGGGCGTGAGGTCGGGGACTCGGCCACATGAACCTCGCGGTCGGCCGGATGGCCGCGTGGGTGAGGAGCGAGCGCCGGTGACGAGCCCGCGTGAGGTGGTCAACGCGGTCCTCTACGTCGCTCGGACCGGCATCGCCTGACGCTACCTGCCGCACGACTTGCCGCCACACACCACGGTCTACGGATACTTCAAGGAATGGGAGAGAGACGGCACGGCCGAGGAGATCCACGACACGCTCCGTGACCAACTGCGGGCGAAGAAGGGCCGCAGAATCCTGCCCACTGCGGCCATCGTGGACGCCCAGTCGGTGAAAGCCTCTCCGAACGCCCCGGAAGAATCGCAGGGCTTCGACGGAGGCAAGAAGGTCAAGGGGCGCAAGCGGCACATCGCCACCGACACCCTCGGACTCCTCCTCGTCCTGATTGTCACGGCCGCGGGCGTCCAGGACTCCACGGGCGGGAAACGGATCCTGGACACCCTCGCCACCCAGTGGCCCACCGTCACGAAAACCTGGGTCGACGCCGGCTACAACAACGGCGTCGTCCGCCACGGCGCCCACCTCGGCATCGACGTCGAAGTCGTCGCCCGCGACAAGGAACAGAAAGGCTTCGTCGTCCAGCCGATCCGATGGCGCGTCGAGCAGACCTTCGGGATCATGTCCCGGGACAAGCGGCTCCACCGGGACTACGAAGCATTACCCGACAGATCCCGCTCGATGATCCACTGGGCCATGGTCAACTCCATGACCACCCGCCTCACCGCCAGTCCGGACAGAAGCCGGCAATACCTCCGCCAGAAACCCCTCGCGGAAGCCTAAAACGGTATCGAACACCCTCTCAGGGCGTACCTCAAGACGACGAAGCTCGCCCGTGACCCCAGTGAGATGCAGGCCGTCATCAACACGATAATGCAATTCTTCGGAACGCCGCCGATGGCCGCATCCGGGAACCGCATCTGATCTGCAGGAGGTGACTGCAGTCGTGACAGAGGAACGCGACCGCTTCGCCCTGCCCCAGCGGACCCGTTACAGGATGTGGGTTGTCGCAGCCGCCGTGTTCCTGATCGTGGGTGTGATAGCGCCTCAGGTCACCCCGTTGATGCTGGCCGCAACCATCCTGAGCCCGCTCGGGCTCTACATGGGCGCCGAACTCATCGGCTCGCCCATGAGCCTCACCGATCAGCTGAAGTTCTCCTGGCTCCGCGCACGTGACTCGGCCCGCGCGGCATTCAGGCAACCCGGCGAGGTTATGGCCCTGGCCTGCATAGCGCTGGCCTGGCTGTTTCTGGCAATACGGGCCGGCACCTGATCCCAGGGGGGCGGAACGCGCACGGAGCGCGTTCCGCCCCTCTCCTTAGCGCCCCGGCGGCGAGACCACGACGTTCCCGGCAGCGATGGACGGCATCGGCACCGGCTGGGAGTCCAAGGCCGCGTCGGTCCGCGTCAGCGTCAGGACCTCGACGCCACGGCGGCGTCCCCGCTGAGGTGCCGGTGCGAACCCGAGGACACGTCCTCCTGAGGGCTTTCACCGGGGCGCTCGCCGCGCCCCCGTCGCCCGCGCTCGATGTGTCCGCCGGATATCGCCGGTAGTCCCGGCACCCGTGTGTTCCTGGCGGCCTTGGCCGCGCCGCGGCACGCGTAGCGGTTGGATTGCCGCGCTGTCGGTTGTAGGTAGAGCCGGGGTCTCGGGCGGCGCCGTCACTTTCGTTCCGTGTCGTTCGGGGTGTGTGCGACGTCTATTACCAGTCGGTTGTCGAGTTGGAGGATCCGGTAGGGCAGTCGGGTGCGCAGGCCGAGGCCGATCTGGGTGCGGCCTTCGTGGCTTGCGCCGAACACGGTGTCCTGGAAGGTGCGGTAGTCGGTGACGTCGACGCCGGGCAGTGGCTGCCCGCTCCGGGCGGGGATGGTGGGGGCCATGGTCTGGCGGTCGTAGGCGGGCGAGTCCACGATCACCTCCAGGACCGCGCCGCCGCGTAGCGGCAGGGGATGTCCGGAGGCGTCCTGGAGGAGGGCGTCGGTGTAACGGACGTGGTAGCCGATGGGGTTGGCGGGGGAGCTGCCCGGCGCTTCGAACACCAGCCGGTCGAAGCAGGGGTGCTCGCCGCTCCTGATGCCACGCAGCTCCGGGGCCTGGCTGGTGGAACGGCCCTCGGTGGGGCTGTTCCACCCGATCGGGCACCGCGTGGCCGGTTGGGCGGGTCCGGCCGCGGCGGCGGGCAGGGCCGTGGTGGCCGCGAGGACGAGAGCGGCGGGAAGGATGGTCCAACGTCGCATGATCTGCCTCCTGTGGGAGATTGTTGGTTCATGTTGATCGTTGTTGACTCCCGCTTGCCCGGAGGTTCGGGTTATAGACATGAACCTGTGGACTTTCTGGAAACGACGTGACGGCCCCTCAACCCGCGCTCTCGTGGGGAGCGTTTCAAGTGGCCTTCGGACGCGATGGCTTGGCAAGTCGCGGACCCCGGGGCAGTGCGCACGGCGTCGTCGTACTCGGTCTGGTGCAGTCGACCGCCTGCAGGCTGTCCTGCCAGGCCGGAGCGGCCCGTTGCCGGTCGGGGGCCAGGTGGCTTGCAACACAAGGTCGCGCCATACGCCCCTCCGGATGACTCCGAGCGTGAATTCGTGGCTGCGGAGCCGGGTCTGGTGGAAGCGGTCCTGGCTGTTCCAGTGGCTGGGCCGAGGACCAGGACGACCACGCCGGGAACTTCTCCCCGACCGCGCTGGGCGTCAAGGGCGATCAACGGGTCCTCCCGGTCCGGCTCTGGACTTTGCGCACGGTACTCAGGCGGTGTGGTCGAGGTCCTCGGGTGCGGCCGTCGCGGCCTGGTGCGGTAGGCGGGTCAGGCCGGCTTTCCCCGCACGGGACCTCACCAGGGCGCGGGGCCCCTGAGGATCCCCTGGACTGCCCCCGTTCCGTCTGCTCGCGAAGGCGGGGGCCGCGTGCTCTTGCCCCGAGCAGCCGGGTGGAGTGTATGCGCCCCTTTGCACTGGCCCCCGCGTCGGCGCAGCTCCGCCGATCCGCCCGGTACGCGATTCGGGTGCGGTTGAAACTGCAATCACTGGCGGAAATCCGTCCACGTGGGCGAGGAAAAATCTCTGCATGTCGTGATTTCCGGTGGAACGTTGCTGCTCACTAGGGTTGTCCTCACCTACGGAGGAGCCTCTCCGTTGGGGTGTGCAGTTCGCTGTGCCCGCGCACCTCAGGACAGGCGTTCCATCCGCGTCCACTCCGTTATGTCGTCGAAGTGGAATCGGGCGTACGTAAGGAAAGAAACGCCTTCGTTTTTTCGCCGTGTCTACTTTTTCGGAGCGGTCGGTCAGCCCCGAGAAGGAGACCGTCAAAAAGGAGACCAGAGATGTCGGACACGTATTCAATCGTAGTGAAGATCGAAGACGAGAAGAGGGCGGAGCTGGCGCAGGACGGTTACACGCTGACCGTCTTCAAGGCGATCGAGACGGATATTGTCGCCAGCCCGAAGAACGTCGGCCCGACGGTGTGGTTCTCGGACAGCAAGCTCTCCGCGCAGACCACGATCTCGTGGGAGCAGACGCTTCAGGCGTACTACTCGGACACGACCTACGGAAGCGGCGTCGAAATCACCCACCGCACCACCAGGCCGGTGAACATCGGACAGGGCATGGAGATCAAGGAGTGGGAGCCCGGCCTGGAAGACATGAAGCGGAACACCGAGTATGACCAGCAGGACTGGATCCAGATCCGCAACTCGCTGTCGCAGGACTTCACCATCGGCCTGGAGCAGGTCCGCGCGGAAGGAAGCGGGCAGGTCTCCGCCCCGATGTGTGCCTTCAGGGCGATCGACAAGTCGAGCAGGATCATGCGGCCGATCAACAAGCTGGTGCTCGTGTTCAGCATCGGTACGAAGAAGGTCGGGACGATCATGACCAGCGCGTCGACGGACGGGTGTCTGATCGAAGCGGGCAGGGGAGCGTCGCCCACCGTGGTGACCTACACCAACAAGGGCGAGTGGGACGCGGGGAAGACGGTGAGCTCGTCGAAGTTCCTGCAAGCGTGTATCCAGCAGACCGGCTGACCTAGCGTAGGGCGGGTGGCGCCGCCGGGTGCCCCCGTTCGTGGCGGCGGTTCCTCTCGCAGGGACCGCCGCCCTCTTCGTGAACGAGGAGGGAAAGAAATGCCGTACGTGAATTTCTCGATCGACGTACCGTACGATCCGCACCTGGCACGGTCGACGCAGGGGCTCGCGCCCCGCGACACCGTCACGATCGACAGCAATACTGACCTGTCCCCGCACGTGACCGGAAAGAGCGGAGCGTGCGTCCAGGGTATTACTCTCCGTACCATCAGCCACGCCGTCTACAAATATGGCCTGTATGTGGATGGAAAAGGACCCAAAGGCGGCTTCGCTTCGGCGCTGCACCTGAAATTCAAGGACAGGTCCGGCGACTTCTACACCCTGAAACTGATTTCCAGCAGCATGAAAGAACACTCCGTCAAGTACAACAGCAGCTCCCCAGATATCGTCTCCTTCAAATGGAGTGACAAAAGCATTCCTGACTGGTGAGCATCGGCTGGGCGCCGGGACCAGGGAAGAAGCTCCTCGGCAACGCCGGGGCCGAGCAGGATTCAGATGTTCGTAGACCGGCACGGCTGTAGGACAGACCGAACGGGCAAAGTCCCCCGCCGGCAGCACCCGAGAGGCCTGGACGCCCACGCCCTCACCATCGCCTGCGAGGTGACCGGCCGAGGTCAGCGACAGTCACCTGACGGGCGAAACGCGGGGGCCGATCAGGGCTCTACCGGCCTCCGCGTGGCCACGTGATGTACGCGGCCAGCAGGTCCGGGTCAGCCCGCCCTCTGTGCTTGTGAGCGCCGACGCGGATGCACAGGACATCGACGTTGCCGACCGCTCGGTCGTGGACATCGACGGCGTTGAACACAACGGGACGGCGAGCGGGCAGAATTGGGATCGTATGAATGCAGCATCTCTCCCAGCGCTCGCAGCGGCTCGGGGTGTCTCCGCGGCCAAGGGCCGCAAGCCGATCCGGTCACGTGTCCGGCATGGCAGCCCCTCCTGCGCCGACTACGGCTGCACGCGCCCCGGATGCATGGCCGCTGCGCGCCGGGATCGTGCCCGGCGGACCAGGGAGTTGAGAGCCAGCCGACCCGCCCGGGTCCCCGCGACCGATGCCGCTGCCCATGCCTGCCAGTTGCAGGAGACGGGTCTGTCGGCCGCGGACATCGCCGAGATCTCAGGCATCGCCGTCACCCTCGTGCGACGCCTGCTCCGCCCGGCCGGGGAGCGGTCGGCCGTCATTCACCGCGTCACCTCGGAAGCCATCCTCGGCATCCCCCTGAACAGCGCAGGTCCGCTGGGGCAAGGCGACGAAGGGATCGCCGCCTCGCCGGCGCAACGTCGCCTCCGTGATGCCGTGGGCGGTGGAGGCCGTCGAGGACTACGTGGTCAACATCCGGCCGCGGTTCGGAGTCCCTGACCACCCTGCTCTGTGGTTGACCGAACGAGGGGGCCGACTGCAGCCGCGCGAGGTCAACGACCGGTTCACCGCCTACCGCGACGCGATCGGCCTTCCGCCGGAGCTGACTCCGCACTCGCTTCGGCACAGCCACGTCACGCATCAGATCGAGGACGGCGTCGACGCGAAGTTCGTCCAGGACCAGGATGGCCACCGCTACGCCAGCACGACCGCCATCTACACGGCAGTCAGCGGCGACTTCATGAACACAATGATGCGGAAGGCCCTGAACCACGCCTTCGAACGGGACGCGGAGATGGGAGACACCGGATGACGGCCAAGCTGGACTACACCTGGCGGCTGCGCGAGATCATGGCCGAGCAGGGCATGTTCACCACCGCGGCCCTGCAGCCACTGCTGGCCGAACGCGGGGTGAAGCTGTCCACCAGCCAGGTCTACCGGCTGGTGACGGAGAAGCCGGAGCGGCTCAGCCTGAAGGTCATGATGGCTCTGCTCGACATCTTCGGCTGCCCGATGGAAGACCTGATCAAGCCCACTGCCGCCGCCAGGGCCAGTCGCTCCAAGCGCACGGCCGCCGGCACCGAGGCTGGAATCGGCACGCTCCGCCCGCCGCGGGCACGGATCACCGGCCCGGAGAAATGACCTCTGCACCTCCCGCTCCGCTGCCCGAACCGGACGATATCGTCGTTGCCGTCCTGGCAGGCGTTGAACCGGACCTCGCCGAGGAAGCCGTACGCCGGGCGGTCGCCGACGCCGCGGCCTCCCGGGCCAAGCGCCGTCGGCTGGCTCGCGCTCTTTCCGATGACGCGGACCTGTTGACCTCAGGCCGCCCTGAGGGTCCGCGCGTGATCGGGGACTTCGTGAGGGCTCTGCTCGCGCACGGCTCTCGCCGGGTCGTGCTGCCGAAGTGCGCCAACTGTTCCAGCACGAAGAAGCTGACCAGCCTCCGCACGGACGGCCTGCGTGTCTGCGAGCCCTGCGCTCACGCATCCTGGGCCGCGTCGTTGAGCTGCATCGAGTGCTCGCGGCCCGCTCGGGTCTATCGCCGCACCCGAACCGGTGACGCGATCTGCCGGGACTGCTGGCGGCAGCCCGCCGGAGATCCGGTCGCCCTGATCAGCTCGGCTGTCACCGCCGTTGCCCCCGATGCCGAGCCCGCAGCCGTCCGCGGGGCCGTCGAGTCCGTCGCGCCGGTCGGCGATCTCTACCTGATGTTCCGGCTTCTCTGGGAGATCGAGGACACGCCGGGCCTGCTGACAGGAGAAGGCTCCAAGGCATCCGCACGGGCAGCACGGCTGATCACCGCGCTGACCGACGCCGGCATCTCGATCACGGCCCCGGCCTGCCACAGCTGCGGCGAGGTCCGGCCGCTCACCCACGTGCTCGACGGCCTGCGCTGCTGCATGGAGTGCTACCGCAAGGCCGCTATGGCGGCCTGCGGACACTGCGGACGCGAACGGGCGGTCGCGACCCGTCGCCTGGACGGGACTCCTCTGTGCTCGGTCTGCATGCGCCATGAACCCGACCAGGTGATCACCTGTGTCCTTTGCGACCGAGTCCGACCCGTCGGTCAGCGGACCAAGGACGGGCCGCTCTGCCGGGCCTGCTTCAGGCCGACCCTGCGGACCTGCTCGTTCTGCGGCAAGGGACCACGACGCTGCCACCGAGCCTCGACCGGGATGCCCCGCTGCGAGACCTGCTCACGCACACGTCGGACCTGCGTGGGCTGCGGCCAGAAGAAGTACGCCGCGGCCCTGACCGCCGACGGCCACCTCTGCGAAACCTGCTGGCAGAGGAACCCGATCTCCTTCAACCCCTGCCGGCTCTGCGGAACGATCGAGTATCTGCACAGCTACGGCCGCTGCCACAGCTGCGTCCGCGACCAGCAGGTTCGCGATGCGCTCTCCCTCGACGGCGTCATGGATCCCGGCCTTGAGCCGGTCCACAACGTCCTGACCGCCGGCGGGGCGAAAGCCGGGCTCAAGTGGCTGACCCAGCCGAGCGCCCGCAGGATCCTCGACGCGCTCGCGGATGGCACCTGCCCTCTCACCCACGAGGGCCTGGACACCCTCCTGCCGAACAAGTCGGTGTCCTTTCTCCGGGCCGCCCTGGTCACCGCAGGCGTCCTGCCCGCCCGCGACGAGCAGTTCGCAGCCCTGGAAACGTGGATCACCTCCACGACCGAAGCCGTCTCGGATGACGGCGAACGCCAGCTCGTCCGCCGCTTCGCGACCTGGCATCACCTGCGGCGCCTCCGGCGCCAGGCCTCGAAGCATCCGGTCACCTCCAATCAGTCGGCATCGGTTCGCTCGGCCGTCCGCGCCGCCGTCACCCTGCTGGGCTGGCTGCGCGAGTAGGACACCGCGCTTGCCCTCTGCACTCAAAGCCACCTGGACGAGTGGATCGACGGTGGGCCCACGACCCGATACAGCGCCCGCGGCTTCGTCGAGTGGTGCCGCATGAACCGGCACATCGGCAAGGACCTGGAAATCGCGACCCGCGAGAAGCAGAGCCACGTCCAACCGACCGACGAAGACGAATGCTGGGCGGTCAGCCGGCGCCTCATCCACGACGACGACATCGCCATCGAGGACCGGTTCGCCGGGCTCCTCGTCCTGCTTTACGCCCAGCCCATCAGTGTGGTCTCCCAGCTGCCGGTCACCGCGGTGATCACCGAGGGCCCGCAGACGTCGCTGAGGCTGGGAGACACTTCGCTGCTGCTGCCCGACCCCCTGGACACGATCGCCCGACGGCTCCTCGCCCGGCGACGCGGGCACACCACCACTGGAACGTTGTCCGACTCTCCCTGGCTCTTCCCTGGCGCCTTCCCAGGTCAGCACCTCAGCCACCCCCATCTCAGAAAGCGGCTCAACCGGCTGGGCATCTACTCCCGCCCTGGCAGAGCCTCCGCTCTGATGGGACTCTCCACCCAGCTGCCGGCGGCGGTCCTCACGGAACTCCTGGGCATCAGCCCCGGCACGGCGACCGCCTGGACCCAGTCCGGGGGCAACTGGGCCCGATATGCAGCCGAACTCCAGAGCCGTTCCCAGCCTGCTGGCCAATCCCGAGGCACTCAGCGGTTCCGCGGCCCTATCGTCTCGGCCATGGACTCAGAGCAGCTGAAAAGATCATCGCAACGGTGGATGAGTGCCGCACTGGCGGCCTTCGTCGAGGGGCCGGAGGGCTACGACTTCGCCGTTCACCATGCTGGGATCGCTACGGAGCACCTGCTCAAGGCCTACCTCGCTGGGATTCACCCGGCGCTGATCGTCGACGGCCGGCACTTCGACTCGCTGCTGCATGCCACGGGGCTGGGCTCCCACGCGGGCCCCCTGGCCAAGGTGAAGACCATCGGTCTCGCTGAGGCCCATGAACGGGTGCTCAAGCTCCTCTCCAAGAAGATCCCGATCGACAAGAAGGCTCTGGAGCCTCTGGCGGACGCCCGAAACGGGGTCGCACACAGCGCGATACACGACGCGACGCAAGCCGAAGCGGTCTTCACGATCTGCTTGCGCTTGGTCGACCCGGTTCTCGAAGAACTGAAGATCGATCCGAACGGATACTGGGGTCCTTACCTGGTCCTGCATCACAAGCTGGTCGATGAACAGGTCCGAAAGGAACGAGTTGCGGCGGAAGCTCTGCTGGTCAAGGCCCGCGCAATGTTCGAACAACGCTTCGGGCACATGTCGCTCAAGGAGCGCGATGTGGTGCTGGCCGCGATCACTAGTCAGCCCCTGCTCACCATGAGCCGGGAAGCTCCGAAGAACTGCCCGGCCTGCGGATCCCAGGGGTGGGTAGCTGGCGAGGTAAACCTTTACGCAGACAGCAGCGGACTGAATGAGGTCTACCTCGTCCCCTATGAGCTCGTAACAGGATCATGAATCGGGCTTGCTGAGGCGTCGCCAGCAGATGAGGCTGCAGGCGAGGGAGACGAAGGCGTCGTGGAGTTCGGTGCGGCGTTCCCAGCGGACGGCGAGTCGTTTGAACTGGTGGAGCAGGGCGAAGGTCTGCTCGACGACGTAGCGGAGCTTGCCCATGCCCTTGATGTTCGGGGCTCCCTTGCGGGAGATGACCGGCAGGATCCGGCGTTTGCGCAGCTCATCGCGGTTGGGGTTGGAGTCGTAGCCCTTGTCACCGAGCAGGGCGTCCGGGCGTCTGCGGGGCGTGCCTGGCCGGCCTGCCACGGGTGGGATGCCGTCGACCAGGGCGAGGGTCTGGGTGACGTCGTTGACGTTCGCCGCGGTCGTGATGACCTTCAGCGGGGTGCCGCGTCCGTCGCAGATCAAATGGTGCTTGCTGCCCGTCTTCCGCCGGTCGACCGGCGACGGACCGGTGTCGGCTCCCCCTTTTTCGCGCGAACGTGGGAGCCGTCCACGCACGCCCTCGACCAGTCGAGCCGGCCGGCCGCGTTCAACTCGGCGAGCAGGATCCGGTGCAGCTGGTCGAAGACCCCGGCCTGCTGCCAACGCTCCAGTCTGCGCCAGCAAGTCTGCCCCGAGCCGAACCCCAGCTCAGGGGGCAGGAGTTGCCAGGCGATGTCGTTGCAGAGCACGTACAAGATGCCTTGCAGGCACAGCCGGTCTGCTACCGGACGCGGCCCTGGCGATCTCGTCGGCCAGGGCGGCAGCAGCGGCTCGATACGTGCCCACAAGTCGTCGTCCACGATCCACGGCCGAGTACTCACACCATCACGAACGGCCGAATCGTCACACCGGTCACGGCTGACCAGGACATCTCACCAAGATCCTGTTACGAGCTCTATGGCTTCCACTGCGCAGCATGCGACCTCGAAGTCGGCAGCAAGCTCCTCATCCACTTGGGTGACCTGAACGAGGACGTCCTACTGGATGACGACCCCTACGACTACATCGACGACGAACAGTCGGTTGACGAAGACATCATCAGGGGTCGATGAGCCAGCTCACCCGACAGCACTCCGCAGGTTGTGATATCCGCAGTTACCAATAAGCGACGGGCTCTCGATCGTCTTTGAGGTCCCGGTAGACGCGATTCACGCCAAGCTGTCGGCCTCGGCGGCAGGGTGAGCATCGGGCTCCGACTGTGAGACGTCGAGGCACCGGCCCCGAGGCACGAGAACTCTCCGAACGGGCGGATGTGCTGCTCCGTGCCGAGCCGCACCGGCCTCGGGCTTGGCTAGATGCAGGGCGGCCGGTCATCGACGAGGTCGGCGTGGTCCCGTGCGCGTCGCCCCTTCTGCGCGAGGAGCCGGCGGAAGCCCGGCAGGGCGTAGCGCTCCCCGGTGCCTGCTCTGGGGCCGGGGATGCCGGCGACGGTGGCCATGCATTGCTGTGGCTGGGGCTGCCAGCCGGCGACCTGGACTCGTAGGCGCAGGCACTCGGCGCGTCGGTGCATGTCGAGGAGGTGGAGCAGGCCATCGACGTCCATGGCGGCTACGGCGTGCAGATCCACTACGAGGTCGTGTTCGTCCATGGTCACGTAGTCCAGCGCGCGCTGGAGGACTTCTCCCGCGGTCTCGTCGAGCTTCCCGGTGGCGCTGATGAGGATCGAGCTGCCGCAGTGCCGGACGTCCACGTTGATCAATGTTCTGCTCCCGTCGCCCGAAGGCTCCGTGCCTTCGGGCGACCATCCTGGCGCGCCCCGGTGTGTTGTTGATGTGCGGCGCGCTGAGACGCGAGTCCAGGCCGGGACCGAGTTGACACCGAAGAAACCTTGAACGGTCGCAGGCCGTGCCTTCGCGTTCCTCGATCACGGGTTGCACCGTTCGTTTAGCTTTACAGTCCCAGTTGATGCATGACCGTGCGGTGCCACCGCGTGATGACAGTCGCGGGATCGCCAAAATAGGACCAGGGCACCACCGTTGCCTGGCCGGCGAGTAGCTTGAAGAGGTAACCTGCTTCGTCGTACAGCCTGCCGGCGCACGTCGCGTGCAGCAGGCGGTTGAGGTCTGCGGTGTCCTGCGCCCGGTAGAGACCGTCCCAGTTGACGACCCACAGATCCCAGGTGCGGCGGGTGTCAGCGAGTGCTCTTTCGGCGTTCCAATGCCGGCGTAGGAAGAGTGCCATCTCACCCTCACGTTCAAGGCGGTAGCGGTACTCCTCCAGCCGGGCGACCTGCAGGAGTACGGCGAGTGCCGAGCCCGGCGGCGTGCTGTCCACCACGTCCCGGGCGAAGTCGTACATGGTCCCGTGCGAGCCGTGCCAGCGAGCGGACACGTGGCGCAGCGCCTGGTTGTGCGCTTCCCGGTTGTCCTGGTGCCGGGATCGCAGCTCCTGCCACCAGCGGTTGAACTGGTGATGCCCGCCCGGGTAGAGCCGGGCGATGGTGAGGAGTGACACCAACGGCATGGGGTCGTGGGGATGTGCGTCGGCCGCACGGAGGCATGTCCGTAGGGCCATGTCCAGCCGGTCCTGGCCGACGGCGCTCGGGTCCCCCGCGGCCACGGCGAGGTTGAAGCAGCGCAGAACCTCTGTATCCGCGCGCAGCACCAGCGCGTCCGGATCGCCCGGCCGGGCGGTGTACCACTCCTCGGCGATGGTTGTCCCGGCCGTGGACTGGGCGAGCAGGCGGATTCGGTGGGTGCGGCGATCCCAGTCCTGCCCAGTGGAGTGGAGCAGTTCGGGAAGACCCTGCCAACGGCCGATGGCGACGTCTTCGCGTGCCTTCGCGAGTTCCCTGTCCCCGAGGGTCGCGTCGAATTCGGGAGTGAACGGTTTGTTTCCCGGCGTCATGGCTGCGCCCCTCAGAAGTCCGTGGCTATGGTGTTGTCAGCGGACGATGAGGACACGGGCTCCAGGCCCTCGTACTCTTGTCGGATTATTTCGGTCTTGGCGGCGTCCAGCCGATCCGGACGGTAGTAGGTGCTCTGCCGGTACACGAACATCGGGATCAGGCCCACGGCGAGACCGCCGATGCCGATCCAGATGGCGGTGGCATCGAGTGCGCCCAGCGACTCGACGAACACCCAGAACAGGAACAGCGCCCCGGTCAGCGGCCACAGCCCGCCGAAGATGAAGTTCGCCGGGGTCTTCAGCAGCACCTTTCGGTAGGCGACGACTACCGCGACTCCGGACAGCCCGTAGTAGACGGCGATCTGGAGTCCGATGGCGGCCACGGCGCTCTCCAGGATGTCGCCGACCGAGCCCAGGGCATTGGACGCCACGAAGAGGCCGAGGGCGACCGCACCGACAACCACCAGCGCGACCCAGGGTGTCCGGTAGCGGGGGTGAGAGGCACCGAGGGCAGCCGGCATGGTGCGGTCGCGACCCATCGCGAACAGGGAGCGGGTCACCTGGATGAGGGTGGTCTCCAGGGTGGCGATGGTGGACAGCATGACGGCGACGATCAGCAGTTTGCCGCCCCAGCCGGGCCAGAGGCGGTCGCCGAGCAGGGCCAGGACGTTGGCGCTGTTGGCCTCGATCTCCTCGGCGGTGAGCAGCAGGTTCACAGAGATCGTGAACACTTCGAACAGGACGAAGACGACGGCGAGGCCGACCAGGCCGGCCAGGCCCGACGTCTTGCGACTGTTGCGGGTTTCCTCGCTGAGGTTGCTGGTGACGTCCCAACCCCAGTAATAGAACGCCGCGATCAACGCTCCGGCTGCGAAGCCCTGAACCCCATCGAAGTGGCCGAAGCCCAGCCAGGACCAGGAGAACTGCTGAACCGCGTCGCCATGGAAGAGGGCCGCCGCGGCGAAGGCGAGCAGAATGAGCAACTCGATGCCGGACATGATCAGCTGGGCGTGGACCGTCAGTCGCGCTCCCTTAAGCACGACGACGAGCATCACCAGAAACCAGAGCGCGCCGACCACGGTCGCCAGCGCGGTGTTCTCCGCCAGGTCCGGGGCGAACAGGGACAGCGTCATGCTGCCCGCCGGCAGCGAGCCCGCGACCATGAAGATCGTGGCCGAGACCACCAGCGCCCAGCCGCTGAGGAAACCGAGTGAGGGATGGAGGGCACGGGCCACCCAGGAGTAGCTGGCGCCGGCGTTGATGTCGAGCCTGCCCAGGTAATTGAACGCCCAGGCGATACCGAACATGGGTATCGCGCACCAGAGCAGCGCGGCAGGGGCGGCGAAACCGACCGAGCCGACGAGTACGGCTGTCGTCGCCGCCAGGGAGTAGGCGGGAGCACTGCCGGCCACCGCCATGACGATGCTGTCGAAAGTGCCCAGGACGTTCGCCTGGAGCCCCTTGTGTGTACTCATGAGTCTCCGTGATGCCCTTTGGATACGGCCGCTGTCAGTGATGTCCCAGCAAAGGAGCGCACAACCACGAGGACGGACATCAAGGTGGCTGGTGCGGTCGTGCCCGGCCGGTAATCTCGCGAACAGCAGGCAGAGTTATGGACGGCTTACGAGAAGTAAATGCCCACATCGTGACAGCGCGAGCTTTGGACCATGGCGGTCCGCGGCGGTCGCCGATCGAGTTCATCAGGCACGAGTGGCACGGTAGACCGTGAGCTGTTTCGGGTTTGGTGAACACTCTAAATGCGATCTGATTTGGATTCTGTGGCTGTGAAGTGGTATACGGCCGGCCCAACTCACCCGTCGGTTGGACGATCGCCGTGATCGGCGGATTGGTGTGCACGAACCACGGGACGTCATGCTGATCACGGACAACGGCCTGTACGGGCCGGGTGGCCGGGCGTTCTACGCGCCGGTCGAGGACGACGTCGAGGGCCCGTTCCTGTGGCACGGCGACACCCCTTGACCAGTCCCGGTCCTGCCGGAGCCAGGTGACTGCGACCGGGGAAGGACTCACCAGCCCGCTGATGCACGTGGAGGCGCGGGTGGACGTCTGCCGGACCGGGTACTTGTCCCGCTCTGCCCGTACCGCCACGAGATGCCGCCTGGTCCTCCGACTGTCGCTGTTCGAAGCGGGGTTCAGCCCGTGTACCGGCATGCGCGCGTGGGGTGGCCTGGGATGCGGGTGCGGGCTGCTGGGGCATGAGAGTGTCGGGGAGCGGACGGGCCGGGGGCCGGATCAAGGGGCGGTTGTCGGTCAACGAGCTGGCAGACCATGTGGTTAAGGCATTTCGACATGCCGGCTTGCCCGCTTTCCTTGAAGGAGAAGATGGCAGCGATGATCTGGCCGGAGCAGTCGTGAACGTCGAACCTGACGCCGAGATGGGCTCGGCTGCCGTGTCCGTGGGATGGCGCTGTGAGGTAAGTAAAATCCATGCTGCTCTGAGGGAATTGAGTGCAGGAGCTGCCGACACCCCACCCGCGAAGTATCCAGGAATTATCGGTACACATATGCAGAGTGCGCTCGTCAAAATTCTGTTGGGAGCCGGCATTATTGCCACTCCGAACAATGACAGCACGGATTCAGATCGTGTCCTTGTGTTCGCACGAGTCTCCGATCTTCCGACTGCGCTGCAGCCCACATTTGTTCCCCCGCAGCCGACGCCGTGATGATCCGTGTGCCGGGCAGCCCGACAGCCGCCCGGCACACACCCATGCCCAGCCCCGGTCACCAACCGCGGCCAGGCGCTCCACGTCCCCGGCGCGGCTGAGGTCGAGGGACCCAAGGGCGCTGCCCGGCGGGCGGGACTCCATGAACGGCACGGATGGTGCGGCCTTCGGACGCGTGGATGATTGCGATGGGTCTCGGCTTGATCGCGCCGACAACGCGCCCGGTATGCGCCCTGCCGTATCCGCCCCACCGGTCCTACCGTTGGGGTTTCGGACTCACGGGGAGGTTGCTGTGGCGGGAATCGTGGAGGGCAAGCACCGGTCGCCGATCGGTGATGACGGGCATCAGCCGAACCGCCCGCTGCCACCACCCCCGCCGCCTCCCCCGCCGCCGCCCACCGACCCCGACAAGAAGAAGTAGGCCTGTGGCCACCCTCCCGAGCCAAAACATCGCTGCTGCTGGCGAGACGCCGGTCGACACACTGCTCACCGCGGTCACGGAGCAGCTCGATCAAGCCCTGCCCACTCGCTTGGAACGGGCGTTTCGCCGTGTGGATCGGCACCGCTTCCTGCCGGAGCGGATCTGGCTGCGGGACGGGTCAGGCGGCTACGCACCCGTCGACCGCGTCACCGACCCCGACCGGTGGATGACGGCGGCCTACGCGGATCAACCGCTCGTCACTCGCTTCACCGACGGGCTGCCAACCTCCTCGGCATCGATGCCCTCGATGGTCGCGCGCATGCTGCTCCTGACCGGCCTCGCCGAACCCTCCTCAGCTGACGGGAACGCGGGCACCCGGGCGCTGGAGTTGGGCGCGGGCACCGGTTACAACGCGGGTCTGCTGTGTGCGCTGGTGGGGGACCGGCGGGTGACCACCGTGGAACTCGACCCGGTACTCGCCGCCGAGGCCCAGGAGAACCTGAAGGCGGCCGGATACACGCCAACAGTCGTGATCGGGGACGCCGCCGACTCCCGACCACCCGGCGGCCCCTGGGACGTGCTCCTCGCCACGTTCTCCGTCGACCACATCCCGCCCACCTGGCTCACCCAGATCCGAGCTGGCGGCCGGATCGTGACGCCGTGGACCTCGGCCTGGTGCACTTACGGCACCCTCGCCTTGACGGCCCCACAGCACGGCCACGGCGAAGGCAGGTTCCACTCCTTCGCCTCCTTCATGCCGATGGCACGCCCCGAGACTCGCCCGGACGAAGCGGCCCCCGCCTCGGCCACGCACGAAGGCGGAGTCGTGCGGTCGTCGACGACGTTGTCGCCGTGGGCGGTCGCGGGCGGTGACCTCGACGCCGAGTTCCACGTCGGCCTCACGGTCGCGGGGGCGTCGTTCGCCTGGGACACCAGCGGTGAACACGCCCACACCCGCCTCCAGGTCACCGACACCACCGGTTCCTGGGCGACCGTCGACTACGACGGGCGCACTTCGGCCGTGTTCGCCGTCGCCCAGGCAGGGGCCCGCCACCTGTGGGACGAGGTCACCACGGCGCACCAGCGGTGGGAACAACTGGGCCGGCCGCACATCGACCGCTACGGCCTCACCACCACAGGGCAGAACACCACGGTCTGGGTGGATTCGCCAGCGATCGCCGTGGCTGCTTTCTGACCTTCCCTGTGACCGGGGAAGGTCACTCACCGGTCCGCTGGTGCACGTGGAGGCGCGGGTGGACGTCTGCCGGACCGGGTACTTGTCCCGCTCTGCCCGTACCGCCGCGAGATGCCGCCTGGTCGTCCGCTGTCGCTGTTCGTCCGAAGCGGGGTTCAGCCCGTGTCACCGGCCTGCGCGCGTGGGGTGGCCCAGGAATCCGGGACGGGCCGTTGGGGCATGAGCGTGTCGGGGAGTTGATGGGTCGGGGGCCGGATCAGGGGGCCGTTGTCGGTCAGGGTGCGGGCGGTGAAGCCGGCGTGGTGGAGGCTGTTGGCGGCCTCGAAGGCGATCAGGGATCCCGTGCTCTGGTCGGCGGCTTCTTCGATGGCACGCAGGAGTTCGTCGGCCCAGTCGTTGCCGGTTCCGGCCGGGCCGGCCGGGTTCACACCGTCGGCAAGCGACAGGGCGAGGGTGCCGCGAACGCCGATGACGTAGAGGAGGAGCTCCCCGTGGCCGGTGGTGACGCCGGCGATCCGGTCGGCCCGAATCCGGCTCTGGCCGACACACACCCAAACCCGGGAGCGCCCCACGCTCACCATGCGCGCAACTGCGCCCCGCAGGGCCTCAGGACAACACTGACGGCGGTTTCGTTCATGCGGTCACGGTCGCAGAAAACACCCGGCTCGTTCCACAGAAAACCCATGTAGGTACGGACCCCTCCCTCAGATGGGTATCACGAGCGGCCATGGGGGATCCTCGGAACTTTCGTCAGAGCTGTCGAGGGCGTCTGTCCGGGGGACGGTGACTTGATCTCAGCGCGTCCCGCTGCAGAGCGCACCTCGAGGAGCGGTGGGATGGCGGTTGCTGGGAGCCGCGCCTGGGAGGGTTGCTGCTTTCGGTCTCGTGGCGCTGTCGGATGCGGGCGGGTTCGGCAGCCGTCACACGTCGCCGCTCACAGCCCCGGTCGACAGCATCCACTTCCACCCCCGGCCGCCTGACAGCGGAGTGCGCGTCCTTCGCCCCACGGTCGGGTCGTGGCTCTCAGGAGCCTTGTGAGAGTTGCGCGTCAGGGTCCCGGACGTCCGGTGTACGGGTTTCGTTCTCGTCGCCGGCCGGGTGGGGGATGCTGTGTGCGGTGCGGACGGCGTGCATGTGGAGCCACAGGGCTCGCAGGTCCTCGGGGCTTCCGCGGAGGGCGAGGGCGAGGCGGGCGACGAACTGCCAGTCGGCCAGGTGGTCGGCGGGTTCGGTGGATTCCAGGGCGGCGGTGATCTGTGCGGGGGTGAAGCTGCTGCTGCCGCGGCACAGGCTGTCGGGTTCCGGCGCCGCCGCGGCGAGCCACATGCCACGCAGTCCGTTCTGCAGCGCCCGGGCGGTCTTCGCGTGGTCTTCGAGGCGGGGTGGGGGAGACACCTGGATGCCTTGTGCCTTCTCCCACAGGGGGAGCAGATCGTCGGGGCTGGCCTTGCACAGTTCTGCGAATCGCTGGACGACGGGCCACTTCGGGGTCCGCTTGCCCAGCATGATCCGTGACAGCAGCGACGGGGAGATGCCCAACTCGCCCGCGAGGCCGCGTCCGGAGAGCGCGGAGGTGCGATGCAGGTGTGTCAGGGCGACGGCGAGCTGATAGCCGGGGTGGCCCGGAAGGGACGCGTTGGCCGGGGTGGGAAGAGTGACACCGCGCATCCGGGCGCGGGCCGTGGTGGCCGTGCGGCCGTCGCCGCGGGCATGGGGGCCGGAGCCACGTTCGGCGCGCCAGCCCACGACCTTCGCGACCTTGTCGCTCGCGAAGGAGTCCCGGGCATGCCCGGGCGCCATCGACAGCGCCTTGCCGATGTCCTCCCAACCGGCCCCGTACTCGTGGGCCTGACGAACGGCGACGGCCTTGAGGTCGGCGATCTCCCGCTCCAGCCGCACCACCTCCTTGACCAGATCCAGGGGACGCACGACGTAGGGGTGGTGGCTGAGGTGGAGGGCACGATTCGCCTTCGTGCGCAGCGCCTCGGCGATACGCACGACCTCCTGGTCGTGGTAGTCGGAGCGCTGGGGCGCCGAGAGATGACGGTTGCGGTAGGCAGCGGAGCGGCAGTCCTTCGAGCAGTACGTCGGGGGCCGGCCCGACGGCTTCGGGCGGGAGAACTTCTCCTTGCAGTAGGCACAGATCAGCAGGGCGGCGGTTTCCGGCATCAGTCCTCGAATGGGGTGCTGGCTGCGCTCACGCCAAAAGCGCGCGAGCACGCGAGGGTTTCGTCAGCGTGGCCCGGCGATCAGTACCGGCCAGGCCGAGGAAGAAATGAAGAAACGGCCCGTCCACCACTCCCGGAGAACGATGGACGGGGCGCTCAGATGCATGGTCAGACGGCGCCGGGCACAGCCGGCCATACGTGCCGCCGGCCTGCTACACGCCTGCGAAACCACGTGGAACGCCGCCCGGCCGCCGCCAGAACGGGCAGAACCAGAACGCCCGCGGCAGCCTGCTGCGGCTCGCGAATCAGCACGATCCCCAGCACCACCACCGCGATGAAGGGAATCAGCTGCACGTTGACACACCTGTCAACGCCCGCATAGGACTGGATACCCGCCAAGGGGGGCATGTTACGGTCGAAACCGCTGCTCAGCGCCTCAGTGCGCGGGGCGGAGAATCGAATGAAGGACAAGGTCGCTCCTGACGTTCGAACACGGTGGAAACGGCCACCCCCTGGTGATGGTGTGAGAGCCCGTCAGGGGGCGGCCGCATGCCGACATTAGCCCCCGGACTATGACGCACCGCCATTGCGAGATCGAGAAATCACAAGGTGCAGCACCCGGGCAGACAAAGTGTTGAGTCGAACATCCGAATAAACCTCATTCGGTCACTGGTGATCGATTTCATCCCGACTCCGCACAAACCGAGACCTTCACTGCTCAGCCATGATGCGCCGTCATACCGGCGCGTTCATAGAGCCGGTACCGGGCAGGCGGGCAGCACAGCCCGGGTGTCCGGGAGGCCGGGCAGGGCGTTGTGCACGCCGTTGATTTCCCGGGCCCGAAGCGGTCAGTCGATCTCCGTGGTCGAATGCGGCCTCGAATACAGCCGAGCCTTGTGGATCCGATCGCAGCCCAGGGTGCTTGCCTGGGTGTCGTTCACGTCGCCGTAGCGAAGCGGCCCTCTTCGTGAGGGCGATTCGGCTGATTCCCCCCGGCTGCGTTCTGGGTGCGAGATCGTCTGACGAGAGGCGGGAGATCCCGCCCAGAGCACGGTGTGTGGGAGGCGCGGTGGAGAAGGACGAGATCTGGACATCGGAGGAGTACGGCAGGTCGCACGAGGGTCGGGTCGGGACGCTCCTGGACGATGGGAGCAGTCCCAAGCCGGTGTACTTCGACTCGAACTCCGGCGGCTTCGGTTGGGAGGTCCGCCACTGGTCCGTCTACGACGGCGGCACCTACCCGCAGCGCCCGCAGGCGCACACGCTGCGGGGGGAGTGCTCGTGCGGCTGGCGGGGCGAGCCCCACACCGTGGACTGGACGAATGCCGGCGATCTCCCCTTCCGAGAGCACGGCTGGGAGACAGTCGGGGAGTGCCAGGACGACTGGGAGGGGCACATCACAGCCGTCGCCGCCACCACCGTCCCCCTACCCGCCGACCTGGAGACCCTCCTCCATGACGTCGCCGACGCGATCGACCGCCTAGGCCAGGACGCACCGACCGCCGCCCTCAAAGCTGCCCGCACTCTGGAACTCATCGCCGCACGCACTGCCCACGGTCCTGCCCACGACGCCCGAGGACAGGACCCGGAGAAGGTGGCCGCCGCCCTGGGATTGAACATCGACGACTCCCGATCCCTCCTGGCCCGCTACGGCGGCTGGAACCACTACGGCTGACCACTCGCGCCTGCGGCGAGTGGTCCGAGTGCGCGCGCCCCGACGGGCTGTTGTCCCTTGATCCCGGAGCGGGAGCGACCCGGCCGCCTCACCGCTGCCGACGGCGACGGTCAGGCCGACATAGGCACGACGGTGTGAATGGATTCTCCCGCGACCGCCGTGGCCCTCTTCTGACCTGCTGGAGGTGGGACCTGGTCGAGCCGGGGTTCGGCGATGCCGTCCCGGGTCTCCGATTCCTGAACTGTTCCGTCCGACCGAACTGACAGCTCCTGGGCCGCTTCGCGTGTTATTCGTCGAAGGTCACTTGGCACGGTTGCCACGGTGGTGTGGGTGTCCCGTCGGCGTCCAGTCCGTTCGGCCACAGTTCGTTGACCGAGACGGGTTGCTCGGTGAGGGTTGCGGCGTGGCCGGAGTCGGCGAGGTGGCGCGCCTGACGCAGCGCGCCTTCCATGTCGCCGGCCGCGTGTCGGAGCCGGACCAGGTGTATGCGGGCGTCAAGGTGGCCGGCACCGGCGGCCTTCCGTGCGGCTGCCTCCGCCTTCTCGGGGTCGCCTGTCATCTGCCACAGCCGAATCAGGGCGCCCCAGGCATCGGGGTGTTCGCTCTCTTCGAGTCGTCTGGCACAGTCCTCGACCGCGTCCCGATCGCCGGCCCGCGCCCGCAGGAGTGCCAGGCTGAGCCAGGCGTCCGGCATGCCGAGGTCGGCGGACTGCTGGGCGGCGGCTTGCGCGCCCGGCAAGTCGCCGGCTTCGTGCCTCAGCGCGGTCAGTGAGCTGTGTGCGGCCAGGTTGCCAAGCCCGGCGGAGCGCTGCATGGAGTCTTCCGCACCTGTAATGTCTCCGGCCGCGGCCTGCAACTGAGCAAGCAGGGCCCAGGAGCCGAACTCTCCGGCCTCCGCGCCAAGGCGCGCGAACCGCTCCGCCTGCTCAAGCTGTCCCAGTCCCTGGCACAAGAAGACCAACCCGGACCAGGCCATGGGGTATCCGGCGTCAGTGGATCGCCGCGCGTACTCTTCCGCGCCCTCCCAGTCGCCGACGATCCCTCTGTAGGTCGCCAGGGACGACCAGATACCAACGTCGTGAGCTTCCGCGATCCGCGCTGATTTCTCGGCGCCCTGTCGGTCACCCACCCGTTCCTGCAAGGTCGCCAGATGCGACCATGCCATCGCGGCTCCGGCCTCAGCGGCACACCGCATGAAATGCAGAGCCCCGGCAAGGTCTCCGGCTTCCTCTCGGATCCAGGAAGCGAGCGTCCAGGCATGCACTTCGCCGGCCTCCGCGGCGCGGAGCGCCAGCCGCTCCGCGCCCTCCCAGTCACGAGCCCGCCGCAGGCATTGAGCCATCTCCATCAAGGCGGTGGTGTCTCCGGAACGGGCCGCCTTCCCGCGCAGGGCATCGGCCCATTGCAGGCGGTGCCGCTGTTCTGCGGCCACGGCGAGGTTCCTCAGGTCCTCGGGTCGGGTGAGGAAGATGTTGGCCGCGGCCCAGAACGAGGCCGGCGGACAGAGCGAGCCGCGCGCGAGACGTCCGTGCTGTTCGAGGTAGTCGGCGAGCCGCATCAGCGGCCCTGCCGGAGCAGTGAGTCCAGGAGCGGTTGCTGTGTCGGGAGCGGCGCTGTCCGGACGACGCACCGGCCTGAGGGCGCTTTCGTAGAGCGGGGGTTGATGTCCGTGGACGCTTCGGGCGAGCTCCGTGTAAGCGTGCGCGGGCCAATCGTCACCGAGGCGGTCGTAGTCGTGATCGCTGAGGTAGTCGACCGCCGCTTCGGTGAGGAAGCTCTGGGGGAGGCGGAGCCCGACACCCAGACGCCGGGCGTCCATCGCGGCCTCCAGCAGCGCCCGGACCGCGGGAGTGCCGTTGTCGTACCGGCGCTGCAACTCGGTTGCCCCGGCGAGTTCCTGGGCGAGACGCCCGTGAGCCTTGGCTCGGCCCAGAGCGTCCTCCAGAAGTGCATCGCCGCCCTGGGCGAGGGCCGCCGTGACGGACAAGGCTTCCTCGTCGAAGGTGTCGGGAACCGCGAGGATGCGCCCCGCGAGGATCTCGCGGACGCGACTGTGCAGGTCTGGCAGGCCGGGGATGGGCAGGGCCGCGTACTTGTCGGCGAACTCGTTCCACAGGGTGCCCAGGACCAGGACCGGACCGCGGCCGGGATCGGTGAGCAGCGTGTGCAGCGCCGCGGCGATCCGTTCGCCTGATCGTGAGTCGTCGAAGTAGTTCTGGGCCTCGTTGAGCCAGACCACCGTGCGCGGGCTGACCTGGTGGAGGCCTTCGAGGGCAGCGTCTGCGCGGGTCGGATCGAAGGGATGCCACAGACGCCAGCCGTGCGCGTCGAGGGGTTGGACCGCTTCCCAACAGGCGCGAGTCTTGCCCGTGGAGGACGACCCGACCAGGACGAGCATCCGACTTCCGCCGCCCGCTGCTTCGCGGACGACGTCGGCGAGGACCTGATCGTGGGCGCGCGGCACATACCCCGAAAGAACCTGACTCCGGCTCGCATCCGTGGCGGTCGAACCGGTTCCGGCCGGGTGGACCTCCAAGTCGTGGGGATCCCAGCCACCGATCGGCCTCCCGAGGCCCCCGCCCCTGCTGGTGCTCTACCCGCTGCGATTCGGTGCAGAGCCAGCAGCTCCTGCTCCGGCAGGCGCAGAGCCCTGGCCAAGGCAGCGACTGTCGCTGCAGTCGGCATAGGACCGTTGACGCTCAGAGCCCGCGAGGTTGTCGTATGTCCCAGTCCTGACCGAGTTTCGAGCTGCTTCATGCTCAGTCCGGCCGCCGCCCGGCCGTCAGCCAGCCTTGCGCGAAGCCGGCCCAGCGCCTCCTTCCGGTCGCCCGCCTCAATGTCTGCCACCGCGCCCCACCCTCGTGTTCGCCGGTGTTCATCTTCGTACGGGCGAACCACGGCGAACACCTATTCCGGGACTTTGGTCAGGTCAACGCACCTCTTCGACCTGGGAGTCCCCCTTGAACCAGCTCACCGTCGTCCTGCTTGCTGCCGCCTGCGTCTTCCTCTTCGCGCTCATGGCTGCCGCTGCGGCAGGCTTGCTCGCGCGGCTCGACGGAGCCACATACCCCGCCACGCTGACCCGGGCAGCAGCGACGTTTACCGCGGTGCTTGGTCTCAGTGCCGCCATCGCGACCGTCCTGGCTCAGCTCCTGTCGTGAACCTGCCGCACGGGCATCCGGCGACCTGCGGGGGCCGGTCGCCGGCTGATGGCCGTTTCTAAGCGGCGGGTTCGTAGACGACGGTCGTGGTGGGGCAGTCCTCGGCGAGCCCGAGCAACGCCAAGCGCTCGTTTTCATCGACGGCCAGGTCCCAGCGGAGCTTCGTGCCGACCCACGTCGCTGCGTACGTGCAGTGCTAGGAGCCATCCGACGGCAGCCACTCCGCCGGGTCCTTGTCGGCCTTGGACCTGTTGGAGGCGGCGGATACGGCGATCAGAGTGTCGGGGCTGTTCTGGTCGTTCGCGTACGCCTCCCGCCGGGCCGCCGACCACGGCGCCTGCTCGGAGTCGTAGACCTCGGCGAGGGGGACGAAGTGGTCGACGTCGAGCCGGCCCGCGTCCGTCACGACGACGTTGTCGTAGGCGGAGCGCCAGGAACCGCCGGTCAGCTTGCAGCCAGCCGCGACAGCAGGAGCCTCGACGGCTTCGGCGAGGATGACCTCCCTTCGGGTGTCACAGCCGTCCCCGGCATTGAGGCCCTTGTTCCAGTGCTTGTACAGCTCCCGCTTGTAGCCCTCGCGGTGCTCGACGGCCACGGGGAGCCGGTCGATCGCCTCGAACAGCGGCAGCGGAGCACGCACCCCGGACGGACCGGCTACGCCGGCGCCGCCGTGGCGGCGGGGGCGGAGTGCGCGGCCGGAGCCGCGAGGACGGGAAGGGCGCAGAGGGCGAGCGCGGGCAGACCGCGCAGCATCAGGTTCTTGATCACACAGATGGATCTAGCGGGTCCGGCACCAGTCCCGACAGGTTCTCGGCGTTCAACTCACTCGTGCGGGCGCCCGGATTCACTGCAGAAACGAGCCTGCGCCCTCACGCCTGCCGGGGCTACCCCCGGACCCTGCGGCATCAGGTCCGAGAGCGGCGCCGGTGGGCTCCGATGGACGGGGTGCCTCGGCGACGCAGTCGTGGACGAAATGATCGCGGGTAGGGGAAAATTCAGCGATGAACAGCAAGTGGCCGCGCTCATGGGGTGAGGACAGCGGCAGGGGCGACGGGAAGACCACTGGTGCGCCGGTTCCGGGGGATCGCGGGATCTCGGCGGGTGCCGAGGTGGGGGTGGGCATCACAGGAAACGGGAACCAGTTGACCGTCGATGGTGATGTTGTCAGCGGCGACAAGCACGAGATCAGCACGACGACGGAGTACCACTATCACGCTTCCGTGACTGCGGCGGCCGGGACGTCCTCGACCGTGCTCCCGTCCCGTGTTGATCGGCAGGAGCAGGCGGAGCTGATTCTCGTCGGGCCGCTGAACACTCATGTGCTCGCGCCCCTTCTCCGCAGGGCTGACACCGTTCTGTCGACAGACCCCGAGCAGGCCGCCCGTCTCTATGGAGAAATTGCCTCCAGCCTCCATGCCACCGGTTTCCACGGGCACGCAGCCGTGATGCAGCGCAAGCAGATGGCAGCCTTGCAAGCCGCTGGCCACATCGTCGCCGCCGTGGAGATGGCAGGCAGTCTCGCGGTCGCTTCCCTGCGAGCCGGAGATCACGACCAAGCGTGGTCCTTGGCCAGAGACATCCCGAGGCTGGCGTTCAAGAGCACCGAAGCCGGGGAACCGCGAGCAGACAGAGCAGAGCGGATCGCGAAACTGCTGCAGGCCGCCGCAGAAAGCCTGCTCCACCCGCTGGGCGACTTGGAAAGCCTTCGTGAGGTCCTCTCAGGCACTTCTGCCGAGCAGGACCCCGAGTACCGTCCCGTACTCATCCTCCTGCTCGCCGAACAGGCACTGGCCTTCAACCCAGCCTCGGTCCATGAACTCGACGCGCTCGTATCGGAAGCCATCAATACCCTGGACAACGGAGGCGACGACGCGGACCACATACTGCTCCGGCTTCGCCTGATACGCGCTCACTACGACCCCTCCGCACGACGCGCACTGCACCAGCAGGCGCGCCGTCACCACATGACGGGCCGACCCGCGGCGATGGTCTTCGCACGGGAGGGACGCCGGCTCGCCGAAGAAGGGGAAGCCGACGCCGCCGTCGAGGCGTACCGCGATGCCGTCGATGCGGGCATCCGAGCCGACCTGACACAGGACGCTGCGGACTGGCTGTACAGCATCAGGAGCATCAACGTCTCGTACGGCCCGTTGGCGGGCGACATCGACGACGAGCATCGACTCGCGCAGGCACTCCGTGCGACTGGCACGGGTCGCCTTCTCGTCCGGGCCCGCCAGCCCCGTGAGCAGGCTCTGTCCGCACTTGTGCGGGAAAAGCCTCGCGAAGCCATCACCGCCGCGCAACGTTGGCTCGTTGACACCGTGGTGACAGGGGACTGGACAGGAGAACTCGAAGCACTGCGATTCCTTGCCGACCTGTACCAGGACAACACCGAGACCGGGCTGGCGGCGGACTACTACCAGCGAGCGGGAGAGGCGGAACGAGCCAAGAAGCTCGCTGCCGCCTCCGGCGACACGCTGCTTCCTCTCGGGCCGCTCCAAGGCGTGCCGTGGCGGGTCTCCCGGGCGCGAGCAGCACAGCTGGAAGCACAGGCAGACCTCCTGGATGACGATGCCGCCACCGCTCTCCTCGGTGAACTCATCGACATGGCTCAGCAGCTACTGTCCGGAGACCTGGCTGACTCGCCTCTCCGACACCTCCTGCACCAAGTCCTCAGGAGCGCCTGCACCCTCGCCCCGCGGGGGACGGCCGAGCAGGCCGGTCAGGTGCTCACCGACCTCGTCGATTCAAAACGGACTCATCGAGGCGCAACCTGGTTCGCCATCGCGGACCGGCACCCGAGCCTCGCCCTCCAGGCCGTCACCAAGCTGCTCGACGAAGCTGAGCAAGGTTCATATGACGCCTGGGAGTCACTCGGCGAGAGGCGGTGGATTCAGATCCTCATCTCCCCATCATCCCCGCTGACGGCAGCCGAGCAGGCAGCCTGCCAAACGCGGCTCGCCGCCCTCGCCAACCTCGCCGACGACAACAAGTACCCGGCCGCCCTCGCCCTGAGCCAGGCGGTCCCCGACCACCCCACCGTGCGGACCGCCGCCCTGGAGGCCCTGAACCGCATCCTGTCCCGACCCGCGCCCGACCCGCACAACACCACCATCGGCGATCAGCTGGCGAACGACGCACTTCTGGTCTGCCAGCTCGACGAACCCAGTCGCCGACGCTGCGCCGCCAGACTCATGGAAATAGCCTCGGACAGGCGCGAGATCGCTGACGCCCGACGCAGCGCCCTGACCGGCCTCTGTAACCTGATCACAGACTTGCCGCCGGTCGAGAAATCAGCCATCTACCGTCAGGCGCAGCCCTTCGTCCTGGGCGAGCAGGATGGAAGTCATCTCGACAGCGAAATGACCGGCACCCCTCACCCACTCAGCGCCGCGCGCATCTCCTTCGGTACGGCGTCCTTGCGTGGGCCGGCCCTGGAGTTGGCGCATCGAGCCGCGGAACTCGATGAGGAACACCATTGGGTGCGGGAGAACGCCGTCGCATTGCTCCGTACCGACGTTCCCTCGGACGTCGGTGACGCAGCCCGCGTTCTCGCGTATCTGCCGCCGCAGATCGCGCTCAGTGTCGACCCCGCGCTACTGGTCACACACCACAACAGGACCGTCCGTCAGGCCGGTGCCTTCCTCGCCGTTTCCCACGCGAGTCAGCACCCCCGAACGATCCGCCGACTCGCTGAAGACAATGACCACACCGTCCGCCGCACATTGGCCGAGGTCGCCGAGCTTCGAAAGAAGGAAGGACCTGTCGATCCGGTGGTACCGGAAGTGCTGGAGCGGCTCGCCGACGATGTCCGCGCCAGCGTGCGACACGCGGCCCTCGCCGCCGCCAGAGCATCCTGAAGGACCTTGTCGTCGCGGGCCAATAAGGGCGTCGGTCTCGTGCAAGGAGGTGGATACCCGCTGGTCTTGGACCCGGTAGGCCGCGGCAACACGTACGGCATCAGGCGGTCGTGCGGGACGATGCCGCGGCTCACTCACTTACGCCGCGTCGCCGTGCTCGGAGCGGGCTCGCTCATCCCACCCCATGGCGTTGGTGCTGCCCGTCTCAACTTCCCCGGAACGGATCGACCCATGGGCCGTATCGTTCACGTGTGGTGTCTGGGTCAGGTGCGTGAGGAGTAGTCCGATGGCTGTTTCAAGGGTAATGCGACGCGTGTACATCGCGGTCGCGGCGGTGTCGGCGGCCGCAGTCGTGGGCTTGATCCTTGCGGTTGTGCTGGTGGATCTGGACACCGCTGACCGCGTGGCCAGCATCATCGGGGCCATGATCGCTGCGATTTCCCTTGCCGTATCCATGTACACGTTGAACCGGCCGACTGGCGTTGCCGTCGCGGGGGCCCGATCGGTGCAAGCCGGCGGCAGCATCAGGCGCGCAGTAACCGGTGACAACAACCGTCAGCAGGGTCCGCCTGCCGAACCTCAGCCCCCGGCCGCAGGCCCCAGCCCGAGTGCCACGACAACGGTACCCGGCGTGCCGGGGGAGCGCGGAGTTGCTGCTGGCGGATCCATCGGTGAGGCGATCACTGGTGATGGGAACCAGCAGACGTGATCTGGTTCTTCGCTAGGCGGTTCGAGCAGCTGCAGCACCTTCGTGGGTACAGGCCGCTGATCCAGGACCCCTGAGCTGCGCTCGTCAGCCGTGAGGTCAAGTACGAGCTGTGGATACAGAACTGCGGATGCGGGCCGTGGGGACAAAGTGGCCACGGTGTCGGCGGCATGCGCCGTCCGTATCCGCTCGAAGGATCCTGATGAGGACGTGTTCGATCAGTCCCATCCGCTGAGGCCGGACTGGCCGGGGGGACATCCCCTTGCAGTCGCCGGGATTGTGTCGCTTTGGGAGCTTTCTTCTTCGCACCTCTGGCGGTCATTCTGCGGACCACGCTGGAGGTGGCGCAGGATCCGGCGAGCACGATGATCGTGGCGAGGGCGGCGACGAGTCCGCACCCGATTGACTTGGGGGACGGCCCGGGACCGCTGGCCGCTCCGGTGCCTGGGCGGGGAAGACGTAGGCGCGGGTCGAAGTGGACGTCGTTTCTCCGGTCGCGCGATGATTTTCCCTGTAGAACGTATGGCACGCTTCAAGCCGTTCCTGCTGTAGAAGACGTGGCAGCAGCTTGCTTCGTTACGTCAAGTCGCTTGGGACGGCGGGAGGGTTCGATTTGGTCAGGCCTTCCTGCCGGCGCACGCGCGGTACTTCCTCAGGCGGCGCTGGAACGAGGCGGCCGATGCCGGGCAGTGGCCTCAGCGATCAGTATCGCGGCGCGCTCCACCTCGGCGGCAGTGGTGTTGCGGCCGATGCCCAGGCGTAGGGTGCGGCGGGCCTGGGTGCGGGTGAGGCTGATGGCGGTGAGGACATGAGAGGGGTCGCTGGTGCCGGTGTTGCAGGCGGATCCGGTGGAGGCGGCAAGTTCGGGGAGGCGGTCGAGGACGTCTGCGGCCTCGGTGTCCGGGAGGGTGAGGCTGAGGGTGCCGGGCAGTCGTTGGGTGGGGTGCCCATTGATGGTGGCGCCGGGGATCGCGGCGAGGAGTCTGTCCTGGAGGTGGTCGCGCAGGGCGCGAATCTGGGTGAGGGCGGGGGCGGTATCGCTGGTGATGAGGTGGGCGGCGGCACCGAGGCCCACGATGGCGGGAACATTGAGGGTGCCGGCTCGTAATCCGCGTTCCTGGCCGCCGCCGGTCTGCTGGGCGGTGAGGAGGGTGCCGCCGCGGACGTAGAGGGCGCCGATGCCTTTGGGTCCGTAGAGTTTGTGGGCGGAGAGCGAGGCGAGGTCGACGCCGAGTTCGTCGGCGTCGAGGAGCCCGTATCCGGCGCTCTGTGCGGCGTCGGTGTGCAGGAGGATTCCGCGGTGGGCGGTCAGTTGGGAGATGGCGGCGATCCGCTGGAGGGTGCCGATCTCGTTGTTTGCGTGCATGACGGAGACGAGGACGGTGTTCGGGGTGAGGGCGGCGGCGATGTCCCCGGGCTGGACTCGTCCGTGCTCGTCGACGGCGACGCGGGTGGAGGTGTAGCCGTGGTGGTCGACGAGGCGTTGGACGGCGGCGAGGACGGCCTTGTGCTCGATCGTGGTGGTGATGACGTGGCCGCCGCGGGGGCGTTTGGCGAGGGCGCCGCCGACGATGGCGAGGTGGTTGGCCTCGGTGGCGCCGGAGGTGAAGATGACCTCGATGGGGTTCTTGGCGCCGATGAGGTGGGCGACGCGGCGGCGGGCGGTGGCGACGGCCTTGGCCGCTTCCCGGCCGTAGGCGTGGGCACTGTTGGGGTTGCCGTACGCGGTGGTGAGGTACGGCAGCATCTCCTCCAGGACGCGGGGGTCGAGTGGGGTGGTGGCCTGGTGGTCGAGGTAGATCGGTCGGTTGGTCACGCTGTCTCCTTCTTGGCCCGGGCGGCGGCCGGCGTGGCCGCGGCGTATTTTCGTTCGCCGTCGACGAGGTCCCAGTAGACGGTGCGGGGCTCGGCGAAGACGGAGTAGGCGGTGGCCAGGCACCGCCAGTTCCGGTTGGGCTGGGCCCGGGTGAGGACGAAGGCGTCCTCGAAGAGTTTGTCGGCGCGCCGCATCAGGGCCGGGCGCGGGTCCTGGGGGCCGAACAGCTGCAGGTAGCCGTGTTCGCGGAGCCACGTTTCGGCGTGCTCGGGCTGAGGGTCTCCGGCGAGTTGTCCGCCGTCGGCCAGGGTCTGGGCCGCGAGGCGCTCCAGGCGGCGGAGCCGGCGTGCTTCCTCCCCGCCGGGGCAGTGGTCGCCGCGGAAGTGCCACTCGTTCCAGCGGGGGGTGGTGTAGTGGTCCCAGTCGACGTCGTCGAGCTGGGCGGTGACCTGGGGCGGGAGTTCACCGCGGGTGAGGTCGGCGACGTCATAGCCGGGGCCGAGCGCTTCGAGGGTGAAGGTCCCCCGTATGCCGGGGCCCGGGCGGTCCATGCGGATCATGACGGTGAGTTTGTTGGTGAAGCGGTTGGTGGGGCCGGCCAGGATGACCGCGCGTCCGTCGGCCAGCAGGGGCTGCGCGCGGTGTGCGATCTCGCCGATGGGGAAGGTGTTGCCCCCGCGGTAGTAGGCCTTCTTCTCGACGCCGCCGTCGGAGCGGATCATCAGTCTGTCGGTGCCGAGCGTGGTGGCGAGGGCGTGGGTGGCGGTGCGTATGTCGGCCGGGCTCTGGCCGGGTCGTAACAGGGACGCGTTCAGGGTGGGGAGGCCGAGCGAGTGGAGCAGTGCCATGGTCTGCCATTTCGGCCACCGTCGGTCTCTTGCGGCCGCCACGAGTTCCTCGGCGCTCTGAGTGTGCAGCGGTCGAGGTAAGGGAATCGCCATGATGTTCCCCCCTCGTCGTCAGGCCGTTGCGGTGGCCCGGATGGCAGCGGTCAGAGTCTCGTAGGTCTGGTGCTTGGCCTCGGTGAAGGGGTGGTCGCGCCAGTCGTACTGCTCGCCGATGCCAAGCTGGTCGGCGACGACGCGGCGGACGAACTGGCGTGCGAACCGGCCGTCGGCGGGCCAGTAGTGGAGCTCGCCCGGGTAGGGCGACAGGTACAGGTACGAAGTCTCGGCGGCCGCGGGCAGGTCGACGAGCGAGGAGAGGCGCCGGCCCGTGCCACCGACCTTCTCATAGGCGGCCAGGATGGCGTCCGGGTCCGGTACGGGGATGAGGTGGAGGTGAGCGTGGCTGCAGCAGGAGGCGCCGAGCTCGCAGTCCCGCGGTCCGTGCTCGGCGACGATGGTGGGCCCGTAGTGAGCCTGGATCAGGGTGCGCATCGACTCCAGGCCGGCGGCGACCTTCGGGAGGTCGTCGGGCGGGACGTCGGCGGCGGCGTCGAGGTGCTCCAGCGGCATGTAGAGGGAGTAGCCGGGGGTGAGGCAGCCGACGGTGGGCAGGAGGACCCAGCGGTCGATCGTCTCGGTGATGATGCGGGTCTTGGGCTCGCGTGCGGTGAACTCGGTGCAAAACTGGCAGTCGTCCATGTCAGTCACCTTGTGTTCGGGTCGACGAGTTCGTCGGCGTAGCGGCTTCGCAGGTCTGCGGGATGGCCGTAGAACGGGTGGGCGGTCGCGGCGGGGCCGCCGCCGCGGAGTTGGAGTACGAGGCGGGCCAGCGGCATGCCGTGATGCAGGCGCAGGGTGGCCGGGCTGTGGTTGACGAGCTCCAGGGTCAGATGGCCGGCCCAGCCCGGCAGGACGAACGGGCTGGTGACGTGGATGGCCAGGCCGACTCGGGCCAGATGGCTCAGACCGCCGATCATCCCCATGACGTCCGGGCCCAGGGAGACCGGCTCGGAGGCCGGCGCCAGAATCATTTGCCCCGGCGCCAGGTCGTACGTCGTCCAGTCGGTGATCTGCGGGCCGTACAGGGTGTCGATACTGGCCTGGTCGGCCAGGTCGACGACGGCGTCCGGCGCGACGATGGGTTGGATTGGACCACCGAGCCTCAAGAGCAGGCTGTCCCCGCGCAGTTCCCCGTCCCACGTCACGGCGCCGTTGTTGATGTGGTCCTTGATGGACGCGGCTGAGAGCATGACTCATCCCCGGAATTTAGGCAGTGTGGTGGCCCCCGCCAGATCCGAAGGCAACTGAGGAAATGTTCCCGTGGATAGCTCGCCATGTCTCCATGTCCACCCGAGCATTTCAAGGTTTTCCTGGCGTGAAATGCGGTGAAGTCCACTACTCCTGGCCGCTCGGACAGTGCAAGCTGGTGGGGTAGTGCCCAGGGGAGGGGAGGAACATGCCGCCGTTACCGTCCGGCCCGCTCAAAGTGCCTGGTCCCGAAGGGTTCCGGGGCGATCTGCTCGCTTGTTCCTCGGATTTGCTGGACCTGACGTGGGACCAGATGCGTACGCTCGTCGTCGTCCACGAGGAGGGCACCGCCCTCGCGGCGGCTCGGCTGCTGGGCCGGGAGCAGTCGAGCGTGCAAAAGCAGCTCGACATCCTCAACCGGAACTTCCAGGCGCTGACCGGTGAGTTGGTGGTGGTCAAGCAGGGCCGCGGCCGGGATCTGCTGTTCACCCCGACCGGGCTGGAACTTGTCGACCGAATCCGATCGACGTTTTCGGACTGGCTTCAGGGCATCGCCAACTCTCGGCGCCGGCTCGGCTCCACCCTGACCGTTGGCACCACCGAGTTCACTCTGCCGTTCCTGGCCCGGGTGTGGGAGCGGGTGGAGCGAGAACTGATGGCGCGGGAGGTGGAACTCAAGGTCGTTCACGTCCGCACTCGCGACTTCCGCCAGCGCCTGGACTCCAACCAGGTGGACTTGTTGTGCGGGGGCCTGGCCGCGCCGGTCGGGGACGGCCCGCTCGCCCCCGAGTACGACTTCCTGGAGTGGCACCGCGAAGGCCTCGCTCTCCTGACGAACCTGTCCGTCCGCGAGCTGCCCGCCCGGCAGGTCGGCGTCGAGCGGCTGCGGAACCTGCCGCTGGTCATTCCTTCCCGCGGGGTGATCGCCGACTTTGTCGAGCGCTGGTACGGAACGGACTTCCGCACCCACCTCCAGGTCGTCGCGGAGATCGACGACATCTACTACGGGCTGGCCCTGCTGCGCTCCGAGATGACCCGCGGCTGTATGCTCTGCGCCCGCTCCATAGGCGAGGCCGCCGTCGCGGGCCGGCTGCCCGGCGGCGAGGGGTTCCGCCTGGTCGAGTTCGCCGACGACTTCGACCCCATGCTCCAACTAGTCTCGGGCGTCTTCGCCCGCAAGGGCGAGCGGGACACCTACGACGCCTCACACCCCTTGAACGTGCTGTGGGAGGCCTTCCGCGAGGAAGCAGCCTCCGACCGGCCGATCCCGCTGTGACCATCCCGTCCGCCGAAGGGCACTTCTGATGATGCTGGCCTCGATCAACCTCAACAAGCGGTTCGGCGCGGACGGCGCCCGGGCACGGTTCGCCGCCTGGCTCCGCAGGCACGACGTCGCGGTCATCGTCGTGCAGGAGCCGTACAAGCCCGCCGACCGGCGCCCGCCGCTCCTGCCCGGGTACGTCTTCGCGGGCGGGGACGGCCACCTCGCCACCTGGGTCCGCGAGGACATCGCCACCCCGACCGTATCCGCGCCGACCAGTTGGGCGCAGCGGGTGGAGCTGGGCTGGCTCACCATCCTGCAGGTTCACCTCGATGCCTACACCAGTGCGGCACGCACCACCCAACTCGGCGAGCTTGGGGCGCTGGCCGCCGCCGAGGGCGGGCGTCCGCTGCTGGTCTGCGGGGACTTCAACCTCGCGCCGCGGCCGCAGGACGGCTTGTACGGCGGGGAGATCAGCGGCTTTACCGCGGACACCGAGCGCAAGGCGCTGCAACACCTGCTCCAGGCCGCGTGGCTCGTCGACACCACCGGCACGGACGAGGAGGCGGACTTCACGTTCGAGCGGCTCTTCACCGGCAAGCTCAGCCGATTCCGGTGTGACCTCGCCCTGCTGAGCGACCACCTTGCCGCCGGGGTTCCGGTCGCGGTCCGACATGAAGTCCGAACGGGGCCGGAGGCATTCACCGACCACTCCGCAATCCTGCTCGACCTGCCGATCACCCCTGAGGTCGCGGAGCCGGACGACGTCCTGTTCGCGATCAGCGACCTGACGGGCAAGCAGCCGGCGGCCGCGGGCGCACGCTCGTACCAGCCGCACAAGACCGCGATGAGCCGCCAGGCGGCCTCGCCGGCGGCCCGTGCGGTCACCGGGCACCTGACGGGCCCGCTCGGCATTCGTACGGTCCTCGATCACGGGTGCGGCCGCGGTGCCGATGTCGCCCACTACCGGGCCGCCGGGCTGGATGCCGACGGGTACGACCCGCACGAGGGGTTCGGCTGGCCCCGCCCCGAGCGGGAGGGATACGACCTCGTGACCCAAATGTTCGTCCTCAACGTGCTGCCCGACCCGGGAGCGCGGATCCGCGCGCTGCAGGACGCGGCCGAGTTCGTCCGCCCTGGCGGGCGCGTCGTGATCGTCACCCGCTCCCCCGAGGAGATCACGAAGGCCGCTGCCGGCGGCAGCTGGACGGCCCATCATGACGGCTACTGGTCGAGCGAGGGGAAGGGGACCTTTCAGCGCGGCATCAGCGCGGCCGAGACCACGGCGCTCGCCCGGCACGCCGGCCTCGCCCCCGCGGTGGGGGAGGCCGGGCTGCCCCTGCCCGGAGTGAGTCACATCGTGCTGGTCAAGCCCGAGCCGTAGAGGTGTGGCGGCACCGCAGGTCAGCGGTTGCCGGTCCAGACGATGCGCTCCGAGAAACCGCCCCGCTGTTCGGCCTTGGACGCCCGGATCTTCTCCAGCTGGGCCGGGTCGACGCCGAGGTCCGCCGCGAGGGCGAAGGCGACTTCGAGGACGTCCGCGAGCTCCTCGGGGGCGTCGGTCTCGTCCGCCTCCATGTACTCCGCCACCTCCTCGGCCAGCTTCGCGCGGAGCCGCTGCCGGTACTCCGTCGGATCGGCCACGTAGACCTCCGGCTCGGCTCCGTCCGCGCGGATGATCTGAGGGATCCGGTCCCGTACCAGCTTTCCCGTGGTGAGCACGTACTCTCCTGCACCAGTTCGTCCTTGGCCGGTCACGCGACCGGCCCCGTGTTGTTCGAGCGTAGAGTTGGGGCCTCATCGGGCGCCATCAGAAACAGGAATCCCACCCGAAGTGGTCAGTCCAACCGATCCGCGTGAGTGTTCGTGAGGAGCGTCCTTCTCCGGACTGATTCAATGGCAGGTTCGGCCCCCGTCGTGACGAGCAGGTCGAAGTGCTCGATCCGTTCTGGGGCCCTCTGCCGCAGGAAGCTCCGGTAGCCGGCCCTGTCGCGTGCCGCCCGCACGAGAGCCCATCCACACTGGCGTTCCAGGTACCAGGCCACCTCTTGGTCTGGGACGGCACAGCGGATCCACAGCGGTGGGGGTGTTCTGCCGAGCGGCACAGTCACCGATCCACAGCGTGGCCAGCCGGCCGAGTCGGTTGAGATCGGGATCGGTGAAGGCCAGTCTCACCAACCAGCTCTGCTCCGCACGTTCGCCCTCGGTCCACCCTGAGGCGTCGGCTCCTTCTACCAGGGCGAGTGCTCCGACGAGCTGGTTCTCTTCCCACATGCCGACGAGTTGGATGTCAGGCTGGAGGTCGGCAGCCAGGCGGAGCAGGGACGAGCCGTCGGTCGTCGTGGTTCGGGCCCGCTTCTCGTGGTCGTTGCAGCGGTGGACGACGTCTGCGAGCGGGTCCCAGTCTGAGGTGGTCAGGGGCAGCACGGAGTACGCGGTCTCTGTCTACGAGGTCGGGTGCTTCACTGCGACGCCGGCGTACGCAGCCGAGACGTAGTCGGGCACGGCCGAGAACTGGTGGCGCGTCTGGTGCCGGGCGGTGGGGACCATGCGAACCGGGCCGCCGTAGAGGTCGCCCCAGTCGCCGAAGAGGTTGCTGATCGACTGCCGGTCCCGGGGCCGGAACCCGATGCCCTCCTCGTCGTACACGTCCTGGACCCGCCCGACCCAGGTCGGGCTGAAGTCGGGCGTCGCGTGGGTGATCGACAGGGCGCTGCCTGGAGGCAGCCAGGCCCGGAGGTAGGCCACAGCGTCCTGCACTCGGGCGTCGTCGGGGATCCACGGGAGAACGTCGTGAAGGAGGACGGCAACGGGCCGCTCCCGCGTCAGGTGTCCGTCGGCTTCCAGCCGGGCCAGCAGACGGGCCGTGTCCGTGACATCGGCGATTACCGCGACGGGGCGAGAAGCCGTCGGGGCCGAGTCAAGGAGACTGCGCTGGCAGGCGACTACGTCGTGGTTGATGTCCGCGTAGACCACCGCGGCGGAGCGCCCGTGCTGCTGCGCGACGTCGTGGGTGTTCTGCCCAAACCGGAGGTCACCACCGCCTGCGGGTCGGGGCAGGGCGTAGCCGCAGCCGAGATCCAGGAACTGGGAGATTCCGCGCGAGGCCAGGGCTTCTGTGATCAGCAGGTGATGGCTGCGGTTGATCTTGGCGGCTGCGGGCTCTCGCGGGAAGGCGTTGAGGATCTTGCGGGCGAGATCCTGGTCGACGGAACCGGCGCCCTCCATGCCGAACCACATTCGGTAGATGCGTGCTGCGCTGGGCCGCTGGTGGGCGTCCGGGCCCGGGGCGGGAATGCCCAGTGCGAGGCCTTCCTGGACCAGGTTCACGGCCGTGCTCCTCTCGGGTTGGGTGTGCGTTGTCCTGGAAGCTCCGGATGTTCGAGCGGGCTGCGGCCGTGATCTGGGGAGGTCGGTAGACAGGAGGTGGGGGCCGCGGCCGGACGGCGGGAGGTCCTTCCGAGGGTGACGTAGGACCCCGGGCCGTAAGCCGACGAGATGTTGCAGGTGGGGTGGGTTGTCCGGCCGTGACGCTCGCACCGCCGTAGGGCCGCCGCAGAACGAACTCGTCGACCAGGAAGGTGACCCGGGGGCCGGTGCGGGCCAGGCCGCGCAAGCCAAGTTGGATCGGCGCGGGCTCGGTGTCGATGCAGATCCGCCGGCCTGCCGGGCCGGCGGCGAGGAAGATTCTGATGGCGACGCCGTCGTAGCGGACCCGGCGCCATCCCTGCCGGTCGGGCGGGTGGACGTTCAGCTTGACGGACATGCCTCCACAATGGTTTCGCGGCTACCGCCGCCGGGCGTCGTCGTCCCGCAGGGCGGTCACGTGATGGGTGGGCGCGAGTAGGGAGCGGTTATCGCATTGCCTCAGGGGCGGGGCAGGACCACACCTCGGTGTCGAGGGAGTGGACGCCTTGCCGGCCTGGGATGATGCCGCGCGGTACGGCGCCGGTGGTGAGCTGGCGGCCGCAGGACACGCAGGCCCGGCCGAGGTACTGGTCGTGGGTCAGCGACGACACCGACGCCGGGAGCGGCGCACGGTCGCACCGCCCCGTCATGCCGGTTCCCCGGCGGCTGTGGCACAGCCCGGGCTGCACGTGACGACCGGCGACCTCCGGGCGAAGCCTCGGACGGTCACTTCCCCGGCCGGGGCCAGGTCGGTGTTGACGGCTCCGCAGTCCCGGCAGGCGTGGCCGGGGAGACGGGCGATGCGGACATCGCCGGCGGATACGACAGGGTGGATACTCACGGGCCGTCCCATCTGCTCGTTTGGTGCGGGCACAGAGAGAGGATGACCGGCGGGAAGGGATGCAAGTACCACTGTTTGTGGTACCGGCGGGGGTTGACTCAGACGGCGCCGATCCACTCGGCGAACGAGGACAGGGATTCGGTGTCGGCGCGTTTGATCCGGCGGAGCTTCTCGACGTCCTCGCGGGCCCACGGGTGCTCGCGAACGTGCTGCGGCGCCAGCCGCCTGGCCACCTTCAGCGACTCGAACGCGGCGTCTGGCCAGCCGGCCCACAGCTGCGCGCGGCCCACCTCCACGTAGAACCCGGACCGCCGCTCGGCCGGAACCTCGTTGCCCGGCTTCCAGACGCGGGCGACATCCAGGGCCCGGCCGATGTGGTCCTGGCCGAGACTCACCGCGACGGCCACCTCGTGGATCCGGACACTCGACGGGCCGAACGCGGTCCCCAGGTAGATGCCCTCGGCGAGGCCGCTCGCGAGCACCCGGGCCCGCTCCAGATGCGCGTACGCCGCCTCGGCGGCACCGGCCCGGGCGGCCATGACCGCGGTCCGCATGAACAAAGCGCCGCGCGCCGCGGCCGCGGCGGACGTCACCGGCGCCGCGGACGCCTCCAACGCCTGCTCCAGCGCCGCCTGCCCGACCCGGTAGGCGTGCGCCGCAAGATACGTCTCCGCGCTCGTGTACGCCACCGACGCCCGGAGCACCGCGTCATCGGCCTCCACCGCGGCCCACCGCATGACGCCGATCAGGCGCGCCGACAGATCATGCGCCCCGTACTTGTAGGCAACCGCGTCCGCGCAGCGGGCCGCAGCCACCACGAGCCGGGCAGCGTCCTCGCGCTGCTCACATGCCGAGTAGTGCAGCAAACCGAGCGTGTCGCGGAGCAGGGCGGGCGCGGTCCCCGCGATGAGCCCGTACTGGGCGGCCAGCCGCTGCGCCACCGCGGTCCCGACCTCGCGCCGCAGTTCTTCCCGGCGCCGGGCCGGCGGGGCGAGGCGGATGTCATAGCCCGCGATGACAGCGGAGATCGACGGCAGCATGGCATGCACTCGGTGCGCGGTGCCCGCGAAGCCTGGGTCGAGGCGGGCCGGGTCCACGCCGAGGGCGGCCGCGATCGACTCCAACGCGGACGCGCTCGGCGCGCGGGTGCCCTGCTCGATGTGCCGGATCATGCCGAGGGACAGGTGTGCGGCGGCAGCGAGATCCCGCTGCGTCATGCGGCGGGACTGGCGCCGTGCCGCGATGCGGTGCCCCGGGTGGTCGGCCATACGACAACCGTACCGCCCGGGCAAGTGACCCTCTGACGCTACGCGTTGACGATACCGACGAGGTCGTGCAGCGAGTCGATCGACCAATCGGCGGCCGCGCGTACCGCCGGATCATCCGCCCACCAGTGCCCCCACGGGCCGCGGCGAAGGTGCGCCGTGCGCAGCCCCGCGGCGCGCGCCGGATGGATGTCGTTGGCCGGGTGGTCGCCGACGTACAGCGTCTCGTTCGCCGGCGCACCGGACACCTCCAACACCCGCTCGAAGAACGCAGCCGCCGGCTTCGACACACCCCAATCGCCCGACACCGCCACCACATCCGCAGGTAGATCGAGCGACCGCAACAGCCGGCCGGCCTTCGGCGACTGATTACCCGCGACGACGACCCGCACCCCGGCAGCCCGCACCGCGGCCAGCGCCGGGCGAACATCCTCGTACAGGTCGCTCTCGTCGAGCTGCTCCCCGCGGCCGGCGGCCTCCCGGGCCACGTACTCGGCTGCTACATCAAGGCCCGGGCGGAGTAGCCGGAGTGCGTCCGCGTTGTCCCGGCCGTCGACGACGACGGCGCCGACAAGGGCGGACAGGGTGTGCCGTGGGCTGCCGAGCCAGTCGGCCCAGGCCGCCCAGTAGCGATCGTCTCGGGTCAAGGTCTCGCCGATGTCCAGCACGACAGTCCGAATCATGCCCGCCACCCTACGGTGCCCCCTACTTGACAACAGGGGTCCCTCCCGCCCGAAGGTGAGAGGGGGCGATGCCTGCGGTACGGGTGTCGAAGACCGCTTCCCTGACGTGGTCGCGGCCGCGCCGGGACAGCTGCCGCACGGCCTGGTACTCGACGGCGGAGGGTGCGTCGACACCGGCGGAGACACCAGGAAAGCGGCACCGACGCAGCGGGCACCGACGGGCCCCACCGCCGCCGGACCTGCAGGTCACGGTCTACGAGCATCGCGACGGGGACTGTAAAACGTTCGGTGTAACTCCCGATCATGGAAGATGCATCGATGACCAGCAACAACGTGACCGAGACCGTCGAGCCGTCTGAGGCGGTGCCGTCGAAGTCCGTGGACGACCGGCTGATCGACGAGCTCGTGGGTCGGGCTCAGGCCGAGGGCCTGCAGCTGACCGGTGAGGGCGGGCTGCTCCAGCAGCTGACGAAGCGACTGCTGGAGTCCGCTCTCGAGGGCGAGATCACCGACCACCTCGGCTATGACAAGCACGATCCCGCTGGGAAGAACGGCGGCAACTCACGCAACGGCACCCGGGCCAAGACCGTGCTGACCGAGGTCGGCCCGGTTCAGATAGCCGTGCCCCGCGACCGCGAGGGTTCCTTCGAGCCGAAGATCGTCAAGAAGCGGCAGAAGCGTCTTTCCGGCGTGGACGAGATGGTCATCTCGCTTGCCGCGAAGGGTCTAACGACCGGTGAGGTCCAGGCTCACCTGGCCGAGGTCTACGGCGCCGAGGTGTCGCGCCAGACGATCTCCACGATCACTGACAAGGTCCTCGAGGGCATGGCCGAGTGGCAGAACCGGCCCCTGGACGCCGTCTATCCGGTGATCTTCATCGACGCGATCCACGTGAAGGTCCGCGACGGTGCGGTGGCCAACCGGCCCATCTATGTGGCTCTGGCCGTCACGGCCGAGGGCCGGCGGGAAATCCTCGGGCTGTGGGCCGGCGACGGCGGTGAGGGCGCCAAGCACTGGATGCACATCCTCACCGAGGTCAAGAACCGAGGCGTGAACGACGTCCTCATGCTCGTCTGCGACGGGCTAAAGGGCCTGCCCGACGCGGTCGAGACCGTCTGGCCCCGCACGGTCGTGCAGACCTGCGTGGTCCACCTGCTGCGGAACTCCTTCCGCTATGCCGCCCGCCAGGACTGGGACAAGATCGCCAAGCTTCTCAAGCCCGTCTACACCGCGGCGACCGAGGAAGCCGCACTCGACCGGTTCGCCGAGTTCGCCGACACCTGGGGCAAGAAGTATCCGGCGATCGTGCGGCTCTGGGAGAACGCGTGGGAAGAGTTCACCCCGTTCCTCTGCTTCGACACCGAGATCCGCCGCATCGTCTGCACGACCAACGCCATCGAGTCCGTGAACGCCCGGATCCGCCGGGCGGTCAAGGCCCGCGGTCACTTCCCCAACGAGCAGGCCGCCCTGAAGTGCGTCTACATGGCAATCATGTCCCTGGACCCCACCGGCAAGGGCCAGGCCCGCTGGACCATGCGCTGGAAGACCGCACTGAACGCCTTCGACATCACCTTCGACGGCCGGCTCTCCGCAGCACGTCAGTAACCCTCAACAACCCGAGTTACACCGCTCGTTTGACAGACCCTGGCGATGCGGGGTACGGATCACACCTCGACCGTGATGGCGACGGCATCGCCTGCGAGTAACCCGGGGACGGCGACGGATGGCCGAGCACCTCCTCGAGGACAACCTCGCCGGGCTGGATGTGCACAGCAACACGGGCCCGGTCGGCGACTCACGCCTGCCGGGTGCTGCGCCCTGGTTCAGCCGGTGTGGTGGCGGGAGTGGGAGGCGAGCAGGAGTCGGCAACGTGGTGGGGGCAGTTGCGGGTGTGCCAGGTCACCGTCAGGTGGTCTCCCGCGGCGCTCAGGGTTCGTACGCCGCCGCTCCCCTCGCCGGCTCTGTAGACGTGGCACGGCAGGGTGCGGATCAGGGATTCCAGCATGGCCGTGCCCTTTCCCGAGGTGATGGCGCCACCGTATCCCCGGGGCATGCCCGTGACCTCGCTATCCGTGCCTCCGAGTACTCCGCCAGACACCCTCCCGGCACCGAGGTGTCTGGGCGTACTCCCTGACGACTCTCTCGGGGGTCTGTCGGGTTGTCGCACATATCGGCTCTAAGGGATGAAGATGCTGCGCAGAAACCGTTGGCCAACTCTTGTTTGCTGCTACCAATTACCTTGCGTTCGGAACCGAGATGGCAATCCATGTCGCGTTCGGGCGTGAATCCCATTTCTCAGCCCGAACGGATTTCGCCCTCATGGCAATCGCCCTTCGCAAGACGCTCGCTCTCACGACGCTGGCACTGACCGCTTCCCTCCTGCCGGCCGCCGGGACGCAGGCCGCCGCCGCCGTCCCGGCTCTGCGTGCGCCCGGGCTCTACTGCCTGGCGAATGCCTGGAACACCCCGAACGTCTCCACGAAGCCGTGCGACCCGAAGGACCAAGGCCAGCACTGGACCCTTGCGGGCCACCAGATCTTCCTGACCAACGCCCCGGCCTACTGCCTCGCCAACACCTGGAACGCCGCGGACGTCTCGGTGAAGCCGTGCAACCCGAAAGACCAGGGACAGTACTGGAATGTTGCGGGTCAGCAGATCGCCCTCTCCTACGCGCCGGCCTATTGCTTCGCCAATGCCTGGAGCACCCCGAACGTCTCGACCAAGCCGTGCGACGTGAAGGACCAGGGCCAGCGCTGGGTGATCTTCAAGGACCAGATCAGCCTCGCAGCCGCCTGACCCGCACCGCGCGGCCGGGCTTCGCCACAGTCGCAGGCCTTGACTCTCTCGAATGCCTCCGTCAGGTGCTCCTTCTTGCTGAGGACGGCGGCGGCCCGGACGTCTTCGCTCACTACTAGGCGATCAGCTCCTCGGGCTTCCGCGAGCTCCTGGAGGGCCAGGTCGTCACGTTCGACGTGACCCAGGGCCAGAAGGGCTCCCAGGCCGAGAACATCAACCCGGCCTGACCCACCCCATCCTGTCTCGGACCGTACGGGCGCCCACAGTTTCGGCTGGGGAGCTCATCCCCGCGGTGCGGCAGGGTCCGAGGTGTACCGGATCAGGGCCGCGCGGCGGACGCTGCGCGGCCCTGATCCGCGTCGAGGCTGGCTCGCCGCGGCCTTCGCCGGGGCAGCGTGCGCGCCGGCACTCTGCGGCGGGACAACTGCGAGGCCGCCGGCCGCGATGAGCGGCGCGCGTACGGACTCCCTCGGTCGTGTTCCGGCTGGAGCTCATCGAACGCGGGCGTCAGTGGATGTGTCCCTCGAATGTCCGGAGCATGCCGGGGAATGAGGAGGGTCGATACGATCCGAGGGCCTGGGGCCTGGGGCCTGGGTGTCGAGGGGGAGGGGGCGGAGCTGTGGGCAGTGTGTGGATGTACGCGCAGGACAGCGGATATATGTCGCGGCAGTCTTTGGTGGGTTTCACCGTGGAGGCCGCTGATGGCGTCATCGGGCACGTGGACCGTCAGCAGGATCAGCCCGGCAGGCAACATCTGGTGGTCGATACCGGCGTGTGGGTGTTCGGCCGGAGCGTGCTGATCCCGGCGGGTGCCGTCACCGTCATCGACACCGAAACGCAGACGGTGAAGGTCGCACCGAGCCGCGAGCAGATCAAAGCCGCTCCGCGGTTCGCCACTGACAGCGATACAGCCGACCACCGCTATCTGTCTGCGGTCGGCAACTACTACCTCTCCCTGTGACACGAGCGCAGTCGGCTTCCAGCAGGCCTGTGCATGGGCGGCAGGGGGGCGAATTTCTGGCTCTCACGTGATCTGAGATCGGATCACTCGCGTGGTGTCCGTTCCGACCCCGGGCACCACACCCCGGTGGTGCTCCCGCGTATCGGCGCGTACCCCGGGCTGACGGAGCGGCGCACCATGGTTGGGCCCGCCGGTCCGGCAGGCCACCCCAGGTGGGGCAGGCCGGACTTGTCAGGTGGTGTGGGGTGGGCGGGCTGCTGGTTCGCCTTCGCGTCGGTTGGGGCAGGTCCTCTCGTGCACGGTGACTCCGCCTTCGGGGCCACCTATCGCAAGGGCCCGGGCTCCACACCGTCTGCAGGCGGGTGGCCGATCGTCCTTTTCACCGGCGGGTCGATCGGCGCGCGTGTTCACGCGGTGGGCCTTCTCCTGGGGCAGGCCCATACCTCGATGTCGGTGTTGTGGACTCCTTGCCGGCTAGGGATCTTTCCGCGGGAGACGGCGCCGGCGGTGAGTTTCCTGCCGCAGGCGAAGCAGGCCCGGCCCACACCGACCGCCCAGGGCAGGCCCTGGGCCGGGGGCAGGGGGGTGTCCGCGCATTGCAGCGTCGTCGTGGTCACGGGGTCACCCTCCCACGGGTGTCAGGGTTGTCGGTCGCGGCAGTCCGTCACAGAGGTCGCAGGGGCGGGCTGAGTTGGGCATGCCCCGACAGGCGAGGAGTTCGGATACGCCGGCCCCTCGTGCCACGGGCAACACCCGCCCTCGGGCGGCCGCTGTCCCTGGGTGGCCTGGGGTTCTTCGGATGTCGGCGTCACTGCGGAATCGTTCCCGCCCGGCCGCGAGATGACGCGCACGCCCGGCGCGGTATTCCGGGCGGCCACTCGTGCCGGCGCCGTCGTGGGTCCGCCTGACCTCCACCAGTTCGCCATGCTGCCCACCTGGCGCGTGATCCGAATGGACGACTGGATGTTCGTCGGCGCTCTTGACGCAGGCTGTGGAGGGCATGAGTCCGCGACGCAGAAGGAAGTCGCACAAGGAAGGAGCAGAGCCTGACAGCAGGGCTCCACTGACAGCGGCCACCCGGAATACCCCGAGTACGGCCGGCGCAGAGGCGAGGCTCGATAGCCATGTGGTGGGGCCGAGTCGGCACCGCCATCGATGTGATCATGGTGTCCGACGCGGTAGTGATTCGTTTCTTCTCATGCGGCGGTCGTGGGGACCGCCAATCATGGAAAGAGCACTCGCCGATGACGCAGCCCATTCGTATCGTGTTCCGCTCCACACGCCGTGACGCGCCCGCTGTCGGCGAGGGTCTGCGGGTGGCGCTGTACCAGGGCCAGGGGCCGGTCGGCAGCCGAGAGGCAGTCCAGCAGAACCTGGACCGGCTGGCCGAGGTCACCGCACTGGCCGCGGCCTACGACTGCCAGGTGGTGGTGTTTCCGGAGAAGTACACCACCGGCTACGCCATCGACCCCGGCCAGTGCCGGGAACTGGCAGAACACCGCGAGGGCCCCTCGATCGACCGGGTCCGCCTGGCCGCCAAGGAGAACGGCCTGGCCGTGGTCCTGCCCTACCCCGAACGCGACGGAAGCGACTTCTACGACTCCATCAGCGTGATCTCCGCCGATGGACAGGTGGCTGCCAACTACCGCAAGACCCACTTGTACGGGGCTGCCGAACGACGCAACTACTCCTTCGGCCAGGAACTGCCGCCCCTCGTCACGATCAACGGCATCACGGTAGGCGTACTGAACTGCTACGAGTGCGAGTTCCCGCCGCTCTACCAGTACCTCGCCGAGCACGGCGCGCAGATCGTGCTGGGCCCCACCGCCGCCGACGGCCACTTCCGACTGGCCGACGGCACCATGAGCCGGGTTCCCTACCAGGACGCCACCCGCCACATCCTCCCCGCCATGGCCAGCATCTGGCGTCTGTTCGTCGCCTACGCCAACCGCCGCGGCTGGGAACAAGTCCCCGCCGGCGCCTGGCAGTACCAGGGAAACTCCGGCATCTGGGGACCCGACGGCGAACCCCTGGTAGCCGCCACCGCCGAAGACCGCCACCACGACTGCCTCCTGATCGCCGACTGCCTGCCCGCGACCATCCCGCCCTTCAGCCCCGAAGGACACCACACCACCGACAACCGCCTCGCCCTCAACCCGCTCCTGCGCCCCGCCCACTGAGAAGGCAAGCCGACCCCCTGGTGATACACACAGCGTAACCATCCATGGCCAAACATCTCCCCGCCGACTGACCGCCAGTGGGGAGAACCAAGTGGTCACCATCCCTCCACAGCGGCGGCGCTGGGCACCAGGCCCCACGCGATATCGCCCAGAACCTGGCGATGCACTTCGCCGCCCCGCTGGTTCAACAGTCAGTCGACCACGGTCACGCCCCGACGATGCCGAGGTCGGCCAAGCGCTCGCGCTGCTCGCCGCTCGGCCGCTCCCTGTCCCGGCACTGTGTAGCCGGCCTCTGGCCGACGCCCTCACTGGTGCACGGTCACCCCGGGCACCACGTCGTCCAGCGCCGCCCCGGTCGCAGCACAGGGCCTGTCGCCTTCAGAGTCGCTCACCGGTCGAGCCGCGCACACCCGCGTGTATCGGGCCGGCCAACCGCCGAGTCGGCGAGGTGGGCACCAAAGCAGGTGGACGAATTCGCTCCGATCTGCGGTTTCCGCATGTCCGTACGAAGAACCGTGCAGGACGACCGTTACGGAACTTGTTGCTCCGGTTGAGTGACGGGTGGACGAGCGCGCCCGGAACGCACTACCGGGCGCGATGATCGACTGGGCCGTGCGCGCTCTGGGTGGTGTAGCGGTCAGTGAATGTCAGGGTCACGCTCACGCGGGCTGCGTGTAGTGCCCAAGCGTGTGTGACGGGAATGTCCGGGGTCGGTAACCGGCCTCGTCAGGGGCTGTGGCCGGCCACGTGTCGGGTCGAGAGTTTGAGTCCTCGACCCACCACGGGCCGGGCACCCGCATCCGGTACGTGGTTCGTATCGGCGGGTGAAACACAGTCCTTGAGGGGCCAACAGATGTCTGTTTCCTCGACCACCCGCCGCATCGGCGCCACTGTCCTGGCCGCCGGCGCGATCGTGTCCGCCGCCGCGCTCCCCGCCATCGCGGCGGACCGGGGTCACGACCGGCACCCGCGGGTGGAGATCTCCCGTGTCCAGGCCGACAGCCCCGGACGTGACGACCACTCCAACCGCTCCCTGAACAACGAGTGGGTGGAGATCCGCAACACCACCCGCCAGCCCGTGAACCTCCGCGGCTGGACTCTGCGTGACGCGGACGGGAACCGCTACCGCTTCCACGACATCCGCATCGCCGGTCGCGGCACGATCCGCGTCCACACCGGGACCGGCCGCGACTCCCGCACCGACGTCTTCCAGGGCAAGCGCGAGTACATCTGGGGCAACCGCGGTGACACCGCCACCCTGCGCGACGATCGCGGCCGCACCGTCGACACCGAGTCCTGGGGCCGCCGCCCGTGAATGGGTGGCAGCCGAACCTGTGATGATCGTGCGCCGGGCAGCCCGCCAGCAGCCCGGCACACGATCATGTCCCGGGCCGGTCGACAAGCGTGGCAGGGCGCTCCACGCTCCCGGCACGACCCGATGCCGAGGGCCCCGGTTCCGTGACACGGCGGGCGACATTTCCTGGACGTCAGCGCTGATCGGTCGCCGGTCAACCTTCCGGTCTGGCCGCGCGTACGCCCCCAGTTGCCAGATCGTCGCACCGGGGTCGGGGACCGAGACCCTGTGGGGCGGCGTGGTGCGCCGCCGGAGTCCGAGCACGCTCGCCTCTGCAAGGACGGGCCTCCCCGTTGCGCGTTCGGCCAGGGTGCGCGGGACGGCATGTGGTGGCTGCGCCAGCGACCCCGCGCCCGGGAGCTGGTCAACTGCCGGTCTGCACGGGCTGAGACACCGAGTACATTTCGGACGGCCCGACAGCGTGTCCGCGTGGGTGAGGGCTTGATCAGTCGTTGCGGACGGCAGACAGGGCTGGACTTCGCAGCGGCGGCAAGAAGGCGCAGAATTCTTCGGCGGCGCAATTGGGTGACCTGGACAGAAGGAAGCCTTCGGCGAGGTCTCCGAGGCGGCTGAGGGGCAGGCAGAATCCGCGCGCCGTCGGCTGGCTGTTCGGAACGCAGGGGGTCAGGGGTGCGGCTGCTGTGGCCGTGATCAGGCCGGAGAGCGCGACCAGAGTGCCGGTCGCGAGGATGGCTCCGCGGATGGTGTTGCGCATGGTTCCTCCTGAGCGCGCCCCACCGGAGGAGGCGCTCACTCAAGCCGAACCGATGCCGGATGCATGCGCATCCAGCCTGCGCCAGACGGCCTAGGAGGTCGCTTCATACCGGCGTTTCATCCAAGAATGCCGGAGCGGGTTTCGACGCCTGCGCCCCCATTTGCCCTGCCTGGCCCCGGGCGCCCAGACTCAGCCGCTGTGGCCGCCCATGGGGTGCCTGTGGTGGTGGTCTTCAGGATGTCCAGGAGGGCGTCGCGTAGGCCGGGCGTCGTCGCGATGGTGGTGAGCGAGGCGGGGGTGTGCGGGCTGCCGTCGGTGTCCATGACGATGGCGCCGGCCTCGCGGGCGAGGACGACGCCCGCGGCCATGTCCCAGTCGTGGTTGCCCAGGGTGATGGTGGCGTCGAGGGTGCCGTCGGCGACGAGGGCCAGATCCACGGCGGCGGACCCGAGCATGCGCACGCGCTGTGCCTGTTCGGCGAGGTGCGCGTGGGTGGCGAGGGCGACGCGGTTGCGCTCGGGGCCGTCGAGGCCGGTCCCGTAGTCGCCGACGGCGATCATCGCCTCGGGCAGCGTGCTGGTGTTGGCGGCGTGGATGCGTCGGCCGTCCGGTACGCGCTCATGCCCTGGGCGGCCCAGTAGCGGCGGCCGATCAGGGGCAGGTGGATCACGCCGAGGACGGGCACGCCGTGGTGGACGAGCGCGAGGGAGATCCCGCACAGCGGCAGGCCGCGGATGAAGTTGGCGGTGCCGTCGACCGGGTCGATGATCCAGTAGGTGTCGGCGTCGGCGTCTCCGCCCTCTTCTTCGCCGACGAAGCCGATGCCGGGGGCCGCGTTCAGGAGGGTTGCCCGGGCCTCGTGTTCGGTGGCGAGGTCGACGTTGGTGACCATGTCGCGGTCGCCCTTGGCGGTGATCAGGTCCGGGGTGAGGTCGCGGAGCTGCTGCTCGATCTCGCCCGTTCGGTGACCGAGCGGGCGAGGTCGAGCAGCGCCGGGAGTTCGGGGCTCATGCGGTGAGGGCTCCGCTCGGAGCGGGTCGGGTAAGGGCGGTCTCGGCGGTCAGGTTGGCCAGGGCTCCTCAGACGGCCGGCCTGTCTTAGTCTCTCACACAGTCATCTGACCGGACTGGGGGACGGCTGCGGGGTCCCATGAAGCCGGGTTGTTCACCGCCGACGGAACCGCACCGACTTGATCAGGCTCCCCCGAACAAGCCGTCATTGCGGACGTCCACGCCAACAGCGCACCGACAACCAGGCGCAGGCGTCAGCGCATCGCCTGGAGCCCCCCTCATCCCCTCGGAGAATGATCACCCTGGACGACACCGGACGTCACCGGATCCGCGTGGCCGGCCGGGGCCCTCTCGCGTGGACCGAGCTTCATTACCGCCGCTGTTCTGGCTTGGAAGTCGGCGGCGATCAACGGGTCAGAGACGAGAGTGCCTCAGTTTCCGGAGAGGTGCTTCTCCACCTGTGCGACGAGGTCGGGCAGGGGGAGGGTTCCGTCGAGGACGAGTTGCGCCATGTCGCGTGTGGGTCGGACATGACGCGCGTAGGATCTGGCGCTGGCGAGATAGCCCAGCAGCCCGGGTTTCACGTCTCTGCCCTCTTCGAGCTTGCGGAGGGTTTTGCGGACGATTCGAATGTCAGCCGGTGTGTCGACGTACACGGTCCACGTGGCCGGCGGGGTGAGTTCGGGAAGGGTGAGAGCGAAGATCCCCTCCACGATGATCAATGCCGCATCAGACTGGTGGTCGAGGGCGGTGCGGATCCGCGCGAGGTCGAGAGCTGCGGGGTTACTGAAGTCGACCACCCGGCCCGGGCCATCGAAGCGAGGAACGCTTGGTGCCAGATTCGGGTCGTTGTGGTAGCAGAGGTCGAGGTGGATCAGGCCGGCGCCGGGAATGTTCTCGGCGAGGGCGCGGGCAAGGGCGGTCTTGCCGGAGCCGGCGCCGCCGCCGATGAGCAGAACGGGGGGCGAGGGGTGCTCGTTCACGTGCTGTGCCTCTATCCGTGATGGAGTCGAGGCAGAGAGCCTAGTACGTGTGCGGTCGCGCTACATGGCGTGGCGGCCGCGGTGCGAGGCCGCCGCGGAGAGGACCGTTCCGGGAATGGCGCCCACCGCGGTCGGTTCGTCGCTGGTGAGGGATTCGGTGGGTTCGGTGGGCAGAATGTGGTGGCCGTCCGCCGTGAGTGAGGCGATGTTCCGCCGGGTGGCCGGGTTGTTCCACATGCGCAGGTTCATGGAGGGCTGGAAATAGATTCCGGGGCCGTGAGCCAGGATGAGCGCGGCGAGGAGGGTGTCGGCGGCTCCGGTGGCCACCCGGGCGAGGGTCGTCGCCGTGGCGGGTGCCACGACGAACCAGTCGACTTCCTCCAAGAGCCTTACGTGCAGGGGGTTCTCGGTCTCGGCCTTCCAGAGTTCATCCGTGAAGAGCGGAAAGGGGAGGCCGTCGGCAAGAAACAGGCCGGCCGCGGTGGGTGTCGCGACGACGGTGATGCGGTCGGCGTGGTCGGCGGCTTCCGCGACGAGTTCCGGTGTGGCCGTTGCCGCGCTGGATCCGCTGATGCCGAGCAGGAGATGTTTGGCCCTGTGGCTCATCGAGTACTCCGGGGTCGGGGTGCTCTGGCGACGTACGCGTTCAGGTCGTCGCGGTCGAGGTGACGGGCGAGGTTGGGCAGGCGCTGGCTGAACACGGCACGCCACCACATGCCCATGGTCTGCTGCGTATCGGTGAATACCGCGTCCTCGGTCTCGGCGAGGCTGCGATAGAAGTCGAGCACCGTGTCCGTCTCGGTGGCCCGCACGTGCTGAACCTGGTCGAGGAGGGCGCTGAGGGCCGGACCCTGTGGCCGACTGTGGAGCAGGCGGGGCGAGAAGAGCCACTTGCGCGGCGGCGGGAGCTCGCCGGATTCGATGAATGCGGCCCAGGCCAAGAGCTCGATCAGGTGCGTCGCCAGATGCCGCCAGGCGTGTTCCTCGGTGCGCAGGACGCCTTGGTAGACGGAGCGCCAATAGGTGGAGCCGTACCGGCTGAGGATCTGGGTCAGCAGTGGGTCGGCGATGTTGCGGGCGTGCCGGGTCAGCCGGCGCTGATGGCGGGCGATGAGGCCGGCGGGATCATGGAGGCGCCGCATGCTGGTGAAGTTCTCCAGGTCCTCCAGGTACTGAGGATCGAGGGACACGGGTTGCCTGCAGAAGTCGGTCAGGACGCTGACGTGCAGGAACTTGAGGTTGAGGATCTCGGTGTCCGTGAGGACGTTGAGGACCGTGTGGTCGGTCAGGGTGTCGTCTCGGCCCTCGAAGAGGATCTCGTGTCGGGTTCCGGTGGGGAGGAACTCGGTGACCGCGAGATGGTCGCTGATCGGCTGGCGGTTGTCACAGAGGGACCACACGTCGCGGTCGGAGAAGTCGTCGGCGATGCCCTGTCGGTGCGATCCGCACAGCGCGATGGCGTGAACGCCCGGAACTCGCTTGATGAGGTGGTCGATGCACTGCTCGGTGGTGGTCACAGGGATCCTCTCTGACGGGTGCGCAGGCCGGTCACGGCGGCCAAGAGCTCGGTGGTGGCGACACTGTCGGTGAAGGCGACCTTGCCGATGGCCGTGGGCAGGACGTAGTGCAGGGAGATTCCTCCCCGTTGGAGGGTGAGGTCGCGGACTCGGTCCGCCAGGCGCTGCTCGTCGAAGTCCCGGTCCATGACGGGTAGGCCGAGGTGGTCCATCGCGTTCAGGATCCGCTGGAAGTCCGTCGTGGTGAGCAGCCCGCGGGCGTGAGAGATGTGCGAGGCCACGGCGATACCGATGCCGACCGCCGCTCCGTGGGAGATCCGGAAGGCGGTGATGTCCTCCAGGGGGTGGGCAACGGTGTGCCCGAGGTTGAGAGAGCGCTCCAGGTCGCGCTCGAAGGCGTTCGAGCCGAGCAGTTGCAGCTTTCGGGCTACGCACCGCCGCACGATTGTCCGCAGGACAGGGGTGACGGGCTGGTTGCCCCGCGGTCCAGCCAGCAGCTCGAAGAGATCCGGGTCGTCGACGATGGCGATCTTGAGCGCCTCGCCGTAGGCGGCCGTCAGCTGAGGCAGGGGCAGTGTGGCCAGCGAGTCCAGACGGATGTGGACCTCGGCAGGATGCGAGAAGACTCCGATGAGATTCTTCTGGCGGGGATGGTTGACGCCCGTCTTGCCACCGATCGCGGCGTCGATCATCGCCAGCAGGGTGGTGGGTACGTAGACGGCACGCACACCCCGGAAGTAGAGGGCCGCGACCAGGCCGGAGAGGTCACAGAGCACTCCGCCTCCGACGGCGGTCAGCGTGGTCCGTCTGTCGACTCCGGCCTCGTGGAGAGCGGTGATGATCCGCTCGGCCCGGGCCAGGCTCTTGCCTGCCTCGCCGGGCGGAACCACCAGGAAGCGCCCCGGGGTCAGGGCCGGCTCCAAGGCGCCCGCCCAGGCCTCGTGTACGCCCCCGTCGAGAAGAATGAAGTCTCCCCGGCGGGCCAGCTGGGCGACCGTGCTCACGAAGCCGCTGTCGCTGACCTGAATGTGCGTGGTGTCCTGCCGCGTGACGTGCGCGGTCAGACCGTCGCCGCGGGGCGTGACACGAATGCCTTCCGCCCGGGCCTGAGGGATGACCATGTGTGTCCCTTCCGGATGTTGTGGGCTGACGAAACTCCGATGTCACCGGCCCCGCCCCCTGGTGGAGGAGCGGGAGCCGGCACGGCAGCGGATCAGCAGGGGCGACCCGAGACGGTCGCCTTCTTGATCGCCTTCTTGATCGGCTTCGCGTTCATGGATGTACCTCCTCACGCATCTCGTGCGGTGAACGGGCTCCACAAGGACCGTCCTCGCGCCTCCTTCCGTCGCTGGGGTGGTGGCCCCGCACCGACCTCGCTGGGCCGGCGCGTCCGTAGTCCGTGCGCCCGGGGGATCGGTGTCCCGCCCCGGGCGCACGGAAGCAGTCAGACCCGCAGGGGAAGGTGCTCTGCGCTGTCTGCGCGGGCGGGCCGATCTGTGGTGGTAGTCTTCTCCAGGTCTCGCGCCAGGGCCTTGGCCTCCAGGCAGGAGGGAAGGCGCACCCACACGTATGCGTGGTCGCTGTCGACTCCCGCCCAGCCGGAACCGATCTGGGCGATGGTCCCGGTGATGGGCTGCGGCTGCTCGCGGCCCCGGTCGCCCGGCTCGACGTACGACCAGCCGGTGACCGTGTCGCCGACGCGCAGTCGTGCGCTCTGGCGCCGGGCGGCCACAGCGCTCATCGCCCGCCCCGCGGCTGGTCCAAGACGAGCCCGAGAAGCCCCAGGCATTCGCGGGCCAGCTCCTGAACGTGGACGTACGCGGTGTGCCGGTCGGCGGGAAGTCCGCCCTCAAGGTTCTTGGCCACAGCCGCGGCCGTCACCTCCACCAGGCGCATGTGCTCCGGATCGCTCCAGTGCGGGGCCTGCTCCACGGCGATCGGGGCGAGGAGACGCAGGTGTCCCGCGAGCCAGCGATGCCAGGCCGCGCACACCGTCCGGTCTGGAGTCCAGTCCCGGGACGCCAGGACCAGGGAGATCGTCTCGCTGATCAGGGTCACGTCGACCGGCAGGGCGGTGGTGGTGCCGTCGGCACGGGCCACGGTCAGCTCGGGCACGTCGGGCCCTCGACAGGTACGGCTTTGGGGGGACACGGGCAGCACGGCAGCCTCCTCGCCAATCCGGGTGTCACCAGCGCGACCGGGCCGCCGATGGCCGGCGCCCGATTCCACGGATCGACCGTACGAGCGGTCGGAGTGGAGTAGGACTGACTGCGGGTACGAGTAAAGCGCGCCACGCCCAAGGGGAACGTCATGAACAGCGAATCGCATTCGCGCTTACGCACGGGTCTCATCAGCGGCTTCGTACTGCGCGCCGCCCGGACGTCGATCCCGGCCACCCAACAGGGTCTCGCCGAGCTCTTGGCGGTGGATCTGGCGACCGTGCAGGGCTGGGAGTCGGGACGCCGGCCCCTGGCGCACATGAGGGCCGGCGCGCTCCTCGGCATGCGCCGCCGACTGGCCGTGCTGGGAGCCGGCCCGAGCGTCCTCGCTCTCCTGGACCCCGCGATGGACGCCGACCGCATCATCACGGCCGTCCTCGCCTCCGGCGACGATGCCCCACATCCCCTCGGCGAGTGGGTCCACAACCGCCAGACCGCCCACATGCTCGCCTGGGCGCTCACCGGCACCGCGCCATCCTCCATGGCCAACCTCCTTGCCGCGCCCCGCAGAGGCCCGGCCGCCACCGCACCGCTCCTCGACGCCGACGCCCGGCGCGTCTTCTTCGACCGGTTGCGGAACACAGCCGAGACCGCCTCCCGGACCGACACCGGCGGAATCCTGCTGCAACGTCAAGCCCTCTACCTGTCCTCCTACGACCGCTCCCCGCAGGCGGTGGCATGGACCGCGCACACCCTGCACGCCGGGCGCGGAGCACTGACCGGACGCGGGTGGACGCCGCGCTGGGCCGAAGCCCGCTCGACCGCTGCCGCTCTCGCCCGTCTGGGCGACCCGGTGCCTCTGTGGGACTTCATCGAGCGGGCGATGGCCGACGACGACGACGGCGAGGCCGCGAACCTGAACTACTGGGCGTACTGGCTTGGCGTCGCCCACCAGCCGCAGGCCGACGACGCGTTCATGCGCGATCGGGACCTCACCGGCCTGGATCCCGTCGCCCTCCTACGGGCCCTCGCCGACGGCATGCACTTCGCCCCCGGCTACGTCGACCTCTACACGCATTCGATGTGGTCGCTGCTGCACGCGCACCCCTGGCTGCCCGAGGCCCTCCCGTCCTTGTCGGTGTCGCTCGCCCGGCGGCTGGACAGACTCCTGGACGAAGGCGGGATCTCGCCGAGATCCAGACGTGAACTCGCCTCCATCCACTACGTTTTGCACCAGAACCGATGATCGGCAACCGGAGGTCACCATGGCAGACGAGACGGCGAACGCGCAGGGCACGGCCGGATTCGTCTTCGAGATGGGTGTCTTGAAGAACGCGAAGCGCACCGGTTGGTGGTTCACCGGGAACAACAACCCGGAGTCGATCGCCGAGCACAGCTTCCGCGTCGGGATCATCGGCTCCGTTCTCGCGATGATGGAAGGCGCGGACGCCGGCAAGGTCGCGCTGATGTGCCTGTTCCACGACACACAGGAGACCCGCCTCGGCGACATCCCGCACATCGGCCGCCGCTACATCGAAGCCGCCACGAACCAGACCGTGACCGCGGACCAGGTCTCCGCCGCCCACCCGTCGGTCCAGGCCGGTGTGCAGCGGATCGTGGACGAGTACGAGAGCGGAAGCTCCCTCGAAGTCCTCGTTGCCCACGACGCCGACAAGCTGGAGTGCCTGGTGCAGGCGGTGGAGTACCGGGCGCAGGGGTACGCCGAGGTCCAGGACTGGATCGACACCTCTCTTGCCAGCCTGAAGACGGCCTCGGCGCAGGCTCTGGCGGAGGCCGCGCTGACGATGCCGCCGCTCCAGTGGCGCCGCACCTTCCTGGAACGCTGACCCGCGGCAGGGGCGCCCAGGCGGTCGCGAGCCCGTCGGGCACCCTGGCCGTCGGCCGGTCAGTCCTCGGGCTGGCTCCAGGCTCTGGGCACGATGCCGGGCACCCTGTGCTCCACATGGTGCTCACACTTCGCGCATGCTCCCGAACGGTCCCGTCGATGGTCGAAGCTCGCCCAGCCACGGGTCGAGAGGGGATCCCTGAGCCGCGCGCTGGGACCGGTGAAGCCGCAGGTGGTCGAGTCTGTGAGCTCCTGCCTGGCGAGCCACAGAGCGTGCAGTCGGGCGTTCGAGACGGAGGACTCGAAGATCGAGGCCCGGTTTCGCGAGCATCCGCATGCGGAGGTGATCCTCAGCCTGACCGGATCCGCAGGGCCCGACCCACCGATCGGCTCACGCCGTGTCCTCTCGTAGCAGGCCCTGCGGATCATAGGGAAGTAGATGGGACTCGTGATCCTCGCTGCGGCCGGTGGGGACATGGACGACTTCAGCAGCGCTGACCGGCTCGCCGGATAACGCGGGCCTGGCACCGGCTCTACGCGACTCCGGCCACGTCAGCGGCAACCTGCGCCGGCCACGCCCCTTCCACCGCGGCCTGCTCAACGCGGTGTATCTCTCCTCGCTGTCGAGCCCGAAGTGCTGTCTGGCCTCGAAGGCGTACTACGCGCGCAAGCGCGCCGAGGGGAAGGGGCACAAGCAGGTGCTGGTGGCGCTTGCACGCCGCCGCCTGAACTCCAGCTGGCGCCGCTCCCCGATGCGCAGCATCAGCAGCTCGGCGCCGTTGGCCTGCAGGGGGTCGAAGACGATGAAGTGGGCCGGGGCGGGGGCCTCCAGGGCGGCTGGCCCGCAGAGTGGACCCCGATCACTCCGCGCATCTTCCTCGCGTTACGTGATGTGACGTGCTATCCGGCGGCGGGCAATGTCGGGTTCCGCGAGCCCGTGGTTTCCAGTTTGGCGCGGACCTTGTGCGGGTCGATGTCATTGAGCCAGGTCCCAAGGCCCGCGGCCATTACCAGCGGGTCAACTCCGAACAGGACTCCGATGTGGTGCATCTCCCGTACGGAGTACTTGATGAGGCCGTCCTGGCGTTTGCTGACCTGGCTCTTCGACAGGCCAAGGTGCCTGCCGAGTTGCTCGTAGGTGATCTCCGCGCGGAGTCTCGCGTGCTCCACCGCTTCGATGAGACGCAGCTCGAGTTCGGTCACCGCCTCCTGAGCCTGCTGCTTCGGAGTCTTCTTCATGCCGGACATGCTATCGATCCTGCGGGCCTCTGGGTCTTCAGGGGTACACCCAAAGCCTCTCCAGTTTCCCATAAGGCAATCTGGTTGCTGTGAGAGAAACCTCGTGGGAGAGTGTCGGGGTATGAGCGATGCAGAGATCGATGAGGCCGCTTCGGACGTCAACCGGGGCTGGGCGCCCGCACATTCCTGGCGGTGGTTCCTGTTGAGGGCGGCCAAGCATGTACCGAAGGCGACCACGAGCGACCCTCGATGGAAGTTCCTCGGCGCATCGTTCTTCTCGATCCTCCAAGCGATCGGCCAAGCCGCCAATGAGGACGGAACCAACGCCTTTCTCGGCACCCAGACGCTCATGGCGGTGGGCCGATGCAGCAAGGAGACAGTCCACAAGGTGCTTCTCGCGGCCGAGGCGATGCAGTTGATCAGGAAGACCGCGCACGCGCGGGGAGGCCGCAACCCCAAGCCCGCCACCTATGCCTGCACGCTTCCCATCGGCGCGAACGCTGAGACCGGCAAAGGCCTCGACTGGGAACGCGCTGTTGCGGTGTTGTCCAGCTCTGAGCATGATCGACGACTTCGACACAAACGCGCCAATGAGACAGCGCGGCAGGTGACGCCTGATGGCCTGGGAGTCGAAGGCAACCAAAGGGCTTCACGTGACGCCGGGTGGGTCGCCGAGGAGCTGATTCAGAGGTCGTCACGTGACAAGGGCACGGGGCGTCACCTGACCGAGCAGGGGGCGTCACATGACGCCCCTACCAGGGTTTACCAAGCTCTCGACCATGAGATGGCTGATGCGCCTCTACAACCTCAGGTTGATGGCACGCATCCTCCTCAAGACCACACGCGCTGTGATCCGTTACCCGCCCCCGCCGGGGAGCCGCCCGCTGTGAGGCGAGTGGGGGAGCAGGCTTCCCGATCGGCCGCCGCTGACTATGAGGAACACGCCGCCGCCTGCGAGCGGTGCTCCCGCGAACTGTGGTGCTCAGAAGGATCGCGGCTGCGGAGGTATCTCATGAACGAACAGAGCGGCAAACGAGCCAGGTATTTGAGCGGTGATCAAGGACACGTGATCAGGTGAGGAACTTCGCCATACGCTACGTGCCGTCATCAGGCAGACCGCCGAGCGGCTGTCATGAGTGACCTTCGGGTGGGAGCGCGACCCACTCGGCAGGCGAGGTGGTGGGATGAGCCCTGCAAGGCTCCGCCCCCCTATGGAGCAGCCGACGACGTACGATGCCGTGGTCGGGCCGGGTGTGACGCGGCGGCCAAGACGAGCGCGCGGACGGTGCGCTGCTGATGACCGACGACGGCCAGTGGGGCCCGGGTGGTCGATCCGACTACCCCGGCGCCGGGGGACGAGTCGCGTTTCCTGTGGACCGGGGACACCCCTGACGACCTGAGATCTGACACGCCGCGGGGCGTTGGCCTGGGACCCGGGGCGGCTGTGACGGCGGGCGGCGGTGTCATTGTCAGTGTCAGGTGCCGGCTGCGGTTGTCGTGTGTCCTGTCGCGCGGGTCGGTCTGTCGGCGCGACAAGGGGCCGCTGACCTGGGCTGGGGAGGTTGGATCCCCGGGGTGCGGGCGGGCGCGACAGGCGTGCGGGACGGCGGCCGCGGCCGGCCCCCGGGCAGTGCTGGAAACCTCCTCTGGCTGTCGCGCGGGAAAGACACCTCATGCAGTTAAGCCGTCAAGCGGAGACCGGTCCCTTGCGGAAATCGGGTACTCGCCGCGGATACGGCCTGCGAGGCTGTGGGGGTGACTGAGACGACCCCTTACGACGCCGACCGTGCCCGATTCACCCGCCAGGCTCTGGCACGCCTGGTCCTCTGCGATCACGCCGTGGACGTCGCGGACCACGCGAGTGGCTTGGTGGCCACCGAATGGGACGCCGACACCGGTCCCGGGGGCCGGGTGAGCCAGGCATTCCAGCTCATCGAGCTCACAGAGCGCGCTCTGGCCGCGGCCGTGATCTACGAACGCGAGCGGGGCAGTTCCTGGGCTGAGATCGCCCAGTACCTGGGAATCGGTCCGGCGCAGGCGGAAGAGCGTTTTGCCGCGGACCTGGACGGTTGGAACACGGCTTTCGACGTTCCTTACCGCCTCGATGAAACCGGCCGCAAGCGCATACCGCAACTGCCCACGGCGGCGTACGACCCCGACTCGGCCTGCTACCTCCTCGACCGCTGGGCCTCCGTCCAGCGCATTGGGATCGACGCCGTGAGCTCGGGCCTGGTCATGGCCGCGCCGGAGAAAGAGTGCCCGCCAGTCACCCCGTAGCGGGGTTCGCGGGGAAAGCGATCGCTTCGTCGAACAGACTGCCCGCCTGAAGGCAGTGGTGGAGTTGGCCGAGCATCCGGTTGAACAGGTGCCGCAGAGCCTGCATGTGCCAGTCCCCTCCCGACCGGCGGCGTCGGTAATGGGCGTCCGCACCGCTTGAACCGCTGAGGGAGGCGAAGGCCCACAGGTGACCGACGTGGTTGAGCCGGTTGTTCTTCACGAACCGGCGACCGACGTAGCGACGCTTGCCAGAGGCCCGCGTGATCGGAGCCGACCCGGCGTACGCCTTCAACCCACCAGCCGTGGCGAACCGGCTCCTGTCATCGCCGATCTCAACCAGAATGCGGGCACCGACCTGAGGACCGATCCCGGGAAAGCTCAGCATGATCGCCGCGTCAGGGTGCGACCGAAAGGCCTCCTCGGTGGCCCGCGCCAGGCCATCGACCGCCTGGCAGGCGGCGTCCAGCTGCAGCAGCAGGGGAGCGCCCCAAGCAGCAGACACTGCGAGGGGTTGAGTACCGACGCGGGCCCTGCCGGCGGACCGGCTCGTAGTAGTGATGAAGCCCCTGTAACGGGGGTGGAGCGAAGGGGCCGGGTCGTTCGTGGCTGAGTTGATCGCATCAACCGGACGCAGTCCGGGAGGAGTTCGGTGGACCAGTTGAAGTCTCAGATCAAGCCGTTCGATATCTCGAAGTGGGAAGTCAAGGAGGCATGGGAGGAAGTCAGGGCTAACAAAGGTGCGCCCGGAGTGGATGGGCAGAGCATCGACGAGTTCGGGAAGGACCTGAAGAATAATCTCTACAAGGTCTGGAATCGGATGTCGTCGGGCTCGTACTTTCCGCTACCGGTGCGCGCGGCGGCTATCCCGAAGCCTCATGGCGGCGGCGAGAGAATTGTAGGAATTCCGGCTGTTGCCGACCGTGTGGCCCAGACCGGGTGGCTCGGCATCTGATGCGAAGGGTGGATCCAGTGTTCCCCCGGACAGCTATGGATACCGGCCCGGACGGTCGGCCTTGGACGCAGTGGAACAATGCCTGGAGCGTTGTTGGAAGCGGGACTGGGTGGTGGAGTTCGACATCGCCAAGTTCTTCGACAGCGTCCCCTGGGACCTGCTGGTCAAGGCGGTGGGTGCGCACACCGATGCCGTCTGGGTGAAGTTGTATGTGCGGCGGTGGCTGGCTGCCCCGCTCGCCATGCCTGACGGCTCCCTGCTGGAACGGGAGAAGGGGACCCCGCAAGGGGCTCCGGTTTCTCCCGTGATGGCGAACCTGTTCCTGCACTACGCGTTCGACATGTGGATGGCCCGCAACTTCCGGGACGTCCAGTTCGAGCGGTACGCGGATGACGCGGTGATGCACTGCGTCTCCGAGCGTCAGGCCCGCGAGGTGCTGGCCACGCTCACGGACAGAATGGCTGAGGTCGGGCTGCGTCTGCACCCGAACAAGACCCGGATCGTCTACTGCAAGGATGGCAAGCGCCGCGGCTCCTACGAGCACACGGCGTTCACGTTCCTCGGGTGCACGTTCCGCGCCAGACGAGGCCGGAACCGGCACGGCAGGCAGTTCCTGTCGTTCAACCCGGCGGTCAGCAGGGAAGCCCTGAACAAGATGGGGCGGGAGGTGCGTTCCTGGCACCTGCACACCCGCTCGGATATGTCCTTCCACGAGCTCGCATGCAGGATCAACCCTGTCGTAGCGGGCTGGATCAACTACTACGGACGTTTCAGACCGTGGGAGCTGATCCCCTTCGTGATGCGTATCAACGTCTACCTGGTGCGCTGGATCCGCCAGAAGTACAAACGGCTCGCGGCGAAGCGGAAGGCCCTCGCGAAGATGCAGGAGATCGCACGGCGACACCCCCGCATGTTCGCGCACTGGCGCCTGACCCCAACCGTGTCCGCCATGCAGATCTGACGATCAGAACGACAAGAGCCGTGTAAAGGGAGACTTTTACGCACGGTTCTGTGAGAGCCGAGGGGTGAGACTCCCCTCGGCTACTCGGCAGACCTGGTGACAGGCGCGCCGGTAGCCGGTTCGATAACAGGTGCTGGGCAAGCCTGGCTTGCCCAGTCACCGGTCCAGTCACCGGCCTGGTCACCGGTCCTGCGGGGTGAACTCACCGGCTCAGTCACCGGTTGCTGAACTCACCGTTTCAGTCACCGGTGACTGGATCGGTGAGTCACCGGTCGGTGGAGGTGCCGGGTCTGAGGGCGCGTCGGCCGGGCTGCTGCTCGGGACGCTCGCCGGCGGCGGCCTCGGTGGGCGGGGGTGTCGGGGTGCCCTCGGCGGCGAGGCGGGCCCGGCGCCCTGCGGTCGGTGGTGCCGGGGGTGTGGCGGGGCGGGGGCCCGAGCCGAGTTGGCGGCGTTCGTTCATCTGTCCAGTCTCGCCGTCTCGTTCCGGGCCGGTGGCGGGCCCCCGCCAGCGGTACACATGGGGTCGAACATGGGGGGAGGCGGGTACGGCGCTCCCTCGGCGTCGTCCCTGGTCAGGCCGGGTATCGCGGCCGGTGACTAGCCAGACTTTCTTATGTGGGGGGATGGGTCTGGCGTGGGGTGTTCGGTCGGGTCGTGTGCTGGGGCGGTTGGCCCTGGGCTCGGAACAGTTGGGGGGAGAGATGGGGGGAAGACAACTTCTGGGCTTGTGCTCGTTCTGCCTGGTCAGGCCTGGGTTTCGGGTCGGTGACTGGCCGGACTTGGTTGTGGGGATGGGTCTGGGTTCGGGGTTGGCGGTGGGCTGGTCGGGTGCGGCTGGAAGTCGGGGGATTGTGGGGGCTGGTGGCGCTGGCGTGACGTGATGATCACGGACGTGGGAGGCGCGGTGCGGGTACGGGGGCTACGGGTTGCGGGGGCTTGGGGTCGGGTTCTGTCTGATGGCGGGTTGCGGTGGTGCGTCGTCGGACGGGAAGCCGGCCGCGGCGGGGTCTTCGGTGGCGACGTCGTCGGTGGTGCCGGTGGCTCCTCAGGCGGCCGAGGAGACGGCGGTCCTGACGGCGTATGGGGCGTTGGCGGCGGCGGAGACGCGGTCGTACGCGAACGCGGTGTTGGACCCGGAGTTGGAGAAGCACGCGACGGACAAGGCGTTGGCGGACATCAAGGCCACCTTGTTCTGGTACCAGCAGCGCGGGACCGTGATGAGGGGCGCCCCGGTCCGCTCCCCGAGGGTCGACTCCCTTGACACGGTTGGGGACACGTGGCGGGCGTCGATCACGGACTGCGTGGACTCCTCCGCCTACGACAAGGTCGCCAAGGCCGCCGGGAAGCCTGTGACGGTCTCCTCGGGGCCACGCCGGCACGTGGTGACCTCCACGGCCCAGCACACCAAGACGGGCCCCTGGCGGGTCTACACGTCCACGATCGAGCGAGACCGCACGTGCTGCCCCGCCCCCGCGCGACCGCCCTCACCCTGGTGGCCGGGCTGCTCCTCGCGCACGCCGCGGTGCCGGCTCTCGCGGACGGCGGGGGAGTCGTCTGTCCCCCTCGGGAGTTGGACTGCGACATCACAGCCCAGGACCCGGGCAAGCCCCTGCCGGGCAAGCCCCGGCAGCGACCGGGCAAGACCGGCGGCGACGGGCCCTCCTGCGCGATCGACGGCACACCCGTGCCCTGCTCCACCCCTGACATGGGCGTCCTCAGCCCGGCGGGCTCCTGCTACTGAAAGGAGACGACCGGCCCGGCCGGCGGACTCCCACTGTCCGTGGACAGCGACTTCGACGCCTACTGGCACTACCACCAGCAACGCGATCACCTACAGTTCACACCATCCGCTACCGCGGCATACTCACTCGCCGCATGACCAGCAGCCCGGGAACAAGGACTGCCCGCGGCGTTAGGGTTTCCGGGACAGGCCATACGGCACGCTGCACCCCCGGGGACGAAACAGTATGGGACACGGAGCGCGGAAGCAGCTGGCGGAGCTGCTCGGCGACGCGCAGCAGGGCGGGGACTTCAGCACCCGTATCGAGATGTCGGCCCGCGCGCTGAGCATCGAGGTCGACGGGGTGGGGGAACTGCCGCTGCCGCTGCGTGCCCCGGTCACCAAGAAACTGATCGCGCAGGCCCGGCGGGCATCCTTCGGCCGCGGCGAGCAGACCCTATCCGACACCAGCGTCCGTGACACCTGGGAGGTCACCCCGGACCGCATCACGCTCGGCGGAACCGACTGGGACCGCACCCTGGACGGCGTCCTCGACGGTGTCCGCACCGCGCTCGGTCTGCCGCCCACCGTCGTCCTGCGTGCTGAGCCGCACGCACTGCTCGTCTACGGCAAGGGCCAGTTCTTCCTACCGCACCAGGACTCCGAGAAGGACGACTCCATGGTGGGCACCCTGGTCGTCTCGCTGCCCTCGCACCACACCGGCGGCGAACTCGTCGTCTCGCACGCCGGCCGCAGCGTCGTCCACCAGGCGTCCCGGGAGAACCTGACCTTCGCCGCCTTCTACGCGGACTGCCTGCACGAGGTCAAGCCCGTCAAGTCCGGCTACCGCGTCACCCTCACCATGAACCTCCTCGCCGAACGCATCCGCCCGGCCGGCGAGGACGACGGGGAGCCGGTCGCCGACCTGGCCCACTGCTTGACCCAACACTTCACCGAGCCGGCCGAAGAGCGCTACGCCTACGGCCGCCGGAAGGCCGCGCCCCCGAACCGCCTCGTGTACCTCCTCGACCACGAGTACACCCAGCGCGGCCTGGACTGGGACCGCCTCAAGGGAGCCGACGCCACCCGCACCGCCCTGCTCCGCCAAGCCGCCGCAGAGACGGACTGCGAAGCGGTCCTCGCGTTGGCCGAGGTGAAGGAGACCTGGGACGCGCATGCGCCGTACGACCGCTACGACTACTACGGCGAGGTCGAGCACTGCGACGACTGCGAGGACGAGGAGTGCGGGGGTGAATGTCTCCTGGATCCCGACGGGGAATTTGGTGCCGAGCGCCGCCGCAGCGGCGACTTCTCCAGCTACGAACTGCACGAGCTGATCGACGACGAGATCACGCTGAGCTGGTGGACCCGCCCGGACGGCACCGGCGGCGAGCAGATCAACCTGCCCGTCGCGTACGCCGAGGTGTCCGCCACCACCGAGAACAAGGACCTGACGCCCTACCAGTCCGAGTACGAGGGCTACATGGGCAACTACGGCAACACCCTCGACCGCTGGTACCGGCGGGCCGCCGTGGTCCTGTGGCCCCGGCAGCGCTCGTTCACGGCCCGCGCCGAGGCCGGCTCCGAGGGCGCACTGCGGGAACTTCAGAGCCACCTGGATGCCGGGGACCTCGACCGGGCGCGCACGCTCGCCCAGTCGCTCGCCCCGTTCTGGAAGCACCACGGTTCGGGCGAGGCGGCCGCGGCGCTCTTCGCCGCCGCCCTGCCCGTCGCGGTGGGACTGCGGGAAGCGGACACTGCCACGATGCTCCTCGCGCCTTTTGGGGTGGAGGCCTTGGGTGAGCGGCACGCTCCGGGGCTCGCGGCAGCGGCCGCGCGGTACGGACGGACGTGGGCCCGCAGGGTCGTCAGCAGCTGGTTCGGCACGGTTGGCGCGTACACCGGGGCTGGCCGCGCGGCGTGGCTCGAATCGCTGCCCGGCCTGTGCACCGCGCTGCGGGCCGTCGACGGCGATGGGGACGCGATGGCCTCGCCGCTGGCCGAGGGTGCCTGGCAAGCAGTCGAGCAGCAGCTCACCAGCTGGCTCGGCGTCGGCCGCGAGACGGAGCGCCGCACCGGCATGGAGGGGCTCGGCGCATCACTGGCCCGCGTCCTTCAGGCGGCAGGACCCGAGACCGCCGACACCATCGCCGCCACGCTACGCGGCCTGCCGGACACCGCCCTGGAATGCCTGCTCCCCGCCCTGCGAACCGCGGCCCACCAGCCGACGACCATACGCGACGGCGCACCCGCCGGCCGCGCCTTCCAGACCCTCGCCGACCACTGCCAGGACCGGCTCGCCGCAGCCCTCACCCGCCCTGAACGCGCGGCCGACGACTGGTCCCTCACCCCGGTCGGGACATGCCGGACTGGCTGCGGACTCTGCCCCGACTTGGACGCCTTCCTCACCTCCCGTACCCGCCACGTCATGGAGTGGCCGCTCGCGAAGGACGGACGCCGCCACCTCCACAGCCGCATCGACCAGGCCGGCCTGCCCGTCTCCCACACCACCCGGCGCCAGGGACGTCCCTACGTTCTGGTCCTGACCAAGACGGACGCCGTCTTCACCCGTGAACAGGCGGCCCGTACCCGCGCCGAGACCGACTTGGCGTGGCTGCGGGACAAATGGCCCCGGGCGGGCGGCTGAGAGGTGACACCTCCGTACCTCTCTCCGACAGCGATGACGAGAAGAGCGAAGGGCGCGGGCAATGCCGTTGCTTGAATGGCTAGACCAGTTCGGGTACGAGGGTGATGGCCTTCGGCTGGACGCGGAGGGTCGGTTTGAGCCTCCCTGCCCCGCTGCCCGTCCGGCGCCGCTTACAGCCAGCGCGTCGCCGGTTACCAATCCCCAGACCCCGGCCTTCAGCCACCGGTTACCAGTCGGGTTCATCACCGCCGACGACGGGGGCAAGGACGTCTTCGTCCACTTCGCCGAAATCCAGTCGAATGGGTACCGGACCCTAGAGGAGAATCAGCGGGTGGAGTTCGAGATCACCCAGGGCCCCAAGGGACCGCAGGCCTCAAAGGTCAGGCTGCTGGACTGACAGCTCAGGCCGCACCGCCGCGCCTGCCCGGCCCGCTGGACGACGGGCGCGAGGGCCCGAGGTAGATCGTGCGAGGTCTCGACCGTCGCTGTGCGCCGCCCTCTTGACCGGGAAATCCCTCTAAACGCACACCCTACTGCGCCGTTGTTGATCTAGTAGGACGAATGCCCGAACACGCGTGAGCCCCGCCTGTCTGCCCAGGGGGTGACAAGCGGGGTGGCAGAAGAGTGTCAGCCGGCCGTCAGGACGGGGCGGTCAGGGGAGTCAAGCCAGGTTTGTTCCCCGTCGCTCCCCACAGTCAGACCGAATCGCTCGAATCCGGGTCGGCCCTGCGCTTCCCACCAGCGGTGGGCAGCTTCCGTCTCGCCCCACAACCGACGCGGTCCGAACTGGACCACCTCGTACTCGGTGGTCCCGGGCTCGTAGTCGGCCGTCGCCCACGACTGGGCATCCAGGCTGTACGTCCACAGCGTGTAACTGCCATCTTCGTACCTCTCGGTGCTCCAGAACGCCCCGGGCACCCGCAGTCCGATGGCGAACTGTTCCACCCACCCTCCGACGTCGGCGGGAGATAGCCGGGTGGCACTCCGATCACCCTCCGCGGGCCACTCCCGGCCCTTGAAGTGGTCATCATGGTTCGGTCGGTCGGCACGCTGCTGCCGAAGCCGCATGAAGGCACTGGAACGGGTGAAATGGCCGCTCGCCGTACCGTCCTCGTTCACGGTCAACCGAACGATGGCCTCGCCGCCGTACTCCGTGCCCCAAGGCGCGACGATCAGACCGCCCGTAACGGTCTGTTCCACCCACGACTGCGGGATCTCGCCGACACCACATGTGGCAAATACCCGGTCGTACGGCGCCTCACCGACATACCCGAGCCGGCCGTCTCCCAAGATCAGGAGAGGGGAGAGTTCAGCCGCGCGAAGGTTTGCTCCCGCGCCCCGTGCCACCTCGGGGTCGAACTCGATCGAGACGACATTTTCGGAGCCCAGCCGGTGCGAGAGAAGTCCCGCGTTCCAACCGGTACCGGTCCCGATCTCCAGGACCTTGTGACTGTCCTTGATATCCAGATCGGCCAGCGTGCCGAACACCATGCACGGCTGGGAATTGGAGCTGCTCGGGGTCCGGCCGAAACCGTCCCCGCTGTGCTTCCCGTCGTCCCACTGCGTCGTCAGCGGGATGTCCGAGTACACCGCCCTGAGCCAGGCATCGGGGTCCACGTCGCGGTCTACCAAGGGGTTCTGTTCCGTACCGGCCGGGATCCCCGGCCAGATGCGAGCAGGTACGAAAGGCTGTTCGGCCTCAATTCGTTCGCACAGCCGCAGCAGGATCACCTTGCCTTGGTCGACTACGCGATCAGGAAAGTACGAGTCGTCGTACATCTGCTGCAGGAACGAGTGCCCCGCTAGCTGCTGGTTTGTGATCGGCATGGCGCCTTCCTACCTTCGCGAAGAGCTGGTGCGCCGATCATGCACAGCACCACTGACAACGATGCCCTCATGAACGCCAGACCCCACGCGACCAGCACTTTCACAACAGGCCCTAGTCTTCTGAGTCAGGAATTCTGTTCAGATAGCTGGCGAGGCGTTCGAGGATCTCGTCTGCGGTCTTGGTCCAGACGTAGGGCTTGGGGTCGGTGTTCCATGTGGCGATCCAGGTTCGGATGTCCTTCTCCAGGGCCTGGACGGATCTGTGGACGCCTCGCCGTATCTGCTTGTTTGTCAGCTCGGCGAACCATCGCTCCACCAGGTTGAGCCAGGACGATCCGGTTGGTGTGAAGTGCGGGTGGAACCGGGGGTGTGTCAGGAGCCAGGTCTTGATGGCCGGGGTCTTGTGGGTGGCGTGGTTGTCCAGCACCAGGTGGATTTCGAGGCCGGCCGGGACTTCCTTGTCGAGCTTGATGAGGAACTTCTTGAACTCCTCGGCCCGGTGGCGCCGATGCAGGGAACCGATCACCTTGCCGGTGGCCACCTCCAGGGCAGCGAACAGAGTGGTGGTGCCGGCCCGGACGTAGTCGTGGGTGGTCCGCTGCGGAACTCCGGGCATCATCGGCAGCACCGGCTGTGAGCGATCCAGGGCCTGGATCTGCGACTTTTCGTCGACACAGAACACCAGAGCCCGCTCCGGCGGGTCCAGATAGAGACCGACTACATCGTGGACCTTGTCGACGAAGTACGGGTCTGTCGACAGTTTGAACGACTCCGAGCGGTGCGGCTGCAGGCCGAACGCCCGCCAGATCCGCGACACGGTCGACTGCGACAGGCCCAGCTCCTTCGCCATCGAACGCGTCGACCAGTGGGTCGCGTTCTTCGGGGTGGACTCCAGCGTCCTGGATACCAGCGCGGCCACCTGTTCGTCCGTCACCGTCCGCGGGCCGCCCGGACGCGGCATGTCACCCAGACCGGCGATCCGATACCGCACGAACCGCGCACGCCAGCGGCCCACCGCATGGGGAGTCGAGCCGAGTCGAGCCGCCACGTCTTTGTTCGAAGCGCCTTCGGTGCAGGCCAGGATGATCCGACATCTCAGGGCCCACGCCTGCGGCGTGGAACGGCGCCGCACCCACCCCTCGAGTGCGGCCCGCTCCTCGTCCGACAACGTCAACTCGGCCTTCGGCCGCCCCGTCCGCGCCGTACCGCAAGCCTACACATCTGAACAAAATTCATGACTCAGAACACTAGGGACGGCCACCGCGACTACACCGGCGTCGTGCCAGTGATCGTGACGGTCCTGGACCTCCTGGAGGAGCACGGCCCGCATGGGCCCATCTGGCGGTCCACGGCCGCCAAGACCACGAGACCCTCACCGACGCCTTGGCCAACCCTGACTACTACTGCGCCTACTCCGTCCGCGAGGAGCAACGCCGCGCCGCCGATGAGTCGGAGCGCCAGTGGGAGGAGCGGAAGCACGAGAAACGGATGTGCTCAGATGCCCAACAGGCGTAGCTTCGCCGTTTCGAAGTCGTGGGGTGAGATCACGCCTTGGTCGCGCAACGCAGCAAGCTTCAAAAGTTCGTCGGCACCCGATGGCGTGCCGGCCGTTGACCGGGACGTGTGGCGCGCGGCGATGGCAGCGTCGAGAACGGAGCGTAGCTCTTCGAAGGCTGGCTGTTGCTTCTTGATGAAGACGACGGAGTTCTCGTCTTTGAGGGCGGCCATGGTGCTGGATCCCTTGGAGGGCTGCCGTTCGCTGCTGCCGGGGATGGTCAGTTGGATGAATCCGCCGCTCATGAAGCCCGGGGGCTTCCACCGCACAGCGCTGATCTGGCTGACGTAGAAACGCTTCTCGCCACGTCCGAGTGGACTGGATCGATCACGCGTGATGACGACGTGATGTCCGTCGAAAGTCATTTGCCCACCCATACCCGTTGCCTGGGTCATTGGTACTCCTCAATGTAAAGGCGCCTGGGTGAGGCTCCGATGATGTGAGTTCTGACAGCACGCGTGCGCTGGCTTGGGGGATGCCCCTGAAGGAGCATGGGCGCCGTCAGAAGCCCCTTCGGCGGTTCCACGACGACACGTACTTCGCGTAGATCACGTTTCCGATTCCCGCCGTGCAGAGGAACAGGATGAAATGCATCCCGGCTGACTGCCGCCGCCTCCCGCCGTAGCGGCCAAATGTCGTGGCCGAGGCATTGACCGAGTTGTTGATGATGATGGGGGGTCCTTGGTAGCCGCCCTGGTGCCCCTCGTACGGACCTGAGGGGTGCTGCGGGTGTTGTTGTTGCGAGTGCACTGTCTTCCTCACCGGTCAGGTAGCGGCTGAAATCGATGCCGCTCCCGGCATAACTGCCATCGCGGCGATACGACACGCCGAGGTGGCCGTGCGCGTGAAACGGCTTCGGCGCCTCGGAGGGATCGCCAGCCGGCTCTGGAATCACCGTGAGGGTGGTGACGTCTGCCTGTTGGGGCCGTTGAATGTGTCCATGCCAGCCGACGAATTGGGTGGTCCCGGCTCGGGCCACGTCGAGATCGCCGGCCGACTTCGACTCCAGCGACTTGTTGATCGAGGAGATCGTCGACGCTGTCAGGGCTGGCGACGATACGACGCCGTGTCGAAGCCATCCGACTCGGGCCCGCCGGTTCCGGTTGGCCGTCGATGGACCAGGCGGGCGTTGGGGGCTCCGATCTGAGTGAGGGGCTGGAGGATGTTGCCCACGCCCTGGATGACGCTGTCCCCGCTGGTGACGTGGTAGCTGTTGAGCGAATCGTCGATGTTGATGTGGCGCGTGCCGGTAAGGAGGTACTGTTCGTCGCTGGCGTGCGCGGTGCCGGACAGGGTGAGTACGGCCCCGGCAAGAGTGAGGACGGCGAGCGTGTTGTTCATGCCGGCCAAACGATCATCGACGCGCCGGAGTCACGAGTACGTGGGTGCGGGGCGGTTGCGGGTTGGGGTCGTGGACTGCCACCTCGATACCGTCCGCGCGGGCGGTGAGCTGGAGGCCATAGGTACCGCCGCCGTGACGTAGGGCGTTACTGACGAGCTCCGAGACGACCATGAGGACGGTGTCGCCGGCCTCGACCGTGGTCGCAGAAACGAGACCGCGAAGAAAGTCACGGGCACAGTGACGTGCGCAAGCGGACGTTGTGGGTCGGTCGCGGCGGTGACGCGCTTCGTGCTCATCAAGATCACCCTGGTTTCCGGATCGTCACCGCGCGCGTTCGTGTCGGCGAGGCGCCCTTTTCCGCAGCCTGAGCCGGCCCACGGCCAACGCGACTGTAGGAGTCCGATGGCGCCGACGTGGACTGGCTGAACTCCCCACGTCGGCGCGTCCCATCCAGCAGTGGCCGGACGGGATGGCACGCGTGCGATCAAGGAATGATCTGTGGAACAACAAGTACTGGTCCTGCCGGACGAGGGTGACGGCGTGCGGGTGATCGCGTGCGTCGGTGAGTTCGATCAGGACACCCTGGGATCCTTCCGGCAGGCTGGGAACCCGGCTGTGGCCGACCCGGCCGTCCGGCGGATTGTCCTGGACGTCAGCCGGCTCACCTTCGCCGACTCCTCGATGCTCAACGAGATGCTGCGCCTGCTGCGTTCCGGCCGCCTGGTCCTGGCTGGCCCGCTTCCGCCCGGCCTGCGGCGAGTCCTCGAACTCACCCAGGCCGGACCGCTGTTCCCTGTCGCCGACAGCGTGGAAGTGGCCCGCACCCTGTAGGGCGACACGACCATCAGGTCGAACGGGCCATCGACTGCCCACGGGGCGCTCCCGGCACACGATCGGCATGTGGGACGTCGCGTGCGGGTCAGGCGGCCGGTGGGGGGTCGAGGGTGAAGAGGGTGAGGGCGCCGGCGCGGTGCAGAAGCCGTACGAGTTGGGGGTTGGGTGCCCGCAGTCGCAGGGTGCGGCCGTGGGAGAGGGCGGCGAGTTGGGCGTGCAGGAGGATGTTCAGGCCTGTGGAGTCACAAAACATGAGCTCGCTGACGTCGACCGTGATCTCCGCGGGGTTGTCGGGGTCGGTGATCGCACGCCGCAGGGCCGCGTCGAGTTCGGCGGCGCGCCCGGTGTCCAGGTCCAGTTCGCCGCGGACGCGGACCAGGTCCGGCCGGGCATCCCTGGGTTCGGGGCGCTGTGATGGTTGGTCGTGGTCGGTCATGGTTCCCCCGTGGCTGCTGCGTTCCTGCGCCGACGGTATCGGTCTCGGAGGTGTCCGAACCCGCCACCGGGTCAACCCGGGGTGCCCCCGCCTTGGCGCTGTGGGCCACGGCGAACGCCGGTGAATAGACGTGCCCGCGAGCATCTGGTGCGGCGGGCAGGGGGTGGTGCTGGTGAACGGCGCCCGGTTCGGGTTCATTGCCGTGTCGGGGACGGCGGATACGTGGTGGCTGCTGCGGATCACCGGCACGTCCCGCCTACCGGGTCCGCCTCCTCGCCGCCCGGGAAGCCGGCGGCGTCGAGGACGAGGCGGATCCCACAGGGGTGAGGGGCCGGGGCCTCTTCCGTCCGGGTGGATGCGACTCCCTCCTCCAGCGCGGCAGCAGGCGGTCTCAACGCGATGTCGGTGGGATAGTGGCCGCTGGAGGCGCACTCCAGGGCGGCTCCCAGCTCCGTGGGGCTGTCGGCTGCTGCGCGGGTCGGTACCTGTCGCACGTTGCCGGCCACCAACCCGGACGTCAGCCCCACTCCCACGCCCGACTTCGGGGCGTCCGTGGAGAACGGCGGACCCTCGTCTTTCTCCAGCGGTCTCCGGCGGGCGGCTATCGGGCGAGGAGGGCGCTGACGGTTTTGCCGCCGGACGGCCGGCAGGTGACGGTGGTGGCCTGAGCGGGGCGGTTGACCATGGGCCAGCCGAATCCTCCGGTCCCGCCATTCAGGTCCGGGGTGCGCATGCGCGGCGCCTGCGGACTGCTGTCGTGTACGGCCACCTCGATGCCGTCGGGATACGCGGTCAGGCTCATGGTGGCGGTGCCGCCGCCGTGACGCAGCGCGTTGGTGACGAGCTCCGACACGACCAGGACCACGGTCTCGGCGACCTCGGCCGCGATGACCGGCAGGAGGTCTTCGAGGAAGCGGCGGGCGCTCTCGCGGGCGCCGGCGATGGATGTCACGGGACGAGCGGGGGCGACGGTGACGCTCATCGTGTCCATCAGCTCACCTCATCCCTGATCGTCGCCGCTCTGTCCTGTTCGTGCGGTTCTTGTGCCCCGGCCTGCGTGGGTTACCCCGGCGATGACCGACTTGCCTGCCCGGCCGTCGCGACGATCGTCCGAGGTGGGTTACCTCGCTGCCGAGCGCCCGGAAATCTATGCCAGCTGGATTAGACATTGGCCGATGGTGTGGTTATGGTTTCTCTCGTAACCCAGAAGGACCGCAGGGCCTGGCAGAGACGAACTGGCAGGCAGCAGTACCCGTAAGTGCAGTGCGCAGGGCGGTGCGGTGGTGGAGTTTCGAAGCCAAGCTTGTTGCAGGTCGGCGACGGGACTGACGACCGGACCGGGTGGCCCGCGGTGATCAGGGGCCACCACAAGCAGTACCGCAGTAGCAGCACCCAGCAGTACACGCAGTTCGCAGTATCAGCAGTGAAGTGAGTGGTACCTCGGTAAGGGTGTCGATGGTGGACGCTCGCGCCGGGAGGTTCGGCGGTGGGGTTCTAAGCCAGAGCAGATGCAGGACGGGCAACGGGGCTGGCTGCCGAAGACGTGGCGCTTGGACAGGCCACGAGCAGTACACGCAGTACGCAGTTTCAGCAGTATGTAGTTCCTATTTGGTATGTAGTTGATCCCGAGGGATGAACGGAGGAATTGGCGCCATCAGGATCGCCCGGGCGCAGTGACAGGGTCCGGGTACCGCAGGACATCGTTTGTGAGGTGGTCTCCGGTCAAGCAACCGCGATCCCCGTACACCCGACGTTATTGAGGTCGGGTCGGCGGAAACAAGTAGGCCGGTGCAGTATCAGGGCCGGTAGATGGTGTAGCAGTTCCTTCGGGGCCCCGGTGCCATAGGCACCGGGGCCCCTCCACGCGTTTCACAGAGAGGTGTAATGACGGCAGAAACCCCGACCGGTCCGTTGGGCGGTCACCTGGACGACGACGACTATCCCGCCTACACGATGGGCCGGGCCGCCGCCATGCTCGGCACCACCCAGGGCTTCCTCCGCGCCATCGGGGACGCCCGCCTGATCACCCCGCTGCGCTCGGAGGGCGGGCACCGCCGCTACTCCCGGTACCAGTTGCGGATCGCGGCCCGCGCCCGGGAACTCGTCGACCAGGGCACGCCGATCGAGTCGGCTTGCCGCATCGTCATCCTCGAGGACCAGCTCGAAGAAGCGCAACGCCTCAACGCCGAATACCGGAACGCCGCCGGTTCGGCGAACCCGCCCGCCGCGACCTGATTCGGTACGCGCCCGCCGGCACGTGCGGTTCCCCGGCGGGCTCTCCGTGGGGTGTGGCGTATGAGTCGTTTCGCGTGGTGACGGAGGGTGCCGGCGTGTAGCGTCGGGCTCAAGCTGTCGTGGTTCGGAAGTTCCCTTTGCCCACGCCTTCGGTGTGGGTGTTTTGCTGTGCTGTGCCGCAGGAACCAGGACGATCACCTCCGTCTTCCGCACCGAGCGGGAGACGTCAATCGACTGGAAGGCATGGATATGGCTACGGGAACTGTGAAGTGGTTCAACGCGGAGAAGGGCTTCGGTTTCATCGCCCAGGACGGCGGCGGCCCGGACGTGTTCGCCCACTACTCGGCGATCAACTCCTCGGGCTTTCGTGAGCTCCAGGAGGGCCAGGTCGTGATGTTCGACGTCACCCAGGGCCAGAAGGGCCCCCAGGCCGAGAACATCAACCCGGCCTGACCTTCCCCTACCGGCCCGCGGGCACCGACGGCACTGCCCTTTCTGGGCGGCCTTTGGGGCTCGCCGAGCCGAACAGCGGAAGCCTGTCCGACGCCCCGGCGGGAGTGGACACGCAGGTGATGAGGGCCGCGCCCCAGGCGCGGCCCTCATCCGTGTCGAATGCGGTCACCGCGCCGATCAGACGCTTTTCGTAGGGCGCCGTGTCGTGCCGCCCATCAGCAGTGGCCATGTGCGGGCGTTCTGGCAGCAGTCGTCATCTCGCGCGCGGCCCTGGATCGTGCGGCTGCCTGGGAATGAGGCAAGACGATGCGGGCCGATACGGGCCGCTGTGCGGGTCGCCGAGGCCGTGTACCTGGCGGTTCGCGGATGTCCCCCGGCTCGGTGAGGCTCTTCCGGGCCCGGACCTTGGCCGATGTCCAGCACGACGGCATGGCACGTGATCAGCAGGTCCTTTCCCGCTCGGCGGTGACCTGTCGCAGGTCGAGCCCGGACGCCGTCCACGAGGTCAGAGCAGGCCAGGCGATGCGCAGGTCGTGGCGGATGCGCCGGAAGGCGGCCGGAGCGTGCCGGAAGCAGCCGCGGCCGCGCAGCACCCGCACCCAGCGTGAAGTGGCCCGCAGACAAGGGCGCGGGCACGGTCACATATGGTCCGGGTCCGCGCCTTCATCTCCCCGCTTCGTTCAGTCGACAGGGCCGCGCGGTACGGCGTGTCGGGGCTGTTGCCCACCAGCGTGGACAACAACTCGACCATCGTCGCGTTCACCGTGCGGTGCGCACAGGCCGTTGGGGTCCTCCCGCGCAAGGAGACATCGCCGGCCAAACTTGTAGTCCTTATCAGTCGGGCCGCCCGCCTCACGGCGGGAGGCCGCCTTCGGCTTGCTAAGGCTTGACCATGACACCTCGGCAGGCAAGGAGTGCCACCGGTGTGCGTCTCCAACAGGAAGCGGGAACCATGAAGAGTTCCAGTGTGCTCCGGACACTCGCCGTGACAGGCGTGTTGGTCGCTGCGACGGTCGGCGGGACGGGTTCGTCCTCGGCCACCGCGAACGGCGACATCATCTTCAGCGGATCGGCGCCAGGCACCTATAGCGAGTTCGTCGGATGCAAGGGCTGGGTCGATATGGGCCACGAAGTGGGCAGTGGTACCGCATATGCGAGAGGATCGTTCGTACTCGGTACGAGCACTCGCGGCACGGTGTGCAAAGGCTGGCTGGAACGCCGCACAAGCCCGAGCAATGCCTTCGAACAAGTTTCTGCCACCCACACGGCCAGCGACGTCACCGGCTGGTTCTACGATGGAGGCGGCTACCAGGCCCGCGTGTGTGTAGGCGATAAGCTCTACGCCAACTCGTACAGCTGTATCGGCTTTTGGTAGCAGCACACGGCGTGCGGATGACCGAAGCCCGCGTCGTGGGTCAGCTCCATCGGCATGCGGACGCGGAGCCCGGTCAATACGCAGTTCCCCGATGCACTCCTGGAGTGCATCGGGCAGGACCCGTGTCATGGGCAGGACCGGCGGGTGCTGAGCTTGCCGGTCGCCGATGGGGTAGACGGTCAGCCAGGCCGGCTGCCGTACACGCGCAGCAGGCTCATTGAGCTTCTTCAGCGTTGCCTCTCCAGGGTGAGGATGGCCTTGGCGATTGACGTGAGCTTGTTGGGGCTGACGCGGGCTCTGCGGAAGATCCGCCAGGCTTTGAGCCGTGCGAAGGCCCGTTCGACGGGTGAGCGGAGTCGGGCGTGTGCACGGTTGACGGCCTTCTCTTTGACGGTGAGCTCACGGTCTCGGCGCTTCTTGACGGGTGTGGCGAAGGTTCCGCCTGTACCCTGGTACGCCTTGTCCGCGAGGGCGGGGATCTTCAGCCGCTCACAGATGGTGACGATGTCGTGGGTGCGGGCTGCGGTGATGTCCGCGGTCCGTCCGGGCAGGGCTGGCGACTACCAGACGAGTTCGCCGACCGGATTGGTGACCGCCTGGATGTTCATGCCGTGCTTGCGGTGCTTGCCGGAGTAGTCGTCCTGGCTGTTGCCGACGCGGTCGCACTCGGTGAGCGTGCCGTCCACGAGCACGTACTCCGGACGTGCCTGCCGCAGCGCGCGGGTGAGCGAGGGAGCACGGGGGGCCAGGTGTGTGATCACGCTGTGTACATAGGCGTGGGCGGTGCTCTCGCTAATCCGGAACCCGGCCGCGATATGGGCCAGGGTGTCGTGCTTGCGCAGATATACGAGTGTGATCAAGGCCCGCTGAGAGGCCGGCAGCTTGCACCGGCGGTCACCCTCCCGGGTGACGATCAGCACCGTCAGCCACTCCACCAGGGCATGCGGAAGGTCCAATGCGGCAGGATAGGTAACCAACAAGGCTCCCTGGCTAACGAGTTGAGACGTGAGACATCTCGCTCAACCGTCCGGGAGCCTTGCCCGTTACGCGCCCTCGCCCGTCACCCGATCAGGAGCCAACTCGAAGAAGCTCACTGAGCCCAGCGCGGATGACAAGCCCATCAGCTCGCCCTCGCCCTCGCCAGCGTGGCGGCAGGCCGATCGCGATGCGGTCCGAGCGGCCGTGGGCCTGCCCCCGGAACCCAAGGGCAGCCAGAGGCAGGCCTTCCTCGACGGTCTCAACGCGATCGACAAGGACATCGTTCACGCCAAGGGTGACAAGGCCATCAGCTGCGGGCATCGACACCTGCGGCATGATCAAGGACCACCCGAAGGACTCGGTCAAGCAGACGGAGCAGACCAACAAGCGCTGGACCAGCCCGACCCATCCCGACGGCCACGGCCTGACCAAGGCCGCACGAATCCTGGCTGTCACCCACATGATTATCTGCCCCAGCTACTGACGGGGTGCATGGACGAGGAGTCGTGCGGCACTACGCTTGCCGCCGCGACGGAACGGGGCGGGCCGCTGGTTCGGCGGCTCGTGGGCAAGGCCGGTTTCAGACCCCGCCGGAACCGACCGTGCCCGTGATCCGCAGGGGTGCCGTGCCCGCGCCGACTGCGGCGCCGGTGGAGCGCCCGCCGGGCCTGGGCCCGATCGCGGCCTGGTCGACGGAGGTGCCTCTGCGCCGGGGTGCCTCACGAGCTGATCCGCTGGACCTCCCGGCGCAGCGACCAGATCGCCGCCTGCCTGGAAGAGCTGGAGCACGAGTACGTCACCGCCGTCGACGACGAAGGCGAGCTGAAGTTCCTGCCCGTGGTCTCCGAGCGGGCCCGCGCCAAGCTGAACCGGATCGCCGCCCGCAAGACCCGACCGCCCAAGCAGAAGACCCGGCCGCTCGCACAGCTGCGCGTCTGGTGGAAGACGAGCGCGATTCTGACCTCCGGGGTGGCTGTCGACGTCATCAACTCTCTCCTCGAGTACGCCCGCGCCGCGGCTGCCGCGATCCGGGCCCGGGTCGCGGCCGTGGTTGATGTTGCGCTGGCGGCCGTCGACGTCACCGCGACGGTGTTCGTGATGAACGACGGCGGACGCTTCCACCGCCGGCACCTGCTCGCCGAAGCGCGCCGCCACCTCGCCCTCGTCCTGCGCGGCCGCCGCCGCGAACCCGGCCTGGACGAGATGATCGTGGCCACCGCCATCTCCACGTACTGCCTGGACATCAGCGAGCCGAAGACCGTGATCGGCCTGCTGTCGGACTACCGCCTCTACACCGCCCGGTGGTCCCTGTCCGACCTCCCCGACCGCCGCCACACACCCACCCCCGTGCCCGACCCGGACCGGCAGCCCCCGGCCGATTCCGGCGATTCGGCTGCGCCCCGGGCATGGGGCCAGGACGCGGGGGAGTGGGAGATCCCCCGTATCCCGCTGCAGTACGAGCGCGCTGTCCTCGCCGGTGCGGTGGTGCGGGACAAGCTGCGGACCACCGCCACTGTCACCGCCGTGCGGGGCCGGGCGTTCGACGTCCTCGCGCACCAGCAGGCGGCGATGCCCGAGCAGCTGCTCGCGGCCGCGGCTGCCGACCCCGACGACGAGGACCAGGACGAGGACCAGGAGCCGGAGGTCGGACGCGGCGGGGCGATCGACATGACGGCGTTACGGGCCCTCCGGGAGTCCCGCACCGACGTCGAAGCCCTCGACCTCACTGCCGAGCGGCTGCGCCACCTCCAGGACGCGTTCACCAAGGCGGCCGGCGACTCCCGCACCCGCGCGACCCGCTACGCCCAACAGGACGACGCCGCCGCGGTGCGTCCGGTGCGTCGGGACGATCAGCAGGCGCACCGCCCGCCAGAGCCCGGACCACTGCCTGGACGCCTCGGGGCCGAGCAGCGAAGGACGGCCGCCGTCTCCAACGGAAGCGGCGGCCGGCGGGCGGCACCAGCCCTGACCCAGAGTCGCGCTGACGTTGATCGCCGGGCCGGGCCCGGCGGGATCAGGCGAAGGCCAGGCGATTCAGCTCGGTGATGGTCTGGCTGCGGCCGTCGGAGGGCTCCTGCCGCGCGATCGAGGCGCACCGCCCAGCCGCACCGTCGTCCCGGGTGGATCCGGGTATCGCATACGCGGTGGAGCGGCAGAACGCCGTGATGCGTGAGCTCAGCCAGCGGTCGTTCCCCAATCAGAAGAAGCTCGCCGACGAGCAGCCGACGCCGATAGACAGCGCCATCCTCACGCGGCGCCGCGAATTCGCTGCCACCGAGACTGCTGCCCTGCACCGGGCGCGAGCCGAACGTTCAGGGCCCGGGCCGCGGTAACCCTTCCGCAGGGCGCTCCGCTCCGGTGCACGGCGTGACTGGCGGCGAGGACGCGTCGTGCATCAGCGTTGGCCGCCGCAGGATCACACCGGCCTGGCGCGCACCGGCGGCGGGGCGGGTCTTGAGCGGGTGGCCCGCCCCACCTGTTGTCATGCCGGAGGGACCAGCATCTGTTCGGTGCCGAGGCTGTTGGTGCGGGTGTCGCGGTACATGGTGGTTTCGCCGTCACTCCAGCGGATGACGAGGTCGTTGGTGAGGCTGTCGCCGGTGTAGTTGCCGGTGGTCATGACGACGCTGTGGGTCCAGGTCTTGTTGGGGCCGTGGACCGGTTGCTCGGAGCCGAGGCCGGCGGTGGTGGTGCCTACGTAGTTGTTGAGTGCGCCGCTTGTCCAGCGGACCATGAGGTCCCATTTCTGGTTGCCGGAGTACTGTCCGGCGGTCAGCAGGGTGGCGTCCTTCCACGCGCTGTTGGGGTCCTTGAGTTTGTATTCCTGGCCGAGGGTGCCGGCGCCGACGTTGGTGAAGAGACTGAGTTCGCCGTCGGACCAGCGGACCATGAGGTCGGTGACGTAGGTGGTGGCGTTGAAGCGGCCTGCGGCGATCTGGGTGGCGTGGCTCCAGACGGATCCGGAGGGGGCCATTTCAGTGATGCTGCCGAGGCCGTTGGATCCGATGTCGGCGTGGAGGGTCATGCGGCCGTCGTTCCAGCGGACCATGAGGTCGAACTGGTTCGAGCCGGTGAAATCGCCTGCCGTGATGGTCGCGGCTTCTTTCCATGCCGCGTTGGGTGCCTGGAGCTGGCGTTCGGGGCGGAAGCCGCCGATGCCGTCGCCGGGGTAGAGGGTGGCTTCACCGTCGGTCCAGATGACGAGCATGTCGCTGTGTCCGGTGTTGCTGAAGTCTCCGGAGGCGATCTGCTTGGCGTGCTTCCAGGTTTCTCCGCTGCCCGGGAGTGCTGGGCCGTCGTTCGGGGGCTGGTAGGGGTTGGGGCGTTTCACGTTGTCCGGGCCGATGCCGTTGGCGGCGTCGTTGTAGAGGTCCTGGGCGTCCTTGCCGAAGAGGGGCGCGTACGAGACCCAGTCGACGTTGGCGTCGTTGCCTCCGCCGTTGTATCCGCCGAGGTTGCCGATGACCTGTCCGCTGCGGGTCTTGGCGTCGTAGCCCTTGATCCAGGGGCTGCCGGAGACGCCTCCGTAGTAGCCGCCGCACTCCATCTGCATCTGCCGGAACCGGTGGAGCCGTTTGGTGCGAACGGTGCAGGTGATGGCCCTGTGGGTCGGGTTGTCCTTGAAGCTGCTGGGGTAGCCGACCACGGTCACTGTGTGGTCGTATCCCGATGCCTGGGTGAAGGTCAGTCCGCCGGTGACGTTCTCCACCAGGCCCTTTGCGCTCGGGCCGGCTGTGGCGAAGGCGATGTCGAGGTCGGACGTGGGGCCCTTGGTGTAGTTCTCGTACCGCGGGTCCAGGTAGACGTCGGTGATGGGAAAGATGCCCGAGGGCTGCGAGCCCGCGTCCAGGCCGTGGCGGTACTGCGGTACGAAGATGCGCTGCGTAGCGTTCTTGAGGCCGGTCCCGCAGTGACCTGCGGTGAGCACGAGGTTCTTTCCCTTGCTGCGTACGACGCTGCCGGTGCAGGAGGTGGCGGTGCCGTGGATGGGCTTGCCCTTGTAGAAGAACGTCCCGACCATGGGGAGTCCTTCGAAGTGGCTGGCGGTGGGGGTGTCTGCCGGTGGTGCGGCTGCGAGGCCTCGCGCCGCTTCGGAGGCTCTGCCGCGGTCGGCGTCGATCGGCTTTGCCCGGGCCATGCGCTCCGCGGTCCAGAACGCAAGCTCACCGGACAGGTCAGGACGGGAGGTCGCTGCCTGGTTGGTGGCGGAGCTGGGTGGGGGAGTGGCCGGCGGTGATTCCCGGGGACGGGGAGGAGTTGGGGTGGGGACGGGTGTTGACCGTTCGGGCCGACCGTGCGTCTTGGAGGGGAAGGGCGTGGGTGGGGCGGTCGGTGACGGTAAGGACTCAGCGGGTGTGGGACTGGGTCCGGCTGCGGCGGCCGGAGTCACGAACAGGGCAGCTGCGAGAGTGAGCGTGGTCGCAGTGATCCATCGGGTTCTTCTTCTCAAGGAAGGGCGCTTTCTGGGCGTACTGGTGACGCAGCGGGTTGCATTGGTGCGTCAGTTCGATAAGCAGGCAGGCTATTCAGGGACCTGAAAGATCGTCAACAGAGAATGAAAGGCATCAAATGGGGTTAATCCGAGTCAGCCGCAGCGCCGCAAGCATGGTGATCATCCTGTCGTCGGCAGGGACGGGCGCGGCGTCGGCCTTGCCGGCCACGGACGCGCCGAAGCCACTGCCGAGCGGGGCGTCGCTCTCCGTCCAGCCCGGTGACCGGGTGGCCGTGTCCACGCCGGCCCGGGTCTCCGCTGATGCCCGCAACGGCGTCCGGGTCACGTCCGGCGCGTTCGCCAAGGACGGCATGCTGAGGATGCAGAACACTGTCGTCACGGCCGTCGTGACCATCTCCTGTGCAGCGACTGCCGGTCCCCATGAGGTGTTCCTGAAGCCTCCGGCCGACGAGCAGGAGGAATCAGGTGGCAGCCGGCTGTGGGGAAGCGTGCAGGTGGCTGCGGCCGACGGGCAGGCGCGCGAGGAGTGTACCCGCCGTACGGCGCAGGCGCCGGAGGAGTCGCAGGAGGAGGACTGGGGCCGTGACGCGCCGTGGCCGCAGACGCCGTGGCATGTGCGAACCGTGCAGGCCGGAGCCCGGATCGCCGCTCAAGACAACACGCACACTGCGTATGACGGCCAGGTGAAGCTGACGTCTTCCGGCTTCACGGCCCCTGTGGTGATGCGTGGCGACAAGATGGCCACGGCCACAGCCGCGATCCGGTGCGATGCACAGCCAGGCCTCTACACCGTGGAGTGGAAAGAGGCTGGTAAGTCGCAGAAGGTCTGGGCCCGCTACCGGGTCACACAGGCCGCACCCGACTGCATGGACGCTGAAGCGCAACCCCAGGCAGGAGGCTCGGCGTCGCGAGCCCCGTGGCTGGCCGGGGGCGCAGGCACTCTGCTGGCCCTCACCCTTGGAACGTCACTGTGGCTACGACGCCGACGGGCGAAGTCCAGCTGAACTGCGGCACCCCAACCGGGTTGACTAGGACTACCCGCTCCCTGCGGCCTGGGCGGATGCATGATGCGACCGCCGCACGCAACGAAGGCATCGGGATCTGTTTCCAGCACTGTCCCGACGTCGAGGTCCTCCTCGACGACGGCTGTCTCGGGCTCCGACGTGATCACCCCCGGGCAGGCGGTCATCCCGCCCGGAAGGGCAACAAGATCAGCCCGCCCGAAGTCCTTGAGGCCCGTCGAAGAGCCCGTCACCGGAACTCTTCGAAGCGCATCACTGTCGAACACGCCCTCGTCGACCACAAACGCTGGAAGCAACTGACCCGCTGGCCCCACCGACGCGAGACCCTGCCCGCCACCTGTCAGGCCATCGCACGTCTCGTCTCCGGCCGCGCTGTGGAGACCTGAGAATCGGCCACGACCAGGAGAAACACGCCTCACCCGCTATCACGCACCAGCCCGTTAGTGGTTGTTGTCTTTCCGGTCGTGACCGCAGTGTCTCCGCTGGTCGGACGTGGGCGTGGTCATTCGGTGGGAGGGGTGGTCTGTCGGGTTGTCGCTCTCCGGGTCGCGGATGCCGTCGGTTTCTGGGTTGGTGGAACAGCGGGAGCTCACCGCTCGCCGTCGTGTGGAGGAGTTGCGGGAGGAAGCCGATCGCGTCCAGGCCGAGCTGGTGGTGGTCGAGCAGGGCTGGAAGGAGCGGGTCATTGCCCGCTCGACGGGTCGACGAGGTCTTGGCCCCGAGCGGTGATGGAGCTGCCGGGTCCGGGATGCCATCGAGGTCGTGCGGGATACCGATCCGCAGCCTGAATCGGCTATGGAAACAGCGAAACCGAAATCAGTGGTGCCGATGTGGCGCGCGGGGCGGCGCATGGTGCTCACCGCCGAAGTCTCGCAGTAGAACTGTGACGGGCCGTCTGCCGAGGGGTCTGCAGGAACCGCCCGAACTCAGCCGCACGGAGAGGGATTCACGTCACCAGACCGCTGTTTCTCGCCATTTCCTCCGGGTATCCCGACATGAGTATGGGCCACCGAGCGTAAGAAGTCGTTTCCATTTCAATCGAACTGGGGTGGAATTATCGATTCATGCTGTCACTTTGTGTGAACTGCTGGGTTGTTTTGCGCCAGACTGGCCGATGGCGACGGCAGTGTGGGCTGTCTGGAGCCATTAGGTTCGGCAGGCACATCTTTGAGTGCCTGTCAGCTCGCGTGAAGCAAAGGGTTCCGCGGCATGTCGCCCATGACTTGTTCACTGTGCTCGCCGGTTGATCACATGCAGAGCTGCGGGATACGTTCCACCTTGAGCACGCCCCGGCCAGACCAACCAGGTCGGTATATGGGGGCAATTAATGGGGAAGAAGTCCGCAGGGAGACCTTTCGGTTTCCACGCCAGTTTCGGTCACCCGGACGGGCTTCCTCCCCTTGCGATTGAACGCAAGGAGATTCTACATGAACCGCAATACTGTCCGTATAGCGACGGTTTCGGCCTTAGCCGCCCTCACCCTCGGCGCCGGCGCCAGCCTGGCACAGGCATCGGAGGCCCCCCAGGCGCGTCCGGCGGCCACCGTCCAGGCGACCCTGTCGGCGTCCGACGCCCGCGCCCTCCTCGCCAACCCGGCCGTCTCGGCCGAGCTGAAGGCCGAGGACGCGCAGACGTTGCGCGCGGTCGCCAACGGCACCGCCACCGAGGTCCAGGCCCGCGCCGCCATCGGTGGAGCCGTCAAGGCTCTGTTCAACCTGCTGAAGAAGTACGGCGGGAAGATCCTGAGCGGCGCGTACAACGCCGCCAAGGCCGGATGGGGCAAGTTCCGTTCGTACATGGACGGCCTGCCCTGGTACCACCCGGTGCGTATCGCCTGGGTCGCGGCCGGCGCCGAGATTCAGTACCAGCTGTACACCTACATCCGCAGCCTGGTCGTGTAGGGGAAGAGGTGGTGCCCCGGTACCGGGGCACCACCCGCCGCCGCGATAGGCCGGCGGCGTGTCGTCCAGCCCGGCTCGTTAGGAAGAATCTGATGGCCAGTACCGAAGTGTCTCCTGATCTGCGACATCTGTGGGCTTCTCCCGCTTACTTCATTACGGGGGCCTTCATCGCGTTCAACATCTTCGGCAACCGGGGTGTGGGCTGGGCCCTGATGGCTGCGGGTCTCCTCGGACCGCTCGGCGCCCTCGTCTGGGGTGCCTTCCGACGCGAACGGCCCGACTCGTTCGGGATCATCCCGGTCGGGGCACTGGTGCTGTTCACGGTGCTCTTCGGCATCGCCGAAGGTTTCCCCTGGTCCTGACCCGTGGTCAGGATCCCTGCACGTTAGGAACACACTGTGCCGCAAAGCGGTGTACTGGCCGAAGCTCAGGGCCTGCGGCGCTCGTTCGGCAGCAGAACGGTTCTCGATGACGTGTCTCTGACGCTGCACGCGGGCGAGGTGACCGGGTTCGTGGGCGCCAATGGCGCCGGCAAGACCACCACGATCCGGCTGATGCTGGGCCTCGCCCATGGCGAGGGCAGGGCACTCTTCCTTGGTCGTCCGCTGCACGCCTGGGGATCCCCCGGAAAGGTCGTGGGCGCGGTCCTCGGCGGAATTGCGGGCCACCCGAAGCATCGGGTCCGGTCGCATTTGCGGATGGTGGCCGCCGGGTGCGGCGCGTCCGACCAACGTGTCGACGAAATGCTGGAACGGGTGGGGCTCACCCAGGCCGCCCGGCTGAAACTCTCCCAGCTTTCTCTGGGAATGGCACAGCGCGTGGGAATCGCGCAGGCATTGCTCGGCGATCCGCCGGTGCTCATCCTCGACGAGCCCGCGAACGGCCTTGACCCGCACGCGATCCGCTGGCTGCGCGAGTTCCTTCGGGCCCAGGCAGCGGAGGGCAGGGCCATCATGGTGTCCAGCCATCTGCTGGGCGAGATGGAGCAGCTCGCGGACCGTGTGGCGGTGCTGTCGCATGGCCGCGTCGTGGCCGCCTCGCCGATCGCGGACCTGCTGTCCCGGGCCGGCGACCAGGCCGTGGTGACCGTACAGCACCGGACCTGCCACAGCTCGCACGCCTGGTGAAGGAGAGAGGCGGTCGGTTGGAACCGACCGGCGGGCCGAGCGCGCACATCACCGGCCTGGACCGGATCCAAGTCGCCATCCTGGCGGCGGAGGGCGGCGTGCCCCTGCACTGGCTGTCCCAGGAGATGCCCTCGCTGGAGGACTTCTACCTGTCCATCGCGGAAGAGGAGTTCAAGATCTCGTGACCGCGCCCCCGACACATATTCCGCCGACCGCCGACGTGCCCATGCCCCCGCCTTCTGGCACCCCGCGGATGACCCCGACCGACGAGGCGTTTCGCAACGCATGCCGGTATGAGTGGCGACACCTCACGGGCCTGCGCTCCACGTGGGTACTCCTCGGCGTAGTGGCAACCCTGAGCCTCCTGACCGGGCCCGGGCTCCTGTTCGACCTGGACAAGACGAGAACGATCAGCGCCGCGTCGATGGGCGACGTGCTGGCATGGGCGCCGATGGCGACTCAGCTCCCCCTGCTGTGCTTCTTCGTCCTGGTCCTCGGTACGGGCCCGGTCTCCACCGACCTGGTGCGCGGCGCGGCGCGCACGACGTGGCTGGCGGTCAACGGACGCCGGATAGCGTACGCGGCCAAGGGCACGGTCGGATTCCTGGTGGGCGCCGCAGTGGCGGCGGCCAGCGCGCTGGTGGGCGCGGTCTCGGCGGCTCTCGTCCTGGCCGTCTCTGGAGCACCGCAGCCGGCGTGGGGCGCGGTGCTGGTGCCTGTGCTGCGGTTTGTACTGTGGATGGGCTGCTGGGCACTGCTGTGCATGGCCCTGGTGGCACTGATGCGGAACAGGATCGTGCCGGTGCTGGTGCTCTGTATGTGGCCGTTGCTGGGCGAGCGGCTGGCGGGCCTGCTGCTGGGGTACGTCCCCGGACTGGATGGTGTGGCCGACTGGCTGCCCTTCGCGGCCGGCCGGGCGATGCTCACCGACGTTTCGGCGCTCGCAGGAGAGGACCGATCGTTCGCAGCAGGCATGGTGGGGTCGGACCTCTCGACCCCAGTGGCCCTGGTGGTCTTCCTGCTCTATACGGCGGCATTGACAGCGGCGGGCTACTGGGCGTACAGCCGCCGAGAGGCCACAACCGGCTGACGCCCACGCAATAGCGGGATGTGAATGAAGGACACCATGGTCTCCGTGTACGGAACTTCGCTGTCGACCACGGGAAGGCACTCGTATCGAAGTGCACCGGCCGACGGGCCTTGACCCCGGATTTTGAACACGTCTATGCGGCTTGGGTCAGGGTAGTTGCAGCTGGCTGGAGGTCGTTCTCGTAGGCGATCGGGGACCGGTGGCCGAGGCGGGAGTGCCGGCGGCGGGTGTTGTATCGGGTCAGCCAGCGGAACGCGTCGAGCCTGGCCTCGCGCTCGCTCGACCAGGCTTTGCGGCCTTTGAGCGTCTCCCTCTTGAAGGCGGCGTTGAAGCTTTCTGCGGCTGCGTTGTCGGCGCTGGATCCGATCGCGCCCATGCTCTGCCGGACCCCGGCTGACCTGCAGATTTCAGCGAAGGCCCTGCTCGAATATTGGGATCCGTGGTCCGTGTGCATGATCGCTCCGGCCAGGTTTCCACGGGTCCGCTCGGCTGCCGCCAGGGCGTCGATGACGAGCTCGGTTCGCATGTGATCGGCGATCGCCCACCCGGCCAGCCGGCGCGAGCACAAGTCGATGACGGTCGCGAGGTAGAGCGGCTTCGCGCCGCTGACCGGCAGGTATGTGATGTCGCCTACGTACTTTCTGTTCACCTCGGCCGCGGTGAAGTCACGGCCGATCAGGTCCGGCGCCTTCGACGCGGCCTGGTCCGCGACGGTGGTGCGGTGCCGGCGACGCAACCGGACTCCCTCGAGCCCTATGGTCCGCATGATCCTGGCGACCCGCTTGTGGTTGACCACCGGACCCTCCTCGTCGCGGAGTTCCGCGGTGATTCTGGGGGCTCCGTAGGGAGAAGCTCGAACGGGCCAGGCCGAGGATGTCGCAGAGCCGCTTCACGCCGTGACGGCGCTGGTGATCGTCAACGAACTGGTAGCGGTTCACCAGCGCGTCTCCGTCGCGAAATATCGGGCCGCCTTGCGGAGAATGTCCCGTTCTTCCTCCAGCTCACGGATCCTCTTGCGGGCGGCGGCCAGCTCCGCCTGAACGGCGTCGCCGGCGGCCTGCGAGGTGGCCGGCGGTGCGGAGTGGGCGACAGGTCGGCGGCCGTCGGCGGCCCGGATCCAGTTCCTCAGCGTCTCGGTGTTCACCCCGAGATCAGCGGCGACCGACTTGATCGTCGCTCCCGGCCTCGACCGGTACAACGCGACCGCGTCCGCCTTGAACTCGGCGGGGTAATGCTTCATCCCCACGGGGACTCCGTTCTCCCGGACCATCAAGATCCAAGTGTCTCCGGTGTCCAAAATCCAGGGTCAAGGCCCAATGCCGGGTAGTTAGCACATTTCCGCTGGTGGCAAGGGGTGTAGGCGTCGAGTCGGAACACGGCCAGCGGAGTCTCGTTGGTCAGGTAGTCCGGCAAGACTGCTGATCATCGAGGTGTTCCGTTGCCCGCACGCTATTGTCCTCTTTCGCCCGGCCTGACGACCATCTCGCGTGAGTTCACCGTGGCCTCGGGCCGGTTCGCCCCCGGTCATCTGGGCGGGCTGACCCAGATCGTGCCGTTCGACCTCGTCGATGCTCTCCTGGACGAAACCCGTTGCGTTCAGCGGCGGTTACGGGTTCTTCCTTCTCGGGTCGGGGTCTACTTCCTGCTCGCGATGTGTATGTTTCCCGAGGTCGGCTACCGGCTGGTCTGGAGCAAGCTGATCGCAGCTCTGACGAGCGGCGGGCTCGAGGTCGCTGATCCGACCGCGAAAGCCCTGCGCGACCTGCGTCGCCGTATCGGCACCGAACCGATGCGCCGCCTGTTCGATGTCCTGGCCGGACCACTCGCCCGACCGACGACTCCCGGGGTACGTTTCGGACCATTTCGGATGGTCTCCTTCGACGGCTGCAGCTCCATCAAGATTCCTGACACCGACCGCAACGTGGAGTGGTTCGGTCCCGGCAACCGCGGCGGACATCCAATGCTCGAGCTGATGACCCTGGCGGAGACCGGAACCCGGGCCCTGATCGGCGCGGTGTTCGGACCAACCAGCGACGGCGAGACCGCCTACGCCCGAAGGCTCCTGCACCACCTGGGCCCGGACATGCTGGTCATGTGGGACAAAGGATTCGACGCCAACGCCTTCCTCGCCTCCGTGAACGACACCGGAGCCAAGTTCCTGGGCCGGCTGCGAGCCAACCGCCGCACCCCGGTCCTCGCTCCACTCGCGGACGGCTCCTACCTCTCCGTCATCGGCGCCGTCCCCGTGCGCGTCATCGAAGCACAGATCACTGTGACCTGCGGCGACAGCTCGTTCACCGGCTCTTACCGGCTGGTCACAACGCTGACCGACGCCCGCCGCTACCCTGCCACGATCCTCGTCACTCTCTATCACCAGAGGTGGGAACACGAGTCGGCGTACTACGCCCTTCGCCACACGATCACGGACGGCCGGGTCCTGCGCTCCGGTGATCCTGTCGGAGTCGAGCAGGAGATGTGGGCCCTACTCACCCTCTACCAGGCACTTCGAACCGTGATGGTCGAGGCCGCCGAGTCCCGGCCGGGCACCGACCCGGACCGCTGCGGCTTCACCATAGCCATCCAGACTGCCCGTGACCTCGTCGTCCAGGCGGCCGAGATCGTTTCCCCAATCGCCGGCACGGCTGGCGTCATTGCCAACCGTGTCCTTGCAGGACTCCTCCCGCACCGGCGCCCCAGCATCAGCACCCGAAAAGTCAGGTCGTCGATCTCCCGGTACGCCGAACGCCAGGACGACGGCCGGCCAGACACCAGCCTCCCGGTCACCGGCCTCGACGTCACCATCCTCGAACCCGAACCCGACCTGCCCACCGTCTCCCACGACGACCGGCACATCCCGCCCACCGACCGACGCCGACAGCGCGTCCTGGACCTCCTTGACGCCGACCCCGACCGCCACTGGCACACCCGCGAACTCGCCCGACACCTCGGCGACATCACCCTCAGCACCATGTATCGCCAACTCGACAGATGGGCCGCACACGGACTCATCGACAAGACCGGACCAGCCATCTACAGCAGCCCACGAAGCCACCCAACACCACTGCCACCAGCGGAAATGCGCTAACTACCCGGCATTGGGTCAAGGCCCGCCGCCATCTCCACCCACTGCCTGGACATCAGCGAGCCGAAGACCGTGATCGGCCTGCTGGCGGACTACCGCCTCTACACCGCCCGGTGGGACCTGGCCGACCACCCCGCCCGGCCCCGCCCACCCACTCCCGCGCCCGACCCGGACCGGCAACCCCCGGCCGACCCCGGCGAGCCGGCTGCGCTCCGGCCACCGAGCCAGGACGCGGGGGAGTGGGAGATCCCCCGCATCCCGCTCCAGTACGACCGGGCCGTCCTCGCCGGTGCGGTGGTGCGGGAGAAGCTGCGCACCACCACAACCGCCGCCGTGCGGGGCCGGGCGTACGACGTCGTCGCCCACCAGCAGGCGGCGATGCCCGAGCAGCTGCTCGCGCCCCCGGCCGCCGAAGCCGAGCACGACGACCAGGAGCCGGAGCCCGGCCGCCAGGAGGCGATCGGCATGACGGCCGTGCGGGCCCTGCGGGAGTCCCGTACGGATGTGGAAGCCCTCGATCTCACGGCCGACCGACTGCGCCTTATCCAGGAGACGGCCGCCAAGATGGCCGCCGAATCCCGGCTCCGCGCGGATCGCCACACCGGCCAGCACGACACCGACGTAGTGCGCCCGGTGCGCCCGGACGACCAGCAGGCGCACCGCCCGCAGGGGCCCGGACCGCACCGCGGCCGCGAGGCCGGCCACTGAGTGGACCCGATGGTGCGCACCCGGTGCGGTGGTGCGCACCGACGGTGCGGTGCACCCCATTCCACCGAGTGGAGGCCACCGCACCGGAGTGGAGACCACCGTGCGGCATCCATTCCACCGAGTGGAGCCCACCGGCCCGGGAGTGGACGCCACCGGCCCGGCTCCACTCCACCGAGTGGAGCCCACCCGGTGGGAGTGGACGCCAGCGCCCGGGACGATGGCGTCCATCCACCCGATGTGCACCCGCCGCATTTCCCCTTGACCTGGGTCCGTGTCAAGGAGGAATGCGCCCGCCTTCAGGCGGTCCACTCCGCCGCACCGACCCACCGGGATGCGCACCACCCCGGGTGCGCTGGCTGCCTTGGTGCGCACCGCCCACCGAGTGGATGCGCACCGGATGGACGGTGGTGCGCATCGTGCGCGTGGCTACGGACGCATGGACTTCAGGGTGCGTGCCCACTTCAGGTGTTCGTCGCGCATGGTCTCCAGGGTGGCGCGGGTGTCTCCGTGGTCGTCGGGATCGGGGATGACGTTCTCGACGAAGCGGATGATGCTGCGGGCGATGCCCAGCACGGCGGTAGTAGGGGAGTCGCGCGTCCAGTCCCGTAGGGCGGACAGCAGGATGCATCCGACCTCGTCCAGGGCAAAGGAGTCCGAGTGCGGCTCCCCGTCGCCCAGGACCCCCGTGACGGGGAAGACGATGTTCTCAGCGAGCCGCAGCAACAGGAAGGCCAGCTCGGGAGTAGCCGACGTGCGTCCGGAGGCGTGGTTCCCGCCGCCCATCTGCAGAGCGAGAAGGTAGTCGAAGGCGCGGTCGACCTCTCCCGGGGTGAGCGGGGTGCGAGGCGGGATCAGGTACGGCATGGAGGTCTCCTCAACTGGGTGACGTCGCTCGGATTACGACGACTCCCAGCAGCCTCGGACGATCACCCTGTGGACAGAGGCCAGAGAAATCTCCCCCTCCGCCGGCTGGGGAAGCGGATCACCAACCCGGCGGGGTCGACGAACAGCTACCGCGGCGACGTGCTGCGCGTGCTCGGAGCGTTGAAGGTGGAGACGGCTGATCAGATCCAGCGGATCGGCGCTCCGCACCTGACCTTCCGGCACGCCGACAAGGAGACCCCCTCGAAGCAGAAGCAGGCCCGCACCGCCTCGCACTCCGGCGCGCTCTCCGACATGCGCAAGCACGGCCTGTCCGAGAACGGCGGCTCCGCAGAGACGGGCGACTCGCTGCGGAACCTGACCCCCAAGGGCCTGGAGGCCGCCTCCTACGAGCTGCGGCGCCCGGCGGGGGAGATGGGCTCCACCGCGCGCGGCGCGGGCTCCAGCGGGGCCTCCCACCCGATGGCCGTCAACGAGACGGTGATCGCACTGCTGCGCCCGAAGCCGACATGGCCAAGCTCGCCGACGACCTGCCACACGTCCAGGCCGCCGCCCAGGCCGCCGTCGACTCACCGGACGGGATCGGCACCATCGCCTCGTACTGGACCGAGGTCCCGCTGCCCGCCACTGGGACGTGGAACGCGCCCGGCAAGGGCGGCGCCCAGGCCGACCTGGTCCTCACCGCCCCGCAGGACCAGGTGCCGCCGCTGTTCATCGAGGTCGACAACTGCCACGAGACCGCTGAGGAGCTCGCTGCCAAGCTGGACTTCACGGCTCCTGACCTCGCCCCGCAGCACTGGCTTATCGCCGCAGTTCCCTCCCGCACGGCATAGGGCGCGACCGCGTGACGGGGCTCTTCGGGCCGCCTGCCCGTGCGGCAGGCGGCCCGAAGGAGCCCTTGCCCTGCGCCACACCACCGCACCGGCGGTGGCGCTACCAGACATGCCTGCCGTCGGGAGCTACAGCCAGTACACGTACCGGTTGTCGTACTCGCCGCCCTCGCAGACCTCGCGCTGGGTGCCGGGGTCGGTGGCCACGAAGCCGCCGCCCGCTTCGCACTGCCAGAACGCGACCGGCGGCCCCGAGGGGAAGGCCACCGGGGCGGCGGCCGCCCGGGCGGCGGTGGGGGCGAGGGCGCAGGCGGCCAGGGCGAGCGCGGCGGTGGCGAGTGCTCGGGTGATGCGGTGCACGGGGGTTTCTCCTCCGATCGGTTGGCGCTGCCGACGGAAGGAGCACCGGGGCGGGGTCCCGGCGGCCGGTAGCCGGTTGGCTTCAGATGGCGGCCCGGCCTGCGGGCTCGCGACGGGCCGGGGCGGGCCGTCTTCGGGCCTGCTCCGGTGGCATGTCCGGCGCCTACTGCACGCCGAGGATGATGCCGCTGGCTGCGGCCTGCGCGTCCGGGTTGCTCAGGAACTCGTGGACGCTGTGGACGAACTCCTTGCGGCTGAGCGCGCCGTCGCTGTCCGTGTCGAGCTGGTCGAATGCATCCCATGCGACGGGAGGGGTGAAATTCCAGACACCGGCGAGGTACTCGAAATCGGCCATGCTCACCTCGTTGACGCGCTTGCTGTCCACGATCTCTGGACGCGGCCTGTCAGGCGGTCGATGACCTGGCGCGTGCCACCGAGGAGGCCTTTCGTTCACACCCGGACGCGGCGATCATGCTGAGTTTTCCGGGGATCGGGCCCCAGGTCGGTGCTCGCATTCTGGGCGAGATCGGCGACGACAGGAGCCGGTTCGCCACGGCTGGAGGGCTGAAGGCGTACGCGGGCTCGGCCCCGATCACGCGGGCCTCCGGCAAACGCCGCTACGTCGGACGCCGGTTCGTCAAGAACAACCGGCTCAACCACGTCGGCCACCTGTGGGCCTTCGCCTCCATCAGCGGTTCAACCGGCGCGGACGCCCACTACCGGCGCCGCCGGGCAGGAGGAGACTGGCACATGCAGGCCCTCCGGCACCTGTTCAACGCATGCTCGGCCAACTCCACCACTGCCTTCAGGCACGAGTTCCCTTCGACGAATCCATCGCCTTCCCCACCGCTTGTGCTGGACAGGCGGACTGAGCAGGGGAACCTGGTCGTGATTGATGCTGTCGGTGGGATACAACGGTTGGTATGACGGTCTTCTACTGTGCGAAGTGCGGTGCCGAACTCACCCCGGACCTGCAGGAGCTTCAGGGCGTCCCGGACATCTCGCTGCATGACAAAGACCGGCACGGCAAGACGCCGCTTGCGCCTTCGACAGTCCCGCGAGGCAGCTACGCCATTGATCCCGAACCCTGGGGCGCCCCTTTCGTGGCTTCAGGCGCCCAGGCGGCGTGTGCACTTGTGAGCCGGGCTCTTCTCATGCCGCCCGGCATGACCGACATGGTGCCCGCCGGCCCCCGGGACTCTGTCGTCGTGCACCCGGAGGACGCGCCGAGCCTGCAGCTGGCCAGCTCTTTGGGTATGCACCACGGTTGCTGCGGACCTCTTGGAACTGGAGGCCCCAACATGACGTGTGTGTGCGGGGCGGCCGTGGGAACTCTTGCTGCGGACTGTATGGGTCCGCACGAGCTACATCTGGATCCGCTGCGGACGTACGCCTTCACGCCCGGCACATCCCTGTGATCATGAACCATTTGACGCTGCCAGACCGGTGTCCCTGCCGGGCATCTTGACTCCTTAGCTGCATGAGGTGCCTTTGTCCGCGATAGCCGGAGGAAGAGGTCTGTCCCGTGTCCGGGGGCTGGCAGTGCTGCACGGGTACATGTACCGGTATGGCTCGTGAACGGATCCGGTGGCCCCTCGTTGTGGACCGCTCCTGAAGGTCAGGCTCAGGCAGGTGATGTACCGCCGGCTGTCCGCGCAGCTGATCCAGGCTCGCCGCGAGGGCTGCTTCCTCGACCTGATCGACATGGTCTGAGCCGTCCACGTCCTACCGGCACGGGCCGAGCTCGGACGCCTTCGTGTACGAGATGCCCGGCTGGCTCCGCCTCGACCGCACCAAGTCAGGAGCACGCCCTGTACGTCGCAGCCGAGAAAGACACCCTCCGACAGCAGCTGGCCCCCTGGCTCGAGTTCGCGGGCATCCCCGTGCTCGTTGGCCGCGGCTTCGCATGATGGAACGGTGAGTCCCGCATGCGGGACTCACCGTTTTGGAAGAGCGAGCTCGGGGGGCTGCTACTGGAGGCCGCTGGCAATGGGGACCACGGCGGCGGCGGGTCCACTGCCCTGAACTGGATGCCCTCACCGGCCACGTCCGCTTCTTCAGCAAGATGCTCACCGAGCGCCAGGGCGAACGGCTGCCGCAGTGGCTCGATGCCGTCCGACAAGATGACCTCCCCGGCCTCCATATCCTCGCCGCAGGCATCGACCGCGACCGCGATGCAGTCATCGCCGGCCTCACCCTGCCCTGGAGCTCAGGCGTCGTCGAAGGCCACGTCAACCGGATCAAGATGCTCAAACGCCAGATGTTCGGCCGAGCCGGCTTCGATCTCCTCCGCAAGCGTGTCCTGCTCTACTCATAGGACATCGCCTTGCGATGGCTTCCAAGCACTTTGCGGGGCAGACCAGGCTCAGGCCGCCATGAAGCGGCCCAGATCGCGTGACTTGCACTGAAGGGCGGCTGCCCAAGCCCCCTCAGAGGAAACCGAGGCCGCCGGGACCTGAACATCCTTGAGACCGCCGTTGCCTGCTGGCTGCCAGTTCACCTCGATGCCTGCCCTCTCCGCCAGGACCAGCACCGTGGCGACGAAGCCCTCGGACAGGGCAGCCATGACTGCGTGACTCGCTCTCCGGTGCCACGCAAGCAGGGCGTCGACGAACTCTTTGAACGCAATGGGGTCGATCTGACACTCGTCAGCTTGCATGGGTCCGATACCGGACGGCATCCCCAGTTCGGCTTCGTACACGCGCACCTGGCTCATGAACAGCCGGGAGGCCCCGTCGGACGGGTTCCACAGGGTCTCGTCGCCCATGTCGTAGTACTGGCTCAATGCAGCCCCTCCCTGTTGGTCATACCGACCGGCGTCGCAAGCACATGAGATTACGGTCAGTCAGCCCTCCACGGAAAGTGAGCCAGAATCCCAGAGGATGACGTCGCCCAGCGGCGATGAGGATCGTTGAAAACTGGGTCTGCCCGCAGTTCCGTGAGAGATCTTGGAGCGCCTTGCCCTGGCAACAGGGGCGAGTAGAAAGTCTCGGCCTCCGCCTCTCCGCGCCGCTACTGTGCTGCTGGTAGATCGTCGTGACCAACGAAAGGAGCTGAGTTGTGCTGACCACCACGCACCCGCCGTAGGTGCCTCTGGAAAGCCCAGAGGGCCCTACGGAGGCTCTCAATGTCCCGAACTGTCCGCACGACTCCCAGGCGACTCCGAGTCCAAGAGGGCGCATCGGAGTCCATGTCGCTGTACGACCTGCGCTATGCAAATGCTGAACTGGCCCGAGCCGCCCGCGAAGGCCGTCGCCCCGCCCCGGCGAAGACGCTGCGCCAGCTCACCTCTTGGCAATGGATGGTGCTTTATTGCAGGAAGGGCTCGTTTTCCGCCGAGATCGCTACGGCAGAGGGCCGCGCCCGGCTGCAGGGTCGACTCGACGCCCAGCGGATCCGCGGACTGCACCGTGCTGGCCACGAACTTGACGACGCAGCCATGCCGCCGGTCCGCCACCGTCATGGTGTGCTCTGGAACGCCTGGTAGAGGCGAAGCACCCAGGACTGACCGACACTCGCGAGCATAGGAAGTGCGCACCGGTGACGGCCCTCCGGGCCGGGGGCCGTCAAGCGGGAGCTTGCACGGTCAGCTGGCTTGGGCGTGTCCTTCGGCTCGGGCTCGGGTGCTGGCGAGGCGGTATGAATCGGTGCCGGTCTCGATTGTCCGCACCGGCCAGGTCGCCATCCTTGCCGTAGAAGAGGTCCTTGTTCGCGCTGTTCCAGTTCTCCACCATCTGCAACCCCTCGTGGATCTCCTGCCGCATCTCGACGTCGGCCAGGTAGTCGCAGACAAACGAGGTCCTCACCGCCCGGCCCAAACGGTCCAGGTCGCCGGCGAGCGCAGAGTCGCGCAAGGTGTGGTGCTCGTGGGCGAGGTCGGGCGTGTGGTCGGTGGGCACGATGTCCTCGGATTCCCCCGGCGCGCGGCCGGGTCAGCAGTCGTCCGGCCCGCACGCGGACGTGCGTACGGGCTGTACCGCAGGCCCCCGGGTAGACGTGCTCCGCGATGAGAGGGGGATGGCGGGGCCCCGACACGTGTGCGTGACGTGTGGGTACGGGGGTGGTGGACTTCCTATGGTGGCTGGCATGGATCACTACGCGGGGCGGCGGCGCGGCTGCCGGAACCTCACCGATGTCCAGGACGAGTTGGCGCGGCGCTTGGAGGCGCAGGCGGGCCGGCTGCGTGCGGAGGCCGGCCGCGGCGGCGGGGACGGGCTGTCGGTGGTGGAGGCGGTGGCCCTGGCGGCGGTCCAGCTCGGCCTCAAACGCCGGCGCCGACCGCGTGAGCCGGCCGCAACCGGCGGCGCGCCACGGCGGTGTCAGTGTCAGGGCCACCCCGGCGGCCGGGGCCGTGCCGATCGATCGGCCGCCGATCGGGAACCGATGCCGGCCTGCGGGTTGCGATCAATCCGATGAGCGCCGCCCACCCCTGGACGGGAGAAGCGCGCCGACGGCTGGCTCGGCTGAGGCTAGGGTTTTGATCAGTCCGCGCCGACATGGGTGCGCGGGTCAGGACCGGTGCCCAGAGCGCTCTGGGGCAGTACGACCGGACCGCACCTCGGCCCCGACACACCGGCACGGTGTGTCGGGGCCGCGTCGTGAGTGGCCGGGCGGGCGCCTGCCAAACAGACGTCCGCCCGGCGGGGATGTGCGCTCCCAGCCAAGGCGCCCGGGGCCATGACCAACACCCCGGACGTCCATCTTCCACGCCACGCCCGCAGGCCGGGGTCTGCGCTGCCTGCCCGTACACCTGATCCGCAGCCCATTCAAGAGTTCTGGGCGAACTCCGCAGCGCTCTGACCTGCTGCGATGTTCGCCGAGAACTCTTGAATGGGCCGCCGTTGACGGTCATGGTGCTGACGGACGCCGGGGGTTGCGGCGCTAACCCCCGCCTCCCGCACTCTGCTGTCCGACCGCCTCCCCGCGACACAAGGGTCGCGGATCCTCCACGTTCCACCCCACCGCATGCCGACTCCGGCATGCCCAACGAAGGGAACTGCCCCCGTGTCCTCGCTCGCCCTGGCCGTCGTGCTGCTCCTGGTCCTCGTGACGCTGCTCTTGGGCGGCGTCGTCTACGTGCTCCACCGTCACCCGGCCGCCACCGCGCCCGTGATGGGCGGCGGCCGGCCGATATCGTCCAGAGCGTCTGGGCAAGCCGTCCTGGCCGGGGGGCTGCCGGGTGGGTGCCGATGCGCAGGAGGGTTGCACCGGAAGGGGGCTGGAGGGGTGGCTGCAGGGGTGCACTAGGCGGGGGACCGCAGGTGTGACCGGAAGTGGGACCCCCCGAATCCGGTGATCTTCCATTCGTGCAGGTCAGAACGCGTGGGCAAGCCCCCTTCGGAAAACGACACCTCTTACCTCGCGATAGCCGAGGGGAGGTCTATCCGTACCCCGGGGGCTGGCGGCCGCGAGCAGGGGTACAAGTACCGGTATGGCTCGTGAACGGATCCGGTGGCCCCTTGTCATGGACCGCGCTCGGGAGATCGTGAACGGGTATGCGCCGCTGCAAGCCACGCTCAGGGCATACGGGGGCGCGGTCCCCATCACCCGGGCCTCCGGCAAACGCCACTACGTCGGGCGCCGGTTCGTCAAGAACAACCGGCTCAACCACGTCGGCCACCTCTGGGCCTTCTCCTCCCTCGGCGGATCGGCCAGCGCCGAGTGCCCACTACCGGCGCCGACGGACCGGCGGGGACTGGCACATGCAAGCCCTGCCACACCTCTTCAACCGGATGCTCGGACAGCTGCATCGCTGCCTCCAGGCCCGGATCCCCTTCGACGGATCCATCGCCTTCCCGACGCCCACTGACCCCGTCGTCTTGACGGCTTAACTCCATGAGGTGTCTTTCCACGCGATAGCCGTGGGGAAGAGGTCAGTTTCGATCGAGGGGCCGGCGGCGGGGCGATGGGTACGAGTACCGGTATGACGCGGCTGGGTGAACCTCAGCTGGGCGGCGCTGTTTTCGATTCCCCGGCGGCGTCCACTCGATACCGGCCTCGCAACCCGTTCGGTGCAACTTCTTCAGCAGCATGAGGGATCGGGTGGGCCATTCGTGTTGTGTGGCCCCTGGAATTGTCTGTGGCTCGCTCTACGTTCCGGGCCATGACGGATTGGATCGAGCCCTGTGCTCGTGAAACAGAACCGGCGTACTCCTCTGAGCAGGTGGAGCTTGGCCGGAAGCTCGTAACTCGTGATGATCTCCTGACGAACGAGAAGCAACGGACGCGCCTGGAGATCGGAGATCTCCTGCTTGAAGTCGCGCCGGTGGACAACGGCGAGCCCTCCATCGACTCCCGCGAGTTGATCAGGGCGTTCGCAGCAGACATCGGCATGACTGCCGGGATGGCCCGTGAATACCGGTGCGTGTCCGCAGGATGTGACAGTGCGCTCAGGCAGGTGCTGGCCGAGTCCGCTGTCACGGTGTCCTACTCGGTCGTCCGCGAGGCTGCGCTGGGGTTCTCCCTGCCGAAGGAGACCCCGGAGGCTGAGACGGCTCCGGCGAAGGCTGACCGTGAGCGCCAACGCCAGGACCGCTGGGAGATCCTGCTGCGAATGCTTCAGGAGCCCGGCCGCCGCCGTGTGACGGCGCAGGAGTTCCGCGCAGCGATCGGCGCGCGGCCGATTCCGAACTCGGCCTCCGCGATGACTGCCGAGAAGATCGTGGAACAGCTCGCCCGCCCCGACGTCAGGTCCGCGGTAATGGCGAGCGTGATGGAGCCGACGTTCCTCGTAGAGGCGTTCGCGGCCGATCCGATGGCGGAGCTGAAGATCCGCGACAGCCTCGCTCAGGTCACCCAGGTGACAGGCAGCAGCAAAAGCACATCCCTCCCCGAGGAGACCGACGACCGGCTGGTCCTGCAGTTCCGGCGCCGGGTGAACCTGCTCTACGGCCTTGTCGAGATGCACCCCGAGCAGATCATCAACATCGCCGACGAAGCCATGCTCAACGACCTGGAGAAGGCGTGCGAGGGCGTGGTGCACTGGGCGCAGCGGCTGCACTCGGTCCGCGCCGGCGGAAAGGCGGGTGTGCGGTGACCGCCTCGCGCTTCACATCCGTGTCTGCTGCGACCCGGCAGTGGATCACGGACAACTATGGCCCACTGTTCGCCCGGCACGGTGACAAGAACCGGCGGACCGGAGAGTTCATGGAGATCATGATCGAAGGGGTTCAGGCGGGCGAGTTGTCGACGATCGAGTTCTTCAAGATCGGCTTCGGCCCCGTCGTGGGTGCACTGGACCACGACCTGATGCTTCGCTTCGCGCACAGCGGCACGGAATCGCCGCCGGCAGAGTCGGGGAAGGAGGGCGGTACGACACCACCGATCCCTGGTCTTGGAAACGGCGAGGTATCCCCCGGGTCCGCTCCCGGCGGATGCGGCACAGGGCTCGACGGGGGGATCACCATCCCCGGGCAGCGCTCCTTCCTGCCCGCCGACCTGGTGCACGCCCGCATCGTGGAGGTGTCCAAGCAACTCCTCGCCATCAAGGGAAATCAGAAGCACCTGCGCGAGCAGGAGAAGGACAGTCGGGCGTTCCGCAAGCTCCTCGACGGCCAGTACGCGGAGTTGGAAGACCAGCTCCGTTCCCTGCGACGGGCACAGGAGCACATGAAGAAGAACCCGGAGATCGGACTGGACGCGCTGGCTGCCCTGGGGATCGGTGCTGCGGAACTCGGCATGAGCGATGCCGACCTGGCGGTGCTGGTGGGAGCGGTATGAACGGCCTGTCGTACTCCTCGACCCAATGGCACGACTACTGGAAATCCATGGTGGCCGTGACCAGGCGTGAACAGCGGCGCGGAAGCCACATCGCCGATGTGATCGCGGCCGACGGATGTGTGGTGGAGATCCAGCACGCGAGCATGTCTCCGACGAAGATCATGGGACGTGAACTGGACCACGGCCACATGGTGTGGATCTGGGACGGCCGCTCCGCCTACGCCTCCGGCGCTCTCTCACTGACCGCCTTCGCGGGTGGCATTGTGAGCTTCCGGTGGAAGAACCAGCGCCGCAACCTCCGTACGTGCCGGCGCCCATGTTTCCTGGACCTTTGGACGCTGGGGGAGTCAGGGGAACGGGTGCTGCTGAAGGTCGACATCCTCAATGAGGACGGAACGGGTTCGGGTCAGTTGGTCGCCCACGACACCATGCGGCTGTGGATCGTCTCCGGCCTCCCACGCCGTCCCCTTGCCGAGCTTCGTGAAGGTTGCGGCATCCCGTCGGTGAAGCTCGCCGCAGCAGTCGCTTAGTACCATCCACCAGATCGGGCCCGGACCAAGACGTCCGTGGCCCGATCTGGTCCGGGGGATCGGTCAGTTGTCGTCCACCTCGGAGGGCGGTTCGTACTGCTCGATGATGGAACGCAGAGGGGCGGGGGTGTGAATCAGTTCAGACCCTCTCCCAGTACCAGAACGAGCAGGGACCGCCGCTGACGCAGATCCGCCACTGCATCTGGTGGCCCCACAGGGAGGAGGGGAGGTACTCGTCCCGCCAGGTGCCGTTGCCATTGTGGTTGTAGATCGGCGTCTTGCGGTAGCCGTCGATGCTCCACTCCATTAATACGGACCGGCCATCAGGCTCGGTGTCACCGATGCCGAACATGTGCTTGTTGGGGTCGTAGTAACCATATGCGCCCTTGATGACGGCGCTTTCCGCGCTGGCCGTTCCCGCGCCAACGCCGATCATTGCCAAGGCGATCAGGCCGGCGGCCGCGATCTTCCCGAGGTGCATGAGAATCTCCTTCCGTTTCCGTATGTGGTCGAGAGCCATCCAAGCTCTCGGACTCTGTGGAGATTCGACAGTGCGATACCACTTGACTGACCGTCAACGCAATTCCGAGCCAGGTGAGGACCACCATTCGGCCGCCGGAAGCAGGAACCCGGGGTCGGGGCCCGCCTCGATGGAGTCGTACGGGTCAACGACAGCCATGGCCCTGTCACGGACCGCGCCGGGGCGGTGCTGGTCAGGGCAGGAAGTTTCGGACCCTGGACCTTGGCAGACCCGGGGTCCGGTCGGAGCGGGGGAGCGGTCAGTAGTCGTCGCGTTCGGAGGGCGGCCCGTACTGCTCGATGAGGTCGCAGGTGCAGTTCCCGCCCTCGTAGAGCGTGTTGTCGCCCTCATCGTGGTGATTGCGATGCTGCGGCGCGGCCTGCACGGCGGGCTGCGCCGCAGCGTCCTGGGCGACCTGGACCGCTCCGGCCCAGTCGACGCCCAGGGCGGCGAGGGCGGCGAGCTGGTTGGCGCTGAGCTTGTCCCGCCTCGATTTGACGTTCGAATTCCATACGCCCAGCTTCACGATCACCGGCTCCGTCTCGCCGTCGACGGTGATCGTCTCGCTGTGCCCGCGCGGCACTGCCCGCTGCCCTTCCCGCTCCACCCACTGCGTCAGGGCCGCGAGGCCCCGCTGGAACGCCGCCTCGGCCTTGCTCCCGACCTTCTTCGGGCCCGTGGCCGCGTCGATGGGTGCCGCGGGGAGCTCCGCCGGGGCGGGGGCGGTCAAGGGGAGGGTGGCGCCCCGGATGCCCAGTGCGGTGAGCCGTTCGCGCTGTTCGGGCAGCCAACGACGCGTGGTGGGCGGCCCTGACCAAGGCGCTGAACGACGCGATGGCAAAGCTCAACCAGACGCTGCAGTTCGATGACTTCTTCACCCAGGCGCTTCCCGTGTGGGTGTCGATGGCCAGCGCCGTCGCCAACTTGCTCCTCGTCGTGATCGACGCGTTCCGCAACCACAGCGACATCTCCTGTAAGCGCGCCATCGGGATGGGCCGCTACGAACTCGCCATGCTCTCCCGCAGCGGCGGTACCACCTGGAGGTTCAACGGAGACGGCTCCCACGACCTGCGGGTCAAGTACACCGGCGATACCGTGCCCTTCGCCGAAGGCACCCTGGAATACGCCGTACACGGCGCCACCGGCTGGGCAGCACCGCAACCCCTGCCCTTCCGCAGCATCACCACCCCCGCCCTGGCCGCCTACGCCGACCGCCTCTACACCGCCTACCTGCGCCCCCACGACCAGGCGGTGATGTGGTCCAGCATGGACAGCAACGGCAACTGGACCGTGCCCGCGCAGATCGGCGGCGACCAGAGCTGGTTCGCCCCGGCCCTGACCTGGGCCCACGGCAAACTGATCTACGCCGTCACCGGAAAGAACGGCGCCATCTTCACCCGGACCTTCACACCGTCGCAGGGCTGGAGCGCACCGTCCCAGCTTCCGGGGAATGCGAAGCAGGCCCCGGAAGCTGGGCACCTTCGCCGACCGGGCGTGGCTGACCCACGTCGGCGCCCACAACACGCTCCACCACAGCCTGTTCAACGGCAGCACCTGGAGCGCCTGGGGCCCGGACCACCTCCATGGGAGGTGCCCAGCCACGTCGCGATGGCCCCGCAAGGCGACCGCCTCTGGCGCGTCGCCACCATGGCGGACCAGCAAATCCACACCAGCATCAACGGGGGCGTCAACGGGGGCAACTGGGTCAGCCAGGGCACCCTCGGCACCTCGCGCTCCACCCACGCTCCCGCGCTCGCCAACAACACCGGCACCCTGCACATCTTCGTACGCGGCAAGGACGGCGCCCTCTGGGCAGGCCACTACGACGGCGGCTTCAAGGGCCTTCACCAAGTCCCCGGCGCCCGGCCGGTGGAGGCACCGGCCGCCGCATCCTTCAACAGCAAGCTGCACGTGATGTACCGACGCCACGGCTGAGACCCGCCGGCTGCTGCTGTGACCCCGGGCCGTCGGGCACAACAGCAGGCATCGCGGTGCTGTACCGGCAGGATCTCCTCGAAGGGTGCAAAGCCGGATCCGGGGAGACCCTGAGCTGAGGCGGCATCACGGCGGGATGGGCTCTGCCAGCCAGCTCCGCATCCAGCTCGCTGATCGCCCGGTTGGCCAGCTGCTGCTGCTGCCAGCCCAGCCACCCTCGCACGGCCCGCCAGCTCTCCAGGTGGGCCTCGAGGTCGCTCATGAGGACCGTGTCCCCGGCTCGGTGACGATGCCACCGTTGAGGTTCCCCCGCTGTGCGGGAGGTGCTGACTAGCTGGTCAGGGCGGGGTGACGTGGTTTCAGGTTCGCTTGATCGGTCGCTGCCTGGTTGGCGTAGTGCTTCTCCTCGAACTCGATCGGGCTGAGGTAGCCGAGCCGCTTCTGGATGCGGCGGGGGTTGTAGAAGCCGTCGATGTAGTTGAAGAGCGCGAGGTTCGCCTCGGCGCGTGTGGCGAAGACGCGGCCGCGGACGCACTCGGTCTTGACCAACATCCACAGATTCTCCGCCAAGGCGTTGTCGAACGAGTCGCCGACGGATCCCATCGACGCTTGGATACCGGCTCTGAGCAGGCGTGTTGTGAGTTTCACGGACGTGTATTGGCAGCCGTGGTCCGCGTGGTGAATGAGCTCGCCGGCGATGGGATCACGGGAGGCGAGGGCGTACTCGAGGGTGGTCAGGACCAGGTCGGCGTCGGCGCGGGCGGAGGTTTCCCAGGCCACGACCCGGCGCGAGAACGCGTCGCGGATCGCGGACAGCCACAACGGGCCCTCGCCGGTCGGGATCATGGTCAGGTCGGTGACCCACAGCCGGTTCGGCCCGGGTGCGGTGAAGTCGCGCTCGACCAGGTCAGGGGCCAGTTCCGCGTTCGGGTCGCGGCGGGTGAATCCCTTGCCCCGGCGCGGGCTGATTCCCGCGAGGCCGGCCTGGCGCATGAGCCGTTCGACGCGTTTGCGGCCGACGCGGGTGCCCTCGCGCTTGAGGATGGCGTGCACGCGCGGTGAGCCGTGGATCCCGTCGGACTCGTCGTGGACCTCCCGGATCCGGTCTGTCAGCTCGACGTCGCGGCGGCGCCGCTCGCACGGTTCCTTCTCGGCCTGGCGCCACCGGTAGTAGGTGGTGGAGGGGATGTTCAGTTCCCGCAGGACGGGCTCGACCCCCAGGTGCGGGTGCTCGTCGAGGAGCGCGGTCACCTGGGCCGGGTCGGGTCGAGCTGGGCCGCGAAAAAAGCCGAGGCCGTCCGCAGGACCTCGTTCGCCCGCTTGAGCTGGACATTCTCTTTCCGCAGGGCGGTCAGTTCCTCGCGCTCGGCGGTGGTGAGGTGGTCGCCTCGTTCGCCGGCGTCGGCCTCGGCCTCGGCCTGACGGATCCAGTTGCGCAGTGCCTCGTGGTGCACGCCGAGTTCCTCGGCCATACGGCGGATCACTGGCTTCGGCTCGGTGGTCCGGTACATCCGCACCGCACGCTCACGCAACTCCAGCGGGTACTTCCTCGGGGCAGACATCGTCTGGGTTCCTCTCATACGACCCATCTGACAGCCTGTCACCACTTCCCGCATCTCGGGGGAACCTCACGTCCGCGAAGGCCACGCCCGTGTCCAGGGCTCGATGTGGCCGTGGGCTGGGGCTGCTACCGCGCCCAGCTCACACCCAGCTCGGCGAGCTGGGCGAGCTGGGCCGGGGTGAGGCGGCCGCGACGTTATTTCTGGTTGGCGATCCACACCCCGGTCACGGTGCTCACCGTCGTCCGGGAGCAATTCGACGTGGCCGCGCAAATTGCAGGCTGGTGGCATCCGATTCGCCAGCACTCAGTCGATCCCCGACAGCCGGCTGGTCACCCCTGACAGCAGCCACCCGGGCCGAGCCCGGCGTATCGCTGAGACTTTGGGGATGACCACGCAGCGGCTGCCGTTCCCGATCCCAGACGAACGCGCCCACTACTTCGTCGGCCAGTACGCCGACATGCACGACCTGGTTGAGGACCTGGTCGTGCCCGACGGCGTGCCCGAGGCCGCAGCGACCGTCCTGCGCACGGCCCGGGAGCTGCTGCGCCAGTCGTACTACTGCTACGAGGTCTCCACCGTGGCGGTCATGCACTCCTTGATCGCGGTGGAGATCGTGCTGCGCGACCGCATCCCGGGCGCGGGCAAGAAGGCGCTGCACCAGCTCATCAAGCAGGGCGCGGAGACCTGTGTCCTGACCGCTCGACAGGCGGAGTACCTCGACGACGGCCGAAAGATCCGCAACGGCATGGCGCACGGCGAGACCACGCACATAGCGATGCCGCCGGCCATGGCGGTGCCGATGGTGACGACCTCGTTCACGATCGTCTCCGAGCTCTGCGCCAAGCCTGCCAAATGATCACGGCTCGATAACGGGCGTCACACCGTCGACTCCCAGGCTTCGGGGCCGCCTCCGGTCCGGTGGTGCGTGACCGCCCGTGCGTCGGGTCGTGAAGTTGGCGGGACGCACCGGGATCGTCGACGTGTGGGTCCACACCCCTACGGGTGGAGCCCCACCACCCCGGCCGCCCGCTACGCCTACGGGCCGCCGACCGTCACCTCGATCAGCCCTGCCACCGGGCCCGCCGGAGGCGGGAACAAGGTCACGCTGACCGGAACCAATTTGGCCGACACCACCGCGGTCACCTTCGGACCGGGCGGTAACGCCACCGCCCGGCGTGCACCGCGACCTCCTGCACTGTCACCGCTGCGGCAGGCACCGGCTCTTCCAAGGTTCCCGTGCAGGCAGTCAACGCCGCCGGCACCAGCCCGACCAACGGCAGTACCTTCTACACCTACGGCCGCTGACCCCAGGCCCGTCGAAGGCAGGCAGCGGCGGTTCTCTCTCTTGCAGGGGGAAAAAGAACCGCCGCTGCCGCGTGTGGCACACCCCGTTTTGAGCTCCGCAATTAACTTGGCATGCCGCCGGGGTACATGCCGCTGGGAGACGCTCCCCCGGGGTTCTGCGAGTTCGGCTGCCCGGAGGTCGTGGGGTTCATCCCGCCGGGGTACATCGGGTTCGACGTCTGGGGCGGTGCGGGGTCCGCGGCGTGGGCCGTGCCGGACACGGTGAGTGCTGCCCCCGCGAGGGCAATTGCGGTGAGCGTGCGCCGAGCGGTGTTGTTCATACCCCGCTAACGATCTTCATCCCGTCGGGGTCACGCGCGGGGGTTGGGACACGGGCGGGAACGTGTGACCGCTCTGCCGTCCGTGTCGCAAGCTCAAGACGCGCGAGACATCGCCGAGCTGCTGCGTCCTCGCCCCCTCATTGGTCGATGTCGTCGAACAGGCTGCGTCGGTTCTGGGCGTGCTCACGTGCTTGTGCCAGCCGTTCGCGCCAGCTCGATCTGTTGGGAGTCCAGTCTCTGTCGTCTGTGTTGTCTGACACCTCACGAAGTTGCTGGTAGCTGTCACGCGCATGTTCGAACTCTGCAGCCGTGTCGAAGTCCTGTCGCTCCTGGAACGCCTCCCCGTACTTCCACAGGGCGTTCTCGACCGGATCGTCGTCCTCGTTACCGCTGAACTCTTCCGCCCAGCCGGCAGCTCTGTCTTCCAGGTAGGGGACGAGTGCGTGGCGCACGTGCTCGAACATGGCCTCGCGCTCCTGAGAGGTGAGAAGGACATCCCACGGCCAGGTACCGTCTCCCTCTTCAGTCCAATCAGCATCAGGTTGTGTGACAGCCAGCTCGGACATGCGCGCGATGGCCTGCTGTCGAACATCTTCGGGCAGGAGGCCAGCTTGGAAGAGGCGTGCCAACACACGCGGACGACTGTCGTACCCAGTCGGGGCGTCAAATTGCACGAGCCCCGCGCAGATGTCGGGATCCATAGACAGGTAGACGCGCAGGAAGCCGTCGCTGCTGGCACGCCCCAGGTAGACGAGAATTGCCTTGTGCCGGTCGTGGTACCGCAGCCAGTCCTCCTGATGCTCGCGGGGCTGCTGGCGTAGGGCGGCCACGCGACGGGCCACCTCCGGGTAGAGCGAGGGCGGGATACGCAGGAGCGTTCCCTGGCGCTGCTCGCTGTCGGGGGCGAGGCAGTCTGTACGGGTGAGCAGCGCATCGTCGGTCATGCCCACGAGGACCATGGGCATGAGATGCGGTTGAGTTGCCAGCCAGGTGGCGAAGCCCTCCCGGAGAGTGGGGTGGTGGAACGTCCAGTACCTCTGCCCGTCGGAAGAGGTGTTGAGGCTGAGGAAAGAGCCGGTTAGCGCATCTAGTACTGCAATCACAGTTAAGGGGTATGTCCGCGTTGTTTGTAGTGGCTGTCGCGGGCGCGTGTCTGACTGAGTCTTCGCCAGTGTGACCAGTGCAGATGGTGGTGGACGGTGAGGTGGTGGGGATGGAGGAGGTGGCCGATGAGGCGGCGTATCTCCGCTACGGACAGCGGTATCAGGCCACCGCTGTTTCCCCGGTCCGAGAGATCTCCCGCCCGTCCTCGGTCAGCGGCCTGACCGCGGTCTGCGCGAACATCGCCTGACCGGCACCCCTTGGCGACGCTCCTCGGCGGGGCCCCTACCGGTCCGCGGCCGAGGAGCGCCGCCGCGCCTGCCCCGCCTGGTCCCCGCCCCCGAGCCCGTCCTGGCGCGCGTCTACCGGGGGCCGGATTACCTGCTGGCACGCCGAGGTTCCGGTGAGGGAGGCTGGGGGCCGTTCGGCAGCGACAAGGGAATCGCCGGAACGATGCGGGAGTGCCGTCTGGTGGGAGAGTCGCTTTCCTGCCGGCAAGAGGGGCTTCTCCGACGTGCGAGGTGGGGGACATGCGTGCCGGCCGCTGCCGTCGGCGTGCTGCCGGTAACCGTTCGCCCGCGGGGCCGTTGATCGGGTGATACCCGTGCTGCCCTCGGTGTTGCGGGACCTCGCAAAGGCGTGTGCCGCGTACGCGACAGCGCGGTCGGCGCCCGTTCCAACTACTTCAGCGCGTGCCCGTCCTGGCCGTGAAGCCGGGGCGGGCGCCGCGATGTTCACGAGCTGTGGTGCTCGCCATCTCATTCGTCCTGTCTGGAGATTCGTGTTCCCTCCTGCTGATACCGCCACGTTCCAACCGGCCCCACCGCGCCGCTGGCACCCGGCGCTGGCGGTTCCCGCCGTTGTCCTCGCCACGCTCGTGGTTCCGCCACTCGGTGCCGCACTCGCGTTCATGGCCCGCTGGGACAAGGCCGGCCGGGCGGTAACCGTGGTCCTGGCCTCGATCTGGTTCGGTGTACTGCTTGCCACCGCCTCCGGCCCGAAGCCTGTGCGCGACGATGCGAAACCCGGTTCCCAGCCGGTGGTCACCGTCACCGTCACCGCGTCGGCCCCCACCTTGGCCGCCCCCTCTTCCACGCCTTCGCCGACACCCGTTTCGGCATCACCCACACCTGTCTCGCCGTCTGTCTCCGCACCGGCGTCGGTCCCGCCCGTTGCCGCCCCGGCCCAGCCGCAGGATCCCCAGGCTCCGCCGAGCCGGCCACACGCCCCGGCCCCGGCGCGGGCTGACGACGGGAAGGCGGGGACCTCGGATGACGCTCCGGCGGCCGTGGGGGCTTCGTCAGGCGGGAGTTCGACCAGCGGGGGAGGAGGCAGGGCGTACTACCGCAACTGCACGGCGGTCAGGGATGCGGGGGCAGCTCCGATCCGCCGCGGGGACCCCGGTTTCGACAGCCACCTCGATCGCGATGGCGACGGCATCGCCTGCGAGTGACCATGCCACCCTCGCGCGCGGGCATCGCCGGCGAAGCGGAGGCGACCTGAGATCGGATGACTCGCGTGGTGTCCGTTCCGACCCCGGGCACCACACCAAGGGGGTGCCCCCGCGTATCGGCGCGTACCCCGGGCTGACGGAGCGGCGCACCATGGTTGGGCCCGCCGCTTCGGCAGTCACCCCGAGCCGGGCAAGCCGGAATCAGGTGGTGCGGGGCGGGCGGGCTGCAGGTTCGCCTTCGCGCCGGTTGGGGCAGGCCCTCTCGTGCACGATGACTCCGCCTTCGGGGCCACCTATCGCAAGGGCCCGGGCTCCGCACCGTCTGCAGGCGGGTGGCCGATCGTCCTTTTCACCGGTGGGTCGCGCGGCGCGCGCGTTCATGAGGCGGGCCTTGTCCTGGGGCAGGCCCACACCTCGATGTCGGTGTTGTGGACGCCTTGCCGGCTGGAGATCTTTCCGCGGGAGACCGCACCGGCGGTGAGTTTCCTGCCGCAGGCAACGCAGGCCCGCCCCACACCGACCGCCCAGGGCAGGCCCTGGGCCGGGGGCAGGGGAGCGTCCGCGCATTGCAGCGTCGTCGTGGTCACGCGGCCACCCTCCCACGGGCGTCGGGGCTGTGGCGCGCGGCGGTCCGCCTCAGAGGTCGCGGGGGCGGGCTGAGTTGGGCATGCCCCGACCGGCGAGGAGTTCGGATACGCCGGCCCCTCGTGCCGCCGGCAACACCCGCCCTCGGGCAGCCCCTGTCCCTCGGTGGCCTGGGGTCCTTCGGATGTCGGCTTCACCGCGGAATCGTTCCCGCTTGTTCGCGAGATGACGCGCATGCCCGGCGCGGTTGTTCCGGCGGCCGCTCGTTGGCGCCTTCCTGACTCCGCGCTGACCTCAACCGCCGCGCCATGCTGCCCACCCGGCAGGTGATCCGAACGGACGACTGCCTGTTCGTCGGTGCTCTTGACACGGCTTGTGAAGGGCACGAGTCCGCGACGCACCAGGAACGGGCCGGCTACTGACCTTGAAGTCGTCTTGTCGTAGGGGCTGACGGTTGGTGATCGTCGCGGTATGCCGGGTGTATGAGGTATCCGCAGGGTGGGGGTCTGACCGCGGAGAGGCAAGCTTTCCGTGAGCGGGTCCGGATGGAAGCGGTCGCGATGTTCGCCGAGGGGCGGGGCAGCACGGAGATCGCGAAGGAGTTACGGGTCAGTGTCAGGTCCGTCCAGAGGTGGCGGCGGGCCTGGCGGGAGAACGGCCATGACGCGGTTCGTTCCCGTGGCCCGGCGTCGCGTCCGAAGCTGAGCGATGGGCTGTTCGCCGTGCTCGAGGAGGAGTTGGCCAAAGGCCCGATCGCGCACGGCTGGCCGGATCAGCGGTGGACGCTGGCCAGGATCAAGACGCTGATCGGCCGACGGTTCCACAAGAGCATGACGTTGTCGGGGATCTCGCAGATGCTCCGGCGTCGTGGCTGGAGCCATCAGGTTCCGGCCCGTCGGGCGGTCGAGCGTGACGAGGCGGCGGTGGCCAGCTGGGTGAAGGAGGTGTGGCCGCACCTGGAACCACCGCGGCGGCGCTCGGGGCCTGGCTCGTCTTCGAGGACGAGGCAGGATTCTCGATGACGCCGCCGACCTCCCGCACGTGGGGCAGGCGGGGTTCCACTCCGGTCATCCGGGTGAGAGGCCGTTCTCAGCGCCGTTTCTCCATCGCGGCCCTGTGCTGCTACAAACCCGGCGAACGGTCCCGCCTGATCTACCGGCCCAAACGGCATACCGATCACAAGAGCGGCGGCCGTAAGAGCTTCGCCTGGACCGAGTACCGCGACCTCCTCATCGCCGCCCACCAGCAGCTGGACGGGCCGATCGTCCTTATCTGGGACAACTTGAACGTCCACAAAGACCGCCGCATGCGGGCCTTCATCGATGCACACGACTGGATCAACGCCTACCACCTGCCGCCCTACGCACCCGACTTCAACCCGGTGGAAAGCATCTGGTCGATCCTCCGCCGGACCAGCCAGGCCAACACCGCCTTCACCGATCCCGAGCACCTCATCCGCCGGCTGCGACACGGGCTCCGCCGGATCCAGTACCGCAGCGACATCATCGACGGATGCCTCACCGGTACCGGACTCACGCTGCCGACACCACGCCTGCAAGCTCAGTAACCGCCGAGTCGGCGAGGTGGTCACCCAGGATGGGCGGACGAATTCGTTCTGATCTCCGATTTCCGCCTGCGCGTGCGAAGAATCGTGCAGGACGACCGTTACGGAATTGGCTGCTCCGGTTGAGTGACGGGTGGACGAGTGCGCCCGGAGCGCACTACCGGGCGCGGTGATCGATTCTGCCGTGCGCGGGCTGGGTGGGTGTAGCGGTCAGTGAATGTCAGGGCCACGCTCATGCGGACTGCGTGTAGGTTGCAGGTGTGTGTGACGGGAATGTCCGGGGTCGGTAACCGGCCTCGTCGGGGGCTGTGGTCGGCCCCGTGTCGGGTCGAGAGTTTGGGTCCTCGGCCCACCAACGGGCCGGGCACCCGCACCACTACGAGATTCGTATCGGCGGGTGCAGCACTGTTCTTGAGGGGTCACCGTATGTCTGCTTCGTCGACCGCCCGCCGTGTCGCCGCGACCGTACTCGCCGCCGGCGCCATCGTCTCCGCCGCCGCACTCCCCGCCACCGCGGCGGACCGGGGTCATGACCGGCACCCGCGGGTGGAGATCTCCCGGGTCCAGGCCGACGCTCCCGGGCGTGACGACCGCTCCAATCGTTCCCTGAACGGCGAGTGGGTCGAGATCCGCAACACCACCCGCCAGCCGGTCAACCTGCGCGGCTGGACGCTGCGGGACTCCGACGGCAACCGGTACCGCTTCAACGACACCCGCATCGGCGGCCGCGCCACCATCCGGATCCACACCGGATCCGGCCGCGACACCCGCACCGACCTGTTCCAGGGCAAGCGCGACCACGTCTGGGACAACCGCGCCGACACCGCCACCCTGCGCGACGACCGTAACCGCACCGTCGACACCGAGTCCTGGGGCCGCCGCCGCTAACCGCGACTACGGCCGGCCGCCCGTGAACGGTCGGCAGTCGAAACCGCAGTGAGCGTGTGCCGGGCAGCCCGACAGCCGCCCGGCACACACCCATGTCCCGGGTCGGTCGCCAAGAGCGGCAGGTCGTTCCACGCTCCCGGTGCGGCCGATGCCGAGGGCCCGGTTGCGTGGCACGCCGGGCGACACGTCCCTGGACGTCACCGCTGATCGGCCGCCGGCCCGGTGCAGAGCCGGCGGCGGCGGTGTACCGCTCCGCTTCTCGCCGGGGCGTCATCGTGGTCCGGAGTGAACTCGCCGATTCCGGTCCCGGGTGCACCCTCGGATGCGAGATTGTCGTCCCGGGGTCGCGGAACCGCAGCCCTGAACGGTGTTGGAGGTGTCTGTGGAGACGGACGAGACGTGGACGTCGGATGAGTACGGCCGGTCGCACGAGGGTCGGGTGGGTGTGCTCCTGGATGACGGGTCGGTCCCGAAGCCGGTCTACTTTGATTCGGCGTCGGGCAGCTCGGGCTGGGAGGTGCGTCACTGGAGCGTCTACGACGGCGCCGGCACCTACCTTCCGCGCCCGAAGGCACACCTGCTGCGGGCGGAGTGTTCCTGCGGCTGGACCGGAACCCGGCACACTGTCGACTGGACGACAGTGGGCGACCTCCCGTTCCACGAGAGCGGACTGCGCACCGCGGAGCGGTGCGAGGAGGACTGGGACGCCCACATCCGCGCCGTCGCGGGCACCACGATTCCCCTCCCCGCCGAGTTGGAAGCCCTCTTCCAGACCGTGACCGCCGAGATCGAGAAACTCGCCCAGGACTCACCGACCGCCGCCCTCAAAGCCGCCCGCACCCTGGAACTCATCGCACAGCGCACCGCGCACTGGCCGGCCCACGACGCCCGCGACCAGGACCCGCAGACGGTGGCCGCTGATCTCGGCCTGTCGATGGACGCCACCCGCGGCCTGCTGGCCCGCTTCGGAGGCTGGCACGCCCACGGCTGACCGGCAGGGCAGATCACTTCGTGCGTACCCGGCGGGCCGGGTCCGGTTCCCCGCGGCAGTACCTCGTGCGCCGGATCCCGTGCACGGGCAGACGACGCAGGGCCGCCGCCCGTGCGGGGCGACGGCCCTCAACCCTGCCGGTCTGCTCACGGGGCGGGGGTGACCTCCACCTCGGTGCCGCCGCATCCGGCCGCGATGTCGAGCAGCCGGTCGCGCTCCAGTTCGTCGACGGCCAGGCCCCAGCGGAGCTTGGTCGCGGTCCACTCCGCGCCGTAGCGGCACAGCGCGTCCGCGGACGGCGGCAGCCACTCCGCCGGATCCTGGTCGGACTTCTGACGGTTCGAACGGGCCGTCACCGCCACCAGCGACGTCTCCTGACCGAGGTCGTTCGCATACGCCTCCCGGCGCGCCGCCGTCCACGCGGAGGCTCCGCTGTCCCAGGCCTCGGCCAACGGGACCATGTGGTCGATGTCCAGCGCCCCGGCCGGGGTCACGGGCCGTTCGTCGTAGTACGACCACCACACCCCACCCGTCAGCGTGCAACCGGGGCCGATCTCGGGGGCCTCGACTGCCTCCGCGATTAGCACCTCCAACCTGGTGTTGCAGCCGTCCGACGGGTTCGCGCCCGCGTTCCAGTGCTTGAAGGAGGTGCGCTGGTATCCGGTCCGATCCTCGATTGCGAGCTGGAGCGCGGACACCGCGACGCCGATCGGCACGATCTGCGGAGCGGCGGTCGGCCGCTGTTCGGCGGCGTGGGCGGTGGTGGCGGGGAGGGACAGGGCGAGCGCCGCGGCGGCTGCGGTCGCGGCCCACTTCATGATCATCATGAGGCTGGTTGTACCGGCCGAGGCGGCATCAGGAACACCCCCGGGAGCCCGGTTCACCCGGCCGAGGCGACAGGTTCACCGACGAAACGACACTGCACCTCGCCGGATCCAGACACAGAGAGGCGTGAACGCGCGCGCCCCCGACTCCCGCCCACGGTCGCTCGTGCCCCTGCGAGCGGTTGTCGGCTTTGATCGCCCCGTACGCCAAAGGTTTGTGTGATGCCGGTCGAGCGGCTGCATGGGTGTGGCGGCTGGGCTCCGGAGTGTGGCAGGCCGGGGCCCAGCCGATGTGGTGGGGTTCTGGCAGCGGCTGGGCGGCCAGGGTTGGCAGTCTCGGGGTGGTTAGGGGTTCATCGGCCAGATCTTGATGCCGGTTGTGAAGAGGCCGGTGCCGTCGCCCTTGTAGAAGCGGAGTTCGGTGGTCCAGTGGCTGAGGAGGTCGACCTTCTTGTCGCCGTCGTAGTCACCGGCGAAGATTTTGGCGTTGTTGACGGCCCAGCTGTTGTTGGGCCAGATGTTGACACCGCTGTTGAGGCCGCCTTGGGCGTTTTGGTCGTAGCGCATGAGGGAGCCGCCGGGGGTGACGGCGACGATGTCGTCGCGGGTGTCGGTGTTGAGGTCGCCCGTGGTCAGGAGCTTCATGGTCTTCCATGACTTGTCGGGCCACATCTGGCGCTTCTGCTCGTTGAGGAGGCCGTTCGTGCCGGTGTTGTAGGCGTACATTTCGCCGGTGTTCCAGATGGCCAGGAGTCCGTCGCGGCCGGAGTTGTCGACCTTGAAGCGGGCCAGCTGGAGCATGTCCTGCCAGTTGGTGTTGCCAGGCCACATCTTCTTGTCGGCGGCCAGGGTGCCGTCGGTCTTGCCCACGTAGAGTTGAAGGGTGCCCGTACCCCAAACGGCCGCGATGTCCATGTTGCCGTCGCCGTTGAAATCGCCACCGATGATCTCGGCCACGGACTTCCAGCTGCCGTCGAGATTCCACAGGGGTCGGCCGTAGGCGAACGTGCCGTCGGGGAGGCCGTAGGCGGCGTGGAGGTTCCCGTTTCCGGTGACCGCGACGATGTCGGAGCGGCCGTCCTTGTTGAGGTCGGCGGTGGTCATCACCTGCGTCACGTCGGGAAGGATGGTGGCCAGGCGGATCTGTTGGATCCATCCGGCGACATCGTCGGTTCGCGCGGTGATGGCGTTGGTGCGGGTCTCACTCTCGCCGATGCAGCCTCCTTGCCAGGAGCGGCTGGCGACGGCGACGACGTCGCCGGCGGCGTTGAGGATCGGGGCTCCGGTGTCGCCCTTGCAGATGGCGTCGTTCGCGCTCTTGCCGACGATGTCCACGGTCGCGGTGTTGACCGCGGTCACTTTGAAGGCGGCCTTGTTGGGCTTGTTGACGCCCAGTCCCCACAGGGTCTGGGTGTATCCGTAGCCGGCGGAGGAGACCTCGCTGTCCGCGGTGGGGGCGGTGGTGGCGAGGTTGGCCGGGGTGATGGCCGTGATGGGTTTGTCCAGTCGGCCCAGGACCAGGTCGCGGCCGGCGCGCGGTTTGAGGTCGGTGATCGTCGCCACCTGACCGCTGTTGAAGGTGACGGTGGCGCTCTGTTGGGGCTTGCCCGCGGGAACGGTGTCGCCGGGTGTGGCGGCGAAGCAGCTGGCGGCGGTGACGACCCAGCTCTGATCGATCAGGGTGGCCGTGCAGGATCTTGCGGTGTCCTCGGGGCCGATGGTGAGCCGCGCGGTGTAGGAGTGCTCGCCGGCGGCGACAGACCCTCCGACGAGCGCGGCTGCGGTGCCGGCCAGGAGGAGGGAGGCGGAGACTCCGGCGACGGCGAGAGCGGCAAACCGCGTCGGGCGCGAGCGGGTATGGGACATGGTTCCTCTTCGAAAGCGGAGCCCTGCGGGTGCGGTGGGCTCCGGAGTGCTGGGGCTGCGGCGTGCAGAAGTGTCAGTGGCAGGTGATTTGCCGGGCTGCCGGCCGTGGGTCTCGGAAGCAATGCCCTCGACGCCGGAGGCGGAGCGGCGGTGACGACCGCGATGCGCGGCAGGAATGGCGGTCTCGACGGCGGGAGCGCGGCCCTTGAAGGAAGTGCCGGTTCCATCCTGGGCTTCCGGCGACGCCGGCGCGAGCGATGCGGTGCGGTGCGGTGCGGTGCGCCGGGAGTTTCTGGAGGCGGAAGGGTTAGTTGACGCGGAGTTCGATGAGAGTGGAGACGGCTCCGCCCGCACTGCCGGCCTCGCCGTAACCCGTGAAGCGGTTGGCGGGTGCGTCGAGAAGGCTGGTCTTGTCGTCGGCCTTAATGGTGACCTTGACCGGGTCGGTCTTGGTCCAGATGCCGTAGGCGGAGGGCAGCTCCAACTGAACGAAGGCCGGCTTGGCCTTGACGTCGAAGCAGTAGAACATCTGCCCCTCGGTGCTTTCGATCTTCAGGTCCTCCGAGCCCGTGCAGGCCGTGTAGACGAGCCGGCCATTGCCTCGCTTGAGGACGAGGTGAGTCGTCTCTGCCTTGATCTTCGCCGCGTTCGGGTAGGCGAAGTTGTCGATGGCGTACGGCATCTCGCCAGGAGTCGCCGCACTGACCGCAGGCGCCGGGGCGGCCGAGACGGTCGGAGCCGTGCCGAGGGTTCCGGCACAGGCTGCCGCCAGGCCGAACATGAAGAACTTGCGGGTACGAGCTGTCGGCATAAGAGGCCCTTCGAAATGGGAATGGAACATAGGGGTGCCCCAGTGGATTGAAGCAAATTCAACCACACCTGTGATCTTCGATTCGCCGGCGCGTCTGTGATTCGGATCTCAAGGCTCGATCTGATTATTCAAGTCGGAGATCCGGGCCGCCGCAACCGCGGGCCATCGTTACGCGAGGAATGGCTTCGGGTTACCGCGTGTATCTACGGGCCGAACTGACCCAAACGGCACCTGAAGTGCACAAACGAGCACACGGGTATGGGTGCAAAGCGGCAGTTCGAGGCCTGTACGATCATCACTTCCGTCCTGGGATGAGACCGCTAATCCGCCTGCAACCTGACCTGTTGCGGGCAGGGGTTCCTTCCGCATGTGAATCGACCGCCGCGCGGTTCAGACCTGCCCAGGGCTGTCTTCCTATTCAACGATGAGGGGGGTGCGCCATCAATCGGAATTCGCTCTTCCGGAAATCTGTACCGGATGCGTTGAGAACATTCACGGCCCGTCGCCGCACACTGCGCGTAATACTTTCGGCCGGCCTGCTGACGGGGCTGCTCGGCACGACGCCTGCGGCTGTCGCCGCCGAGGAGCCGGGGCTGACGCCTCAACAGGCACGGCCATACGTGGTCGGCTACTGGCAGACCGGCGGCCGCGGCCTCAAGGAAGCCGCCGAGCAGGCGCTGCTCGGCGGCGACGATGCGGTCCGCAAGTTCCTCGACGAGGCCGAGGGGATCGAGCACGCCGACAACCGTGTGGAGACCGCACGGCTGGCGATGACCGGTGGGCCGCGCGTGCGCGAGGCGGCGGTGGCGGCGTTGCATAAGACGCCTGCCGAGTTGCGGGACTTCCTCCTGAAGGGTCTCGAGCAGCCGCAGGATGCCGACCGCAGGGTCGACATCGCCCGCCTGGTGCAAATCGGCGGACCTCGCGTGCGTCAGGCTGGCGAGGCCGCTCTCAAGGGCAGCTACGCCGACCGCGAGACGTTCCTGCAACAGGACCAGTACACCGCCCAGGAGACGGACAACCGGGTCGAAGTGGCCCGTATGACCAGCACCGGCGGCCCGAACGTCCAGGCCGCGGCACGGGCGGCGTTGCAGGGCACGCCCGAGGACATCGTCGAGTTCCTGGAGGTCGGTCAGTTCACCGCCCGCAACCGCGACCAGGAGCACGCGACCATCGCGGAGCTGACCGCGCAGGCACAAGCGGCCGGCAAGCAGGCCGAGGACGCCACGAAACAGGCTGAGGAAGCGTCCAACAAGGCCGTACAGGCATCGAACCTGGCCAAGGAAGCGGCCACGAAGGCCGCCGCGGAGACGCAAGCGGCGAAGAACGACGCCAAGCGGGCCGCGGTCAAGGCGGCCCAGGCAGCCGAAGCCGCCCGCGCCGCCGCCCAGGCGGCCCAGGAAGCCATCGGCTCCGCCAACGCCGCCAACCGCGCCGCCCGCAGAGCCGCGCTCGCCGCCGCCCAGACCGCCTCCGCCGCGGCCGCGGCAGCCGACGCCGCGAACACGGCCCACAACGCGGCCGTGGCCGCGGCCGGCGACGCCTCCAAGGCGGACGCCGCAAGGACGGCCGCCGCCGGCGCCCGCGCAGCAGCCCAGTTCGCCACCCAGTCCGCCGTGGCGGCCCAGAACGCCGGTCGCGCCTCCGCCGCGGCCGCCCTGGCCTCCGACGCGGCCAAGGGAGCCTCAGCCAACGCTCTGGCCGCCGCCGCAGCCGCCGAACAAGCCAACGACTACGCCGACGCGGCGGGCGCCCACTCTACGGAAGCGCGCCAGGCAGCCATCGAAGCCCGCCGCCACGCCAACGCGGCCAACGCCGCCGCCAACCGCTCCGCCGGCTTCGCCCGCCGCGCCGCCGACGCCGCATACGGCGCACGCGACGCCGCGAACTCCGCCGCCGCCCACGCCAACAAGGCAGCCGACTACGCCGACGACGCCGCTGAACACGCCGGCGTAGCCGCGACCTACAGCGCCCAGGCACAGAAGAACGCGGAAGCCGCCAAGAACGCCGCCGACACCGCGGCCGCAGCCGTGACCAAGGCCAAGGAAGTCGCGAGCCTGGCCAGAGAAATCGAAGCCGGCGCCCTGGAGACCCGCACTCAGGCGGCGATCGAACGCGCCATGAGCCTGAAAGCGGAAAGCGAAGCCCAGGTCTCCGCATCCGCCTCCCTCCAGGTCCAGGCCCTGTCCCTCAACGACACCGCGACCTCCCTGGCCACAGAAGCCGCGCGACCCGACGTCGACGTCAAGGCGACGGCCACCAAGGGCCGCCAGCTCGCCATGCAGGCGATGAAGCTCCTCGGGCCCTGGCACCAGGACGCCGCCGCACGCGCCCTGTCCGGAACCGACCAAGACGTCCTGGACTACCTGCGCACCCGCTGGAAGGAAGCCAACCACAGCGACGCCCGTCAGCGCGTCGCCAACCTCAGCACACAAAGCCCCCACCCCTCCGTCCGCACCGCCGCCACAGAGGCACTGAAGGGCACCCCCGAACAAGTCGAAGCGTTCCTGAACGAAGGCCGCTTCACCGCCGGGTACACCGAGATGCGGGTGGAGGTGGCCCGCTACACCAACACCGGCGGAACACACGTCAAGGAAGCCGCCCAAAAAGCCCTCACCAACGGCAGCGGAAAGGCCCTCGCCGTCTTCCTCCAGGCGGGCCAGTACGCGGCCCGTATGGCGGACGAGCGGGTCGCCGCGGCCCAGCTGACCAACATCGGCGGCGAGGAAGCAAAAGCCGCCGCCAAAATCGCCCTCGCGGGATCGCCCGCGAGCCTCCACGACTTCATCGCCACCGGCCAGCACACAGCCCACCTCAAGGACGACCTGGCCACCCACCACGTCGACCAGATCAACCGGCTTCTGAACGAAGGCGACGTCATCGTCGCCAAAGCCCAGAAGAACCGCTGGCTCGCAGCCGAAGCCGCCGCCAAGGCCGTCCAGGCAACAGCCGACGCCCAAAAGGCCGCCGGGCAGGCCGCAGAGTCAGCACGCCAGGCACAGACCGCAGCCAACGACGCCACAGCCTCCGCGAACAAGGCCGCCAACAGCGCCGCCGCCGCCCACAACTCGGCAGCCACAGCCCGCAACGCCGCCGACCGAGCCAACCAAGACGCATCCGACGCCGAGAACTCCGCCGCCCAAGCCGATGACTCAGCCTCCTACGCCCGGCAATCGGCCAAGCAGGCCAACGACTCCGCCGAGCAGGCACACAAGTCCGCCCTCGCCGCCGGCAAAAGCCGCGACGAAGCCGAGACCATGGCCAAGGACGCCTGGACGGCTGTCCGCGACCTCGTCGAGAAGGAGATGGCCGAGGCGCTCCGCCAGGCAGAGGCGGAACGCAAGCAGCAGCAGCAGCAGAAGGCAAAGCCCAAACGGATCTGCCGGCCGTTCGCCAGCCGCGAATCCATGATTCCATTGATCCCCTGCCTCCAGGATTTTGAGAACTCCGAGATCTCGGTTGGGGAAGTCGCACCCGTCCTGCGGAACATCATCTGGGAAGTCACCGGCCTCAACGACATCAAGGCCTGCATCAAGGAACCCACCCTCTTCGGATGCACCGTCGCCGCCGCGGGAGTCACGCCCTGGGGCAAAATCAAACTCGTCGGCAAACTCGCCGGCAAACTCGATGACGCCGTCGAAGCCCTGAAGAACATGCGTGTCACCAGGCGCGCGGTCCAATGCCTCACCTCGAACGCAGCACACAGCTTCCCCGCCGGCACGCGGGTCCTCACGGCCGCGGGCACATCCGTGCCCATCGAGGAGATCCGAGTCGGTGACCGGATCACTGCCACCGACCCCACTACCGGGGAAACCGGGCCCCGTGCGGTCACTCGCACCATCCGCACTCCCGACGACCGCAACTTCACCGACGTCACCCTCACCGACGGCTCCTCCATAACCTCTACGGCGGGCCACCCTTACTGGGTCGAGAACCGAAAGCGCTGGATCGACGCACGCGACCTGCGCGCCGGTGACGCCCTGCGCACGCCGGTCGGTACCACCGTCGAGGTCAACGACACTCATCGCTGGACCGGCCTACAGCCCGCCTACGACCTGACCGTCGATGACCTCCACAGTTACTACGTCAACACCGGCTCCGTCGATGTCCTCGTCCATAACACCGACGGTGTGTGTCCCGCCTGGGTCCTCAAAGCGCTGGATGAACTCGGGCCTTCGCCGCGTGGGCACGCCACCTCCGGCTTTGCGTTCCGCGATGGAGAGCGTGTCTGGCAGCGCCCCATCGTGAGTGGACTATCGCCCAACTCCCAGAAGATCAGCGACTTCTTGGAAGCCTCGGACGACTTCCCCGAATTCTTGGAGTACGTCGGTACGGCTCATCATGCCGAGGTCAAGCTGGCGTGGGAGATGGCGGAGAACGGGCCCAAGGGCGAGAAGCTTGATTTTGTCATCAATAAGAATTACGTTTGCCCGAAGCCTCCCGAGGTGCCGCAGCCGAAATTGACTCCAATGGGCTGCCTTCAGGCTGTCCCTGCGATCCTGTATGAAGACCAGGAGATGTGTGTCTACTTTTCCGGGAGTAATGACTACTGTGAGCCGTTGAAGGGAAAGCGGAAGCGGAAGAAGTAGCCATGGTGTGCTGGGGAGGTTGATTGTGTAGGAATCCTCCCCAGCACATTCTGATTCGATCAACGCGATGAAAGTCGACCCGTGAAATGAGCGGTGCCCCCTGTTTTGGATATTTGGGGTGCGAGATCAGTTCGCAGGTGGGAGACGCTGGCTTCGCGTGGTGTCGGCTGGAGCGCCGGAACCTCGGTCCGATAGCCTGCGCTCATGGCGATGAACTCAGGATCTGTGGTGGATTGCCTCTGCCTTGGAAAGTCCAGACGAGGTTTTGCGGCGTACTGGCTGGGTCGAATGAGGAACGTATGTAGCTGCAGGGTATGATTTGCTTCCAGGAATTCCTAACTTTTTCCAAGGTCTTCTGCGTGCCGAATGTGCGGCCAAGCGAATTGTCATGCGTCTCGTCAGGATCGTTCGGCGGCTGCCAGACGCCGTAGAAGGCGCGCCGTCCCGACCCCCGTCGTTGGAGTCGGCAAATGCCTGCGTCGGCTGTCCCCACACCCCGCGCAGCACGGTTACGCACAAGTCCTGAAAGCTCGCCATCCCAGAGCGTGGAGAGCGAACCGGGGCGAGCCGACGGCTACCACCTCCCCTTCACCGCTCACGTTCTTCACCCCCATGAGTATCTCTCCCTCCCGTATCGCAGGTTGCGTCGACATTCCGATTCTGCTGCTTCGCGAGCAGCGAGGCAGTGGACTTGGGAGAAGGCCAGTTGAATGGGCTGGCACGGGCCCGGAGCGTCGCTTTTGTGGAGCGGCTTGGCCAGCGATGCTGGGGCCGACGGCGCTCTGAGGGGGCGGGCATGGGGGCGGTCGGAATCCTGGCGGCGTTGTCAGTGCTACTTCGTACAATCCAACCCATGTCCTACGCCTCGGCTCGCGATCTCCCCTCGTTCCTGGAATCGGAACGACAGCTGAAGGCCCTGCGCCTGTTCGCGTGGCCCATGAGGGCGCGGATCAAGTCGATCGAACGGGACATGCACGAGCTTGCCGGGACCGTCGACGCCTTCTACGAACTGCTCAGCGACAAGCACTGGATCTTCCACGACCACTTGTCACTGACGGCGGTGCGCGCCCTCCTCGCCGAAGCGCCCGAGGATCCGGACCAGGCCGAGAAGATGCTCATCGACCACTACAACGACCGCGAACACCTCCGCCTCATGCTCGGACCGCTGCGAGACCTGTCCGCGATGCGCCGCCGCCTGCCCCTGGTGGAGAAGGCCCAGGAGGACTACTTCGCCGGCCGCTTCTACTCCTGCGTTCAGGTCCTGCTGAGTGTCATGGACGGGTTCGTCAACGAGTTCGAGACCGTACGCCGCGGCCTGCATGCCCGAACCCCGGAGGAACTACACGCCTGGGACAGCGTCGTGGGCCACCACCGCGGCCTCCAGCATGCCCACCGCACCTTCACCAAAGGCCGCACAAATACGAAGGAAGAACCGGTCTACGAGCTGTACCGCAACGGCATCGTGCACGGCAGCATCCTCAACTACGACAACATCATCGTTGCCACCAAGGCATGGAACCGGCTGTTCGCCGTCGCCGACTGGGCACGCGCCACACAGAAGGAACAGCAGGAAGTTGCCGAGCCCCCTACTTGGTCCGAGCTGGGAAAGCAGCTCAAGGACACCTTCGGGCAGCTCATCGACCAGGCGCAGATCAACCGCCTCAACGAACAGTGGTCACCACAGGAGCTTCTTTCCGACAGCGAGGCGTTTACCGCTCACCCCGCCTACGACCTCTCCGAGCGTTTGTTGACGTACTGGGTCCGCAGCAACTACGGATCCCTGAGCGACCTCATCAGCCGTGACCTGCACACCAAGCACGGCAAGGCGGCACGCAGCGAAGTACGCCGCGTCTACCAGGACCTTCCCCTCGCATCATTTGAGATCGTCGCTGTCGGGCACGACATGCCCGCAGCGTGCACGGTGACCGTCCGTCTAACCCACCCCGACGGCCGAACAAGCACAGCCGGACTGAGATGGATCAGGGAAGACGACCGCGCCCTCCCGCGCCCCGATCCATGGCCCGGGCAATGGCGACTGTCCAACTGGGAGCCTTGGCATCTGATAGCCCGCGGAGAGGGCTGACGACCAAAGACCTCAACCAAGTGGCGGGCAGGTACCTCCGCGTCCATGCGCCACGAACGCCTCAACCCCAAGCTGCAGCACTCATGTCTCATGCCCACACAATGCCGAGTTCTCGTAGTGCGTTGAGTTGCTCGGCGGTGAGTTTTCCGCGCCGCTGCTTGGTGTTGGTGATCCATACGCCGAGTTTCACGACCACGGGCTCCGCCTCACCCTCGACCGCGATCTCCTCGCCGTGCGCGCGTGGCACTGGTCGGTCTGTGCCTTCCCGCTCGACCCACTGCGCGAGCGCTGTCAGCCCTCGCTGGAATGCCTGCTGCGCCTTGCTCGGACCCTTCGTGGTACGCGCTGCCGCAGGCGCGGGAGACGGGGCCTCAGGGGCCTGGATGCCCAGTGCGGTCAGCCGTTCCTGCTGCTCGGTCGACAGCTGCGCCCAGGTGCCCGGTTCTTGCTGCCGCCACCGCCATTTGCCGATGTCGTCGCCGTCGAAGGTGACGCCGGGTGCGATGTAGGGCAGTATGCCGTCGGCGTCGACCAGGTCGGCGAGGACGCGGTGGTGGCGTTGCCAGTCCAGTGGCCACGGGCAGTCCCAGTCCTCGTCGATCGCGGTGAGCTGCGCCGCCCGGGTCGTCGCGGTGTCCTCGTTTTTTCCGAGGCCGTTCTTTGCGCCCTTGCGTCGGAGGTTGGCCATGTGTTGCCCGATGGGCACCATCGCCTCGCCTTCGCCCCACATCGCGTCCTGTCGGGGTGCGAGGTGTCCGGTGGCCCGCCGGTACGACCGCAGGGCGGCGAGCTTGGCCTCCCACGCTTCCTCGCCGGGCTCCCACACCATGCCAGCCTCCGGGGCGTCGAGCAGGGTCTTGCGCCGTTCCTCGAGTTCGCCGGCGCGCAGGGCCTTGCGCTGTTGGTGGACCCATCGGCCGAGGGGGAAGTCCTTGGTGACCCCCAATTCGACCTCGGTGTCGTAGGGGACGGCGTGGATGCCGGTGATCTTGTTCTCCTTCCGCCAGCGGATGAGGGCTTGGTAGCCCTCCAGCCACACCAGCGACTCGGGCCGGTAGACGCGGGTGCGCAGGAACGCGGCGATGGTGGCGGCGTCGCGCGGGCTGGAGAAGTGGAGCAGGGCCGACTCAGCAGCGGCGTCGACTCCGTCCTCCTGGTCCTCGCCGTCGCTCTCACCGCCGGCCCCGGTGATCCGCCCGTCTTCGTCACGCTGGACGTGGACTTTGCGCTTGCCGCTGGTGAGGGCGCGGGAGGCGAGCTGTTCGACGAGTCGTTCGTCATGGCTGCGGAGGCCTTGGAGGACCGCTACGAGGGGTCGGTAGCTGGCGCTGGCGACCATGTCGGTGGGGTCCTCGTTCGGGGCCAGGAACACCGGCACGATGATGCGGGCGACCTTCGTGCTGCCGTCGCGGTTGAGCCGCAGGGCGCGGCCGATGTTCTGGACGATCTCGACCTGCGAGCCGCGGGTATCGGCGAAGCAGACGGCTTCCACGCCCCGCTCGCCGGTGATGTCGACGCCCTCCCCAAGTACGCGAACGGACGCGAGGAAAGCGCGGTGGACCCGGCGCCCGGCCGCGTCGATGCCGTTGGCGAACTGGCGCAGGACCTCGCGCCGCTCGGACACGAGGTGGTCGCCGCACAGCCACGCCGACCACACGCGGTCCGGCGGTACGTGGCGGCCGGCCTCGAGTTCGTAGAACTCCGCGTCGATCGACGACTTCGGCAGCCTGTTGGCTGCGGCCAGGTCGGCGTCGGACGCGTCGTTCATGTACAGCGCGGCGGCGGTCTCGGGCAGCTTCTCCGCGAACGCGGCGGCCTCCTCCACCTTCTGGTGGAACGTCATGACCGTACGCAAGTTGTACGTCGCCGCGTGCTCCAAAAGTGCGGTCTGCAGGAGCGCCAGGCGCCGGCCCCGCCGCGCCTCTTCCGACTCCCCGAGGATGGGGGAGGGGTCGCGGATCTCCAGGACGTCGATCTCGAAGCCCGCAAGGATCTCGCGCTCGATTGCCTCCGAGAGCCCGAGCTCTGCGAGCCACGCGCCGTAGGTGCCGTCCGGGTCGTCGGCCATGGACGCGATCTCCGCCTCCTGGCCGTCCGCGCCCTTCTGGGGGCGGGCTGCTGCGAGGATGCGCGGGGTGGCGGTGAGGTAGAGCCGGAAGTCGGCCGGGATCCGCTGGTTGTCGTGGATCGCCGCCCACGGCCGCCCGAGATCGCCGGCGGTTCCATGGGCCTCGTCCACGATCGCGAGGTCGAACGGGGCCATCTGCTGCCCGTACAGCCGTTCCCCGCCCGCCAGGGCGGCCTCCAGCGGCCCGCGCATCTTCCGCTGGCCCTCGGCTGCGTCGATGTCCTCACGGTCCACGAGGGAGGCGTACGTGGCGAGCACGACGACCGGGCCGGTCGCGGCCCACAGGGCGAGCTGGATCGGGTTGGTGGTGGTGCGCACCCCCAGCGAGTTGAGCACCGCGTCGTTCTCCAGCGAGCACACCGCGACCATCGGCGCGGTGTGGCCCACCAGGCGCCACGCTTGGGCGGTCTGCGCGAGCAGGTCCAGGGTCGGCACGGTCACGAGGATCCGGCCGCCCGGGAAGCACTCCAGCGCGCACGCGGCGGCTGTGATCGTCTTGCCCGACCCGGTAGCGGAGACGATCGTGCCCCGAGCCCCCTGAGAGGGTACAGATGACCTTGCAGGAAATCCCACCCACTTTCGGAACGCCGACTTCTGGTCGACTTGGTGTTCCCTGAGCTGAACACCGTACATACCAGGCCATCCCTTCCAGGATTTTTGTGCGAGGCTATAGACTTTTCCGGCGAGCCGACGCGTGGTCTCTCGGGTGGTTGATCGTGAGGCTGGCCCCGACAGGGTGGGCCAGGCGAGGGCCCGTATGCTCGTGCCCATGATCAGCCCTGTCTCCGGTCCTCCCACGTGGAAGCACCTGCTGGCCTCCCTGGCTCTCGGAGTGGTCATTTTGGGCTGCTGGTACGGGGCGCAGCCGGTTTACCCGGACTGCGTGTACTTCGGCGACTATTCAATCGAAGATGCTGTTGAATCTGGACAGTGCGATCCACCTCGAATGAATTGGAGTACTTGGATTGAATAGTGGAAACGATGCAGCATGTCGCCTTCTTCTGCCAATGGTACATGCTGAATCAATTTTGATGCAGTGACTCTCGGGAACCGACATAAACAAGCGAGGAGTCTGTTGTGGTGAAGTCGGACATGGATCGTGACCACTGGTCCTGGACCCCGCTCGTGGCGGTGGGGATGCTGGAGTTCGGGATGCGCCGAAGTGAGGTCGCGGCCGCGCTGGGCCGGTCGACTGCGGACGACGATGACCGTCTTGGTGCAGTCGGGCATGAGCACTTTCCCCGCCAAGGTGTCAGCGCGTACTACACGACCGCGGGTCACCTCGCGGCGGTGGCCTTGTCGGCACTGACAGGCCCGCAGGTCACCCTCGGCGGAATTTCACTGGTGGGACAGTCGATCGGAGAGCCGGCGGGAGGGCTGTGGTCACCCACACTGGAACGCTTCCACGACTACGCGAAACAGCACGGCATGAAGGCGTCATGGCTTCCCTCGGGAGACCCGGCACTGCAGCAGTATGGTCTCGTTCTGCGCAGGGTCAGGGTCGGAGACGTTGTTTTGAGTCGCCCCTTGCTGATGTACAGCGGATGGACCTGGGGCGCGTGGGAGGAGTTCATCCCGGACGAGGAGTGGACCGCAGGCCCCTGACAGGCCCCGAAGCCCGGACCAGCGATCGAAAGACCGCCCCGCCCTCCTTGGCTGGCGGAGCCCACGCAGTGGGCTTCAACGGTCCTGGAGGCGCAGCCGGAAGGACTATCTGGCGGGAGAGCGCAGCGGACCCCAACTCCCCCACTAAAGCTCCCACTAGCCCGCACCACCCGACCCCATCGCCACGGCCAC